>JASLDF010000143.1 GCA_030151635.1 Bacteroides sp. | reverse complement strand
TTTGTATTCGCTATTTGACTCTTTTAATTGTTTTAAAAGAGTTTCTCTGTCTACACGTATTCCCATTGAAGAGAATTCTACGGCGCGATTTAATACACGATCCCAAAGAAGTAAATCACCATTTAAGCCAGGAAGATTATTTATGCCAATCGTAGTGTAATCGTCATAGTCGGGTGCCCTTCCATCATGTTTAGTGCCATCACTAAGCTTGGAACCAATGCCAATAATAAAAACGGCACCGAACTCATCGGTAATTCTATCTTCTCTCTCTTTTGGAGATAAATCAGGGTACTTAGCTCTCAACTCTTCCGAGTGTATGAAGTGTATCTTCTCCGGTAAGTAGGGTTTAATACTAGGATAGTTTTCATACACCATGTACTCGGTACGAATCATTGCAGCATAAATACGCTCAACGGTTTCGATTAGAAACTCAACATTGCGTTCTTCTTCAGTGATTACGCGCTCCCAGTCCCATTGATCCACATATAATGAGTGTAGATTTCCCAGCTCTTCATCAGAGCGGATTGCATTCATGTCGGTGTAGATGCCGTATCCAGGATCAATATCATAGTCTGCGAGAGTTAAACGCTTCCATTTAGCAAGCGATTGAACAACCTCTGCTTGTGCATCGCCTAAATCTTTAATGGGAAAGCTTACAGGGCGTTCAACTCCGTTTAAGTCATCGTTAATACCCATGCCTTTTAGCACAAAGAGAGGTGCAGTAACACGTCTAAGACGCAGTTCTGACGACAAGTTGATTTGGAAGAAATCCTTAATATGTTTAATTCCGAGCTCAGTTTGCTTTAGGTCTAGTATGGGTTTATAGTTAGTTGGTTTTATAAAATAGCTCATGTATTGTAATGTATTATTTTGTTCACAAAGGTAGTTATTAATTGATTAATAACCATGTATAGATTTGGTAAGATTGTATTGTTAATCAAAAAGGATGATAATGTTGTTAAAAAGTTACATTTTGATTTTCTTTGTGTGGAGTGGAGAATATGCCTATTCTGTTGTTTAAATAACTATAAATACCTAACTTTGATTTGCAATTGGCCCAGTAGCTTAGTTGAATAGAGTGTCAGATTCCGGTTCTGAAGGTCATGGGTTTGAATCCCATCTGGGTCACATAAAAAACAACAGCGATTAGTAATTTTAGAATTACTAATCGCTGTTGTTTTTTTATATAAAGATTCAACCCTAATGAATTCATCTGCTTGCCTATTCCTGTTTTCTTTGTTGGAATTAATCCGTCTCTTTAAAAGTCTGTGAATAGGTTAAACTAGAATTGACGAAGTTGGCTTACACAAATAATTTGTATTTAGAAGTAATATTCTAAATTGACGCAAACTAAGTTATACACAGTTTTTGATGTCATTTTGATAAGCTTCAATTAAGAGAAGAAATTGAAGCGAAGTGAATAATAAGTCTAAAAAAAGTAGAGTTTATTTATTCATCTTTTTGTTACAATATAAAATATCATTTTGGAGCAGATCCCAGCTATCTGCAAGTGCTTGCATAGTTGGAAATACGATATTTGCACCTGCATCTTCTAATACCTTGTTATCTAGTGGCCCAGTATTTACGGCAATGGTGAAGATTCCTGCAGCAACACCAGATTCAACACCTAGAGGAGCATTCTCAATAACAATTGCTTCTGAAGGATTGTATCCTCCTTTTTTAAGTGCCATAAGATATGGCTCAGGGTTTGGTTTGCCATGTTTTACATCATAGGCAGTGACCATTAAATTTTCTTTGAATGTATTGGGGAAGCTTTTTTCAAGTTTTTCTAACAAAGATTTTTGTCCAGAACCAGTAACAACCATTGGGATGACACCAAGGCTCTTAATTTTAAGTAAAAGGCTATACGCACCTCTCATTCTTTCAGCTTCAGGAAAAGTATTAAACTCCTTACTTTTTTCTGCGTAAATTTCTTGAATTTCTTCTTCAGTAGCTTCACGGTTTAGGACTCTCTGGCTAATTAGATTTATTGTTCCTTTGCCTGTTCTTCCTTCGTTCATGTAAACCTCTTCTCTAGTCATGTCTAGATTACGGTTATTCATAACCTTTTGCCATGCTTCTACGTGATAGGGCATTGAGTCGAATAGGACTCCGTCCATATCAAAAAGTACAGTCTTGATTTTAAGTTGTGAAGTTTTGCTTTGCGTGAGATAGTCTGTAATTTGTTTGCGGTACATATATTGTGTTAGTTAGTTTGCTATATAAATTAAGCCAGCATTTTGTGTATGCTGGCTTAAATATACTAAAATGTAAGGGATTAAAGTTTAGCTTGAATGGCTTTTGATTGTTCTTCGTAGCCTGGCTTCTTTAATAATGCAAACATATTACTTTTGTATGCTTCTACACCTGGTTGGTTAAATGGATTTACTCCTAAAATATAACCACTCAGTCCACAAGCAACTTCAAAGAAGTAGATCATTTGACCAATGCTCTTTTCACTTAAATTAGGCAAGACAAGTCTAATATTAGGTACACCACCATCAACGTGTGCTAGTTGAGTTCCTAATTCAGCCATTTTATTAACTTCGTCAACGCGTTTGCCTGCTAGGTAATTAAGGCCATCTAAGTTCTCTTCGTCTTCTGGAACACGTAATTCATGATTAACACGTTCTACAGAGATTACAGTTTCAAAGATTGAACGTTCACCTTCTTGAATCCATTGACCCATTGAGTGAAGGTCTGTTGTAAAATCAACTGCTGCAGGGAAAATACCTTTGTTGTCTTTACCTTCAGATTCTCCATAAAGCTGTTTCCACCATTCGTTCACATAGTGAAGTTTTGGAGTGAAGTTAGCCATGATTTCTGTAGTTTTACCTTGTTTGTAAAGCTCGTTACGAGTTGCAGCATATAAAGCTGCAGGGTTTTGCTCGAAAGGAGTTTTACTACCACAAGTTTTTTCCATTTCAATAGCACCTGCAATTAATTCATCAATATTGAATCCTGCAACAGCAATTGGAAGTAAACCTACTGGAGTGAGTACTGAGTATCTACCACCTACATTATCAGGGATAATAAATGATTTGTAACCTTCTTTATCTGCGGTAAGTCTAGCAGCACCTTTCTTAGCATCTGTAATTGCAACAATCACTTTTTTAGCAATTGCTTTGCCCCTTAATTCTTCACATTGTCTTTTAAGAAGACGGAACGCAAGAGCAGTTTCAGTTGTAGTACCTGATTTAGAAATATTGATGACGCCAAATCTCTTGTCCTTCAAAAACTCTAATAATTCGTGAAGATAGTCTTCAGAAATATTGTGTCCTGCGTACAAGATCATTGGGTTCTTTTTGTTTTCAATAAAGTTATCAAAGCTATTTGAAAGTGCTTCGATTACAGCTCTAGCACCTAGATAGCTACCGCCAATACCAGCAACAACAACTACGTCGCAGTTGTCTTTTAATACTTGTGCAGTAGATTTAATATCTTCTAGGTGTTCTTTTGTTGTTTGGCTAGCAAGATGTAACCAACCTAGGTAATCATTACCTTCACCTGTACCGTTTTCCAAAGCGTCATATGCCTTCTTTACTTTGTCTTCGTAAGCATAAACTGATTCTTTAGAAATAAAGTTAAATGTTTTTTTTATGTCTAAACTGATAACCATATCTTGAATTTTATAATATTATTTTAGTTTTGTAGTTAGTTCTAGCATTGTCTCTTTGGCATTCTTACCGTTATAAAGAACTGCATAAACAGCCTCTAAAATTGGCATGCTAACTTTGTATTTTAGATTGATTTCGTAGATACACTTAGTAGCAAAATAGCCTTCGGCAATCATACCCATTTTGTCTTGAGCCTCTTTAATTGAATAGCCAGTTCCTACAGCAAAGCCGAAAGTTCTGTTTCTACTATATTTAGAGTAGCCTGTTACTAACAAATCACCTAAATAAACAGATTCACAAACATTTCTGTTCATCTTGAATGCTGTATTTAAGAATCTTTCAATCTCTTGTATTGCGTTAGAGAAGAATACTGATTGGAAGTTGTCTCCATATTCCAATCCGTTGTAAATGCCAGATGCAATGGCATATACATTTTTAAGAACAGAGCTGTATTCCACTCCGTCAATGTCTTTATTAGTAGTTACCCGAATGTAATCGTTGCGAAGAAGTGCTGCTACAGATTCAGCTCTCTCTGCACTTGTACTTGAAACAGTAAGGTATGAAAGGTTCCCTTTTGCAACCTCTTCTGCATGGCAAGGTCCTGCAATTGCAATAATATCGTCTTCAGCGATATTGTACTTTTGATTAAAAAAGTCGGAGATTAATAAATTACCTTCAGGGATAATACCTTTAATTGCCGTTACGATTGTTTTATTTGAAAGAGAAGTGTTTAGTTTCGATAGTTCGTCTACGAGATAAGGTGATGGGGTAGCGAATATAATTGTATCTGCATTTTCAACACATTGATTAATATTCGAGCTAAATCGTATTTTAGTTGTGTCAAAAGATACATTTGTTAGGTATGCAGGGTTGTGGCCTTTGTTGATAAATGCATCAATTCTATCTTGACGGTGCATGTACCAATCGATTTGAACTTCTTTTTCTAGAACCATTTTAGCGATGGCTGTAGCCCAACTTCCACCTCCTATGATTGCAATCCTACCAAGTTTTTCCATATGTGATATATAAAAACGTGAAGTGATGATGTGTATATCCTCACTTCACGTTTGAGTAGTGCTATATTAGTTAATTTTGTTAATCCACTCAGCAACAGTGTCTACTGTTGGATTTGCTAATTCCAATTTGTGCTTTTTATTCAAACCGCAAATTTCTTGGTGAAGCTTTTGAGGGTTAACATCTTTCATGTCTTTAACGTGATTGTAGCCAGCTTTTTGAACTACTGCAACCCAATCTTCAGGAATTCCTAATGCGATATAATCTTTAGGAGCATCTTTTTCAATTTTCTTTTCTGGTCTCATTTGAGGGAAGAAAAGAACTTCTTGTATTGCTTCTTGACCTGTCAGTAACATAACTAATCGGTCCATACCAATTCCCATACCAGATGTAGGAGGCATACCATATTCAAGTGCACGAACGAAGTCCATATCAATAAACATCGCTTCATCATCTCCTTTTTCACTTAGTTTAAGTTGGTCCTGGAAACGTTCAAGTTGATCGATAGGGTCATTAAGTTCCGAATATGCATTACATAACTCTTTACCATTAACCATAAGTTCAAAACGTTCTGTTAATTCAGGGTTTGTTCTGTGTTTTTTAGTCAATGGAGACATTTCGATAGGATAATCTGTAATGTAGGTTGGTTGGATGTAATTACCTTCACAGAAGTCACCAAAGATTTCGTCAATAAGTTTTCCTTTACCCATTGTTTCATCTACTTCCATCTTTAAAATGTGGCAGATGTCACGTATTTCGGCTTCCGATTTTCCATTAAGATCGTGACCTGTAAACTCTTTGATTGAGTCTAACATGGTTACACGTTTGAATGGTGCTTTAAAGCTGATGATATTTTTACCAACTTTTACATCTGTAGTACCATTTACATCCAAACAGATTTTCTCAATCATTTGCTCTGTAAATGCCATCATCCAATTGTAGTCTTTGTATGCTACATAAATCTCCATGGCAGTAAACTCAGGGTTGTGCGTTCTGTCCATGCCTTCGTTACGGAAGTTTTTAGAGAATTCATATACACCATCAAAACCACCAACAATCAATCGTTTAAGATAAAGTTCGTTAGCAATACGAAGATATAAAGGAATATCTAGTGCATTGTGGTGAGTCATAAATGGTCTTGCCGAAGCTCCACCGGGAATTGATTGTAATACAGGAGTTTCAACTTCCATGTAACCTCTTGAGTCAAAGAAGTTACGCATTGATTTATATATATTTGTTCTTTTGATAAATATATCTCTGATGCCATCATTTACTGCTAAGTCAACATATCTACGGCGATAACGCATTTCGGGGTCATCAAAAGAGTCGTAGGTAACACCATCTTTTTGTTTAACAATAGGAAGAGGTTTTATTGATTTAGATAGAACAGTAAGTTTTTGAGCATGTACACTGATTTCTCCCATTTGAGTACGGAAAACAAATCCTTCAATACCTACGAAGTCTCCTAGGTCTAAAAGTTTTTTAAATACAGTGTTATATAGCGATTTATCATCTTCTGGACAGATGTCGTCACGAGTAATGTAAACTTGGATACGTCCTTTTGTATCTTGAAGTTCCATAAAAGAGGCTTTACCCATTACACGGCGGCTCATCATTCTTCCTGCTATTCTTACTTTTGTTGGCTCTTCTTGGTCTTCCTTGAATTGCTTCACAATATCAGTAGAGAATGCATTAACATCAAACTCAGCCGCAGGATAAGGCTCAATACCCATTGCCCTTAGCTCTGTTAGACTATTTCGTCTAATTATTTCTTGTTCACTAAGTTCTAAAATATTCATTTTATTTTATATTTACTGTTCTTTCAAAAACAAAAGTACGAAAGTTTTTTTAGAATGTTGAAAATATCCCCAATTTGTATCTTTTTAAAGGTTAGGGAATATCTGCCTAAACTATTTAATAAATGTAAGTTTTCGTTTATAAACCATTAAATATTAACTTAAACTTTCTATTTGAGCTTGTTAAGCGTTTTACTTTCTGTAATTTTGCTAACTCAAATAAAAGATAAATTTATGACAACTAGTGGTGCTCCTTTAAAGCTTGGATATGAAGATATAGGTAAATTGATGCGACAATACTCGATACCTGCCATTATAGCAATGACGGCTTCGGCTTTGTATAACATGATTGATACTATATGTATAGGTAGGGCTTTTCAAGATGCAACTATTGTCGATGCTTCTGGATCTGTTCAACAAATTGGACACTTGGCGCTTGCTGGCTTATCGGTAACTTTCCCTTTTATGAATATTGCTGCAGCATTCGGTGCTTTAGTTGGTATTGGTGCATCAACAATGATATCGGTTAAGTTGGGACAAAAAGACTATAAAACAGCACAAGATGTTTTAGGTAACGTGGTAACATTGAATACTGTTATTGGTATTTTGTTTTCGGTTGTGGCATGGATTTTTCTAGACCCTATTTTAGAAATATTTGGAGCCAGTCCTGCAACTATGCCGTATGCTCGAGATTATATGGAAATCATTCTTCTTGGGAATGTTGTAACCCATTTCTATTTTGGATTGAATGCGGTTCTACGTGCTAGTGGACATCCTAATATGGCGATGATTGCTACCATCTTTACAGTGATTATCAATACGATTCTAGATGTGGTCTTTATCTTTGGTTTTGGATGGGGAATTAAAGGTGCTGCCGCCGCAACAGTTTTAGCTCAGGCAATGGCTTTGGCTTGGCAATTTTATTTCTTCTCAAATAAAGATCGACTTATCCACTTTAAAAAAGGAACCTATAAGTTACGTACTAAAATTGTCAAAGAGATTTTTGCTGTTGGTATGTCACCCTTTTTGATGAATGCTACGGCATGTTTTATTGTTCTTTTCATTAATAAAAGTTTGGCTAAGTATGGTGCAGAACTAGGTGACTATTACATTGCAGCTTATGGAGTGGTTAATCGGGTCGTTTTCTTGTTTCTGATGATTGTTATGGGATTAAATCAAGGTATGCAACCGATTGCTGGATATAATTTCGGAGCTCAAAACTATGATCGTGTAAAACGAGTGTTGTTTTTGACCATTGTTTGTGCAGTTGGGGTTACTTTGGTTGGATTTCTCTGTGCTAATTTAATACCTGAATTTATTGCCTCTATTTTCACTTCAGATAAAGTGATTATAGAATTGGCTTCGGAAGGACTGAGAATATCAACCATATCGTTTATTACCGTGGGCTTTCAGATGGTAGTTTCTAACTTTTTCCAAAGTATTGGGCTTGCAAGTAGAGCAATATTTTTATCTTTAACCAGACAGCTCATTTATTTATTGCCTATGTTGTATTTATTGCCTAAATTATACGGACCTGTCGGTGTTTGGGCAAGTATGCCAATATCAGATTTTCTTGCAGCAACAACAGCGGCAATTATGTTATGGGTTCAATTTAGAACATTCAAGAAACAAACAATACAATAATAAAATATTGACTTAAATATTAACTCGCGATGAAAAAACATATTATCATTAACATTGGTCGCCAATTAGGTAGTGGCGGACGTGAGGTAGGAAAAAGAATTGCAGAGAAATTAAATATCGCATTCTTTGATAAAAACTTGATTGATCTAGCTTCTAAAGAGAGTGGATTAAGTAAAGATTGTTTTGAAAAAGCCGACGAAAAAGCAAATCAAGGCATTTTAGGGTCGTTCTTTTCTATGCATTATCCTTTTGTAGATAGTGGATACTCTAATGTGAATTACATGAGTAATGATTCTTTATTTAAAATCCAAAGCGATGTAATTAAAGATTTGGCGAGTAAGCAATCGTGTATCTTTGTAGGGCGTTGTGCAGATTATGTTTTGCGTAATAATCCAGATGCTGTTAGTATATTCATCTCGTGTCCTAAGGAAGAACGTTTAGATCGTCTATGTCAACGTCATGGTATCTCGAAAGAAGATGCTGAAGACATGAGTATTAAAACGGATAAGGGACGTGCGCAGTTTTATAACTACTACAGTTACAAAACATGGGGAGCAGCTAAGACTTATGACTTGTGTATCAATTCTAGTTTATTTGGAATTGATGGTACAGCCGATTTTATCATAGACTTTATTAAAAAAAGGTTTGATATTGAAGATTGATATATTTTATATACCATAATATATAAAGAGGTGGATTTGAACAGAGGTTTAAATCCACTTTTTTTTGTTCTATATCAAGATGTGCGATATAAGTGGACGTATTACTAATCAAAAACAGTTTTGGCTTGTTTATTCTATATGAGTCTATCTTAAAATGGATGGATGTGTTATTGATTTTAATAAAATAAGCCTATGAGTGCAAATATCCCCAAAAGTAAACAGAAACGAGTTGTTGTAGTGGGTGGTGGTTTCGCAGGTCTTGAACTTGTGAAAAGGCTAAACAAGCAAAACTTACAAGTCGTATTAATAGATAAAAATAACTATCATCAGTTTTTACCCCTCATTTATCAAGTTGCTACCGCTGGTTTAGAGTCAAGCTCTATTTCTTTCCCTTTTAGAAAGCTATTTCAGAAGCAAAAGAATTTCTATTATCGGATGGCAGAAGTTAGAGCTATCAATGCCGATAAAAAAGTAATTCAAACTTCAATAGGCAAGGTAGAGTACGATTATTTAATCTTAGCAGCGGGTTCAACTTCGAATTTTTTCGGCAATGAGAATCTCGAGAAAAAATCTATTCCAATGAAGAATATGCAAGAGGCACTTGGCTTAAGAAATACGTTATTATCCAATTTTGAACGAGCTTTGACTTGTGCTACCCAAGAAGAACGAGAGGAATTGTTGAAAGTTGTTATTGTTGGTGGAGGTGCTACTGGAGTGGAGATTGCGGGTGCAATTGCAGAGATGAAGCGATTTGTCTTTCCTAAAGATTACCCCGATTTAGATCCGAATAGCTTGCAGATT
Source organism: Bacteroides sp. (assembly GCA_030151635.1). Taxonomy (GTDB): domain Bacteria; phylum Bacteroidota; class Bacteroidia; order Bacteroidales; family Bacteroidaceae; genus Bacteroides_E. The sequence continues at coordinate 5,448 of JASLDF010000143.1, read as the reverse complement.
ATTCTGGTTGAAGGGTCGGAGCATCTTTTGGCTGCGATGTCTGATAAAGCATCAAGTAATGCAAAAAAGTATTTGGAGAAAATGGGTGTTAAGATTATGTTACAAACACGCATGGTCGATTATGATAATAACATCGCTAAACTGAATACGGGAGAAGAAATTCGTACTCGGTCATTGATTTGGGTTAGTGGTGTTTGTGCTACTGAAATCAAACACATAGATGGAGGTTTATTAGGACGAGGTAGGCGTATTATTGTGGATGAATATAATGCTGTGAAAAGCTTAGATGGGGTGTTCTGCATTGGAGATCAATCTATCATGCCCGATGGAGATGCTAAGCATTCAGGAGGACACCCTCAATTGGCTCAAGTTGCCATACAACAGGCCCGTAATTTAGCTGGAAATATAAATAATATTGAGCGTGGTAAACCTCTTAAGCCTTTCGTATATCGCAATTTAGGTTCAATGGCGACGATTGGCCGTAAAAAAGCTGTTGCAGATCTTGGAAAAGTAAAAATTGGTGGGCGATTAGCTTGGTTTATGTGGCTTGTGGTTCATTTAAAATCTATTTTAGGTGTTCGTAATAAACTCTTTGTTTTGATTGATTGGATGTGGAATTACTTCAGTTATGATCGTTCAGTTCGGTTTATTCTTTATCCTAAAAAGAGTAATGTTATTGTCGAGCGTGAAGAATCAGAATCCATTAATCATCAAGGTGATGATTTGTTTGATTATGAGAAGGAAAGTTAATTAAGTGAATTAATTTGGCTCTCAAGAAGTTTCTTAAAATGGTGTAGTCCCCCTTTGATATCAAGTAAATAATTGAAATCTCGAATGTTTATAGGGGTGATTGCACCTTTTTATAATATCTTTTATGATTTTCCTCCTTTTTCTATATCACTTTTACTATATTTGCTTACCTAAAGTTAATAATTAGTTATCTAGTTGTTAAAAGTAGTTGATACTTTTATTATCTAAAATTTAATAGACTATGGCAGATAAAAGAGAGCGTCTTTTTTCAAATTTCCCAGCCGTTTCCACAGAGGAATGGATGAGTAAAGTGGCAGTAGATTTGAAAGGTGCTGACTTCGAAAAAAGATTAGTGTGGCGTACAAATGAAGGCTTTAACCTTCAGCCATTTTACACTATGGAAGACATTAAAGAGTCGAAATTAATCGATGCTCTTCCAGGTGAGTTTCCTTACGTAAGAGGAACTAAGAAGAATTCAAATGCTTGGCTTGTTCGTCAAGATATCGTTGTTAAAGATATCAAGGAAGCTAATAAAAAAGCTTTGGATCTTCTAAATAAAGGGGTAGAATCATTATCATTTAAAATTGATTCTAAAGACATTAACGACAAGCTATTTGATTTGTTGCTTGACGGTATCGTTGCAGATGCTGTTGAACTAAACTTCTCAACTTGTCAAGGACACGTAGTAAGTCTTGCAAAATTGTTTGCAGCTTATGTTGAAAAGAAAAAATACGATGTGAAAAAACTATTTGGTTCTTTCGATTTCGATTTCTTCAACAAAATGCTTACAAAAGGCAAGGAAAAAGGCGATTTCATTGAAACAGCTAAAGCACTTATTGATGCAGTTCAATCTCTTCCACGTTTTAGAGTATTGATCGTTTCAGCTACTTCTTTGAAAAATGCTGGTTCTTACATCGTTCAAGAATTAGGTTATGCTCTTGCATGGGGTAACGAATACCTAGAACAACTTACAGCTGCGGGTGTTCCTGCTGCAGTAGTTGCGAAAAGAATCAAATTTGATTTTGGTGTAAGTTCAGACTACTTCTTGGAAATCGGTAAATTCCGTGCAGCTCGTTTACTTTGGGCTAATATCGTGGCAGCGTACAACCCAACTTGTAATCATGACTGTGATAATCAAGGAGCGAATGGTGAATGTAGATGTGCTTCTAAAATGAGAGTTCATGCAGAAACAGCTAAATTCAACCTATCTCTATACGATGATTATGTTAATATGCTTCGTACTCAAACTGAAGCCATGAGTGCTGGTCTTGCTGGCGTTGACTCATTAACAGTTCTTCCTTTTGATTTAACATACCAAGATTCAACAGATTTCTCTGAAAGAATTGCTAGAAACCAACAATTACTATTGAAAGAAGAATCTCACTTCGACAAAGTTGTTGACCCTGCTGGTGGTTCATACTACATTGAAACTGTAACAAATTCTATCGCAGAAGGTGCTTGGGCTAAATTCATCGCAATTTTAGAACAAGGTGGTTTCTACAAATCAGTAAAAGATGGTCTTGTACAAGATGATATCAATGCAAGCCATAAAAAACGTCAATTAGCTCTTGCTACTCGTCGTGAAACATTACTTGGTACAAACCAATTCCCTAACTTCAATGAGATGGCTGGTGTTAAAAGACCAGTTAACTTTGATGCTTGTGGTTGTGCAGATGCTAATAGTGGAATCAAAACTTTACAGTTTGAAAGAGCTGGTGAAGAATTTGAGCAACTAAGACTTCAAACTGAATTATCGGGCAAACGTCCAAAAGCATACATGCTTACAATTGGTAATTTAGTTATGCGTCAAGCTAGAGCTCAATTCGCTTGTAACTTCTTTGCTTGTGCTGGATACCAAGTTGTTGATAACTTAGGATTCAAAACAATTGAAGAAGGGGTCAAAGCTGCTTTAGATGCTAAGGCTGATATCATTGTTTTATGCTCTAGTGACGACGAGTATGCAGAATATGCTGAACCAACATTCAAGGAAATTAACGGTAGAGCAGAATTTGTTGTTGCCGGTTCTCCTGCATGTATGGATGATCTTAAAGCTAAGGGCATTGAGCATTTCGTTCACGTACGCGTAAACGTATTAGAGACTCTTAAGGAATTTAATGCTAAACTCTTGAAGTAAGACAGATATGAAACCAAATTTTAAAAATCTAGATATTTACGCTGCGATTCACGCTAATGATGGCTTGGATTGGCAGAAACAAAATAAAATTAAGGCTGACTGGGAAACTCCAGAACACATCAATGTTAAGCCTGCGTATACAAAAGAAGACTTGGAAGATATGGAGCATTTACATTTTGCTGCAGGTATTCCTCCATTCTTACGTGGACCATACTCAATGATGTATGCTTTCAGACCTTGGACTATTCGTCAATATGCTGGTTTCTCTACTGCAGAAGAATCAAATGCTTTCTACCGTAGAAACTTAGCTGCTGGTCAAAAAGGACTTTCAGTAGCATTTGACCTTCCAACCCATAGAGGTTATGACCCAAACAACGAACGTGTTGTTGGTGATGTTGGTAAGGCTGGTGTATCTATTTGTTCTCTTGATAACATGAAAACTCTTTTCGATGGTATCCCATTGAATAAGATGTCTGTATCAATGACAATGAATGGTGCTGTACTTCCTATTCTTGCTTTCTATATCAATGCAGGTCTTGAACAAGGCGCTAAATTAGAAGAGATGGCAGGTACAATTCAAAATGATATTTTGAAAGAATTCATGGTTCGTAATACTTATATTTACCCACCTAAATTCTCAATGAAGATCATTTCTGATATCTTTGAGTACACTTCTCAAAACATGCCTAAGTTTAACTCTATCTCTATTTCTGGATACCACATGCAAGAAGCTGGTGCGACTCCTGATATTGAGTTAGCTTATACTTTAGCTGATGGTCTTGAGTACATTAGAGCTGGTATTGCTGCAGGTATCGATATCGATGCTTTCGCTCCACGTCTATCTTTCTTCTGGGCAATTGGTACAAACCACTTCATGGAGATTGCTAAGATGAGAGCTGCTCGTATGCTTTGGTCTAAGATCGTGAGCCAATTCAATCCTAAAAACAACAAGTCTTTAGCATTGAGAACTCACTCTCAAACTTCAGGTTGGTCATTGACAGAGCAAGATCCATATAACAACGTAGGTCGTACTTGTATCGAGGCTATGGCTGCTGTATTGGGTCATACTCAATCATTACACACTAATGCGTTAGATGAGGCTATTGCACTTCCAACAGACTTCTCTGCTCGTATTGCACGTAATACTCAAATCTACATCCAAACAGAAACAAATGTTTGTAAGCACATCGACCCTTGGGCTGGTTCTTACTATGTAGAAACATTGACTAACGAGATTGCACAAAAAGCTTGGGAACATATTCAAGAAGTTGAAAAACTTGGTGGTATGGCTAAAGCGATTGAAACAGGTATTCCAAAAATGAGAATTGAGGAAGCTGCTGCACGTGCTCAAGCTCGTATTGACTCTGGTAAACAAACTATTATCGGTGTTAATAAATACAAACTAGAGAAAGAAGATCCAATCGATATTCTTGAAATTGATAACACTGCTGTTCGCGTTGACCAAGTTCGTCAATTAGATGAATTGAAATCTAAACGTGATGAGGCTAAAGTGAAAGCTGCACTTGAAGAATTAACTGCTTGTGTAAAAGCTGAAGATGGTAACTTATTGGCATTAGCTATTAAAGCGGCTAGTCTTAGAGCAACATTGGGAGAAATCTCTGATGCTTGTGAAGTGATTGTAGGTCGTTACAAAGCTCAAATTAAAACTATTTCAGGCGTGTATTCATCAGAAAGTAAGAAAGATAAAGATTTCTTGAAAGCTTGTGAACTAGCTGAGAAATTTGCGAAGAAAGAAGGTCGTCAACCTCGTATCATGATTGCTAAAATGGGTCAAGATGGTCACGACCGTGGTGCTAAAGTTGTAGCAACTGGTTATGCTGACTGTGGTTTCGACGTGGATATGGGACCTTTGTTCCAAACTCCTGCGGAATCTGCTCGTGACGCTGTAGAAAATGACGTACACATCTTAGGTGTTTCTTCATTAGCTGCTGGTCATAAGACTTTGGTTCCTCAAGTAATTGCTGAGTTGAAGAAATTAGGTCGTGAAGATATCATTGTTATTGCAGGTGGTGTAATTCCAGCTCAAGACTATGATTTCCTTTACAAAGCTGGCGTTGCTGCTATCTTTGGACCTGGTACATCTGTTGCTAAAGCAGCTTGTACACTTCTTGAAATTTTGATTGATCAAGAGTAATTAATTGAATATCTTAACGATATTATAAATAGTAAAGTGGTAGTAATGTAAATTACTACCACTTTTTTTATGTTCTTGTGAACCTTTTTATATAAACCGGTGTTTTATTTATATATACAGCCTGCGAAGGTTATATACATTGTGTTTTTCATAGTATTAGATTTAAGGTTAATAAGATTGGAGCAAGGCGTTGCTCCTTTTTTTTGCCCATACATATAGGTTATAATATATCTTTTAGTTTATCCATAGTATTAAATTTTATTACTTACTATGAAGCATGAGTTGTCTTACTAAGAAGACTGGCACTTCTTTCAAAGAGAACTCAGTCCTGTTAGGAAGGTGTAATAATAGAGTTTGTTTATATTTATTTTAACCCAATGCTATCCTCGTTTATTTCGCAATAAATCTA
>JASLDF010000198.1 GCA_030151635.1 Bacteroides sp. | reverse complement strand
AGTGTAAACTTGGATGTGGTTGATTGGGAGGATTATGAAATTTTGGGAGACAACTTAAATGGAGAATATTACTTTAGACTTAAAAATGAAGGAATAACTTTTAGTTATCTTGAAAATGACACAAAAGAAATTGAATTCTCTACTAATTTCAATCTTTCTCAAATACAGAAGTTTCTAAAAATAGACTTTGCGCACTCTGATAGTTATTTTAGATCGGAAGTTGACTTTCCCAAACGCAAGATTAAAATAACCACCCAGTTACTAAATGACACAGATAACTACATAGAAGACAAACTTAGTATTACACTACTAAAACAGTCATTCGAAATTGACGTTAAACAAAGATATGAGACTGCTCAATTCATTATCTCTCCTCGAAAAGAACATTATGAATTGAATGGAGTATACACTGTGGCTAAACCTCTACAAGCAAATAAGCATACAATAAAGGTACGTCTATATGCAACGGAACGTATAAAACCAAACATGAGTTTTAATCTGAAGGCAGAAGAAACTAATGGGATTTACATCAATTATGATGGCCGATTCGGTAATATGACACAAGAAGGCAATAGATACTATGAAGATTTTACAATTGACATACAAGGTACAATCATAAACCCTAAAGATTTTTACCTTACTATTAATACAGACTGTGATGAACCTACCTTCTTAACAGTTAAAATACCGGTTGCATATACTCAGAAAACAATATTACTGTTAACGAATGGTGGAGAGTTAAACGCTAATGTTGGCTTTAAAAAATTAATTAGTGAAGATAATTTTGGCATTACAAAACCAACTGCACCTGTGCAATCTGAAGGCATTATATTTTTAGAATCAAACAATAGTGACTTAAACTTTGAAATAAGTTCTAAAAAACCAGATATTATTATCATAGGTAAAGGGTATACTATAGATGAAAATAAAGCCAGAATACTTAAAGGCTTCATGACTGTAAGAAATAGCTATGGTGGATTCAACCCTGTTATTTATATGAGTAGCGATTCCGAAGTAGGGTTTATTTTAAAAGAACTAGATGTCCTTACAGATGAATATAAAAACAAACCTCTAAGTAGTGTTATCAAGGTTCTAGATCAGACCCCTGTATTTATTTCAGCTGTAGAAAAAAACAATGATTATAAATATCGTTTTGTTATTCCAACACTTGATGTAGATTATATTTCCAATGGCTCATTTATGAACATTGGTGGACTACACTTTAAGTTAAACCGAACAGCATCAGCTGTGCAGACTGATGCGCTCAAATATGATAGAATAATGAAGTACTCTGGTAATTTACCATTTGGTATTTTAAATGTGAACCTTAGAAAAGATTTCGCCAACACTATATTTACAGATATAGAACATGCTTTTATGTGCATTAGTGATGGTGATTTCTTAAATATATCGAGCTGGGACTTCAATGCTGACGGTAGTATAAAGAATACACCTAATCAAGTACCAAAACCAATTGTACGTGATGTTGACAAGCCTCTATTCCTATTAAACAACTCGCTACTATTTGCTAATATCTTAGAATGGGCAATATTTACAGTTGAGTATGGAAACATTATAAAAAGATAAAAACTATGAAAACAATATATACATTTCGTAATGTTTTAAGCATTATACTGCTTATCATATTAACCAGCTCCTGTGTTAATGATGACTTTAATCAAAATATCAATACAGGTATCTCAAACAGCAAAAAAACGTTAGAGGTACTAATCAACATACCAGAAGCAAATAAACAAGTTACTAGATCTATGAATGAAAGCCAGACAGCTGCAATAGATTTAGCAACGCTTAAAGTATTGTTATTTAAAGACAATAACTTCTTAGAAGATTGCAAAGTAAATGTTCTAAATTCTAAAGAAATACCTAATAGCGAAAATAAAAAATATAAGATCGTCATTAGTGTTCCTGAGAAAGTTGGCACTGAAGTTGATTTACACTTCTTTGCAAACAGCGAAATTAGTACACCTGATGAGAATGAATCTATAGATGATTTCCTGAAAAGAAATACTTTCACGATAGATACAAAATGGGACATTGAGAATGCTAAAAAAATTCCAATGTGGGGTGCTATTAAAAATTTGAATTTAGATGACGCTACGAAAAGTGAAAGTGAGGATAATAAACTTAATGTTAAAATGTTAAGATCACTAGCAAGAATCGATTTGATCCAAAACAAGTCGGATGAGAGCTCTTCTGACTTTACTATTACTGAAGCATACATCTATAGATCAAACAATAAAGGATTTATAGCACCTATAGAAGACTTTGTCGGAAATACAATAACTAAGGCATCAGTACCTTCTGACGTAGAAAAATTAGAACCTATTATAATTAATTATACAGACCCAAGTCTATTTATAGGAAAGTCTGGCATTGCACTTATAGCTGAACAAGAAGTATCATCAAACTACAAAGAAAACGTTTGTTTGGTAGTTAAAATTAAAGTTGAAGGTGGTAAAGAAAGCTTTTACAAAATAAACTTTCACAAGAAAAATGATAATGGAGAGTTAGAGCTTATTGAAATACTAAGAAATCACAGATACATCGTAACGGTATCCGATGTCAGTGGGGATGGTAGTAAATCTGTAGAGGAAGCAGCTAATTCTGGAGCCTCGAACATAGAAACCGAGATCCTTGTTTGGGACCAAAACATAAACTATGGTTTTGTTTCTGGAAGTTTATATTTTGGTCTAAATACCAACAATATTAAATTTGATAACGAAGAAGAAAATCAAATTAAAGAAATTGATTTTCAAACTAACTTAACAGACCAACAATTAGACGACTTTGCCAAAGAATTTAAGTGGACTGAAAATAAAAATGCATTTGAAATTAGTTTAGACAAGGTTAATCACAAGATTATTCTTAAAACTAAAATGCTTAACACTAGTCACGAACCTATTATTGACAAATTAGTTATTACTAGAGGCGAAGAATCGTTTACAATTGAAGTGGAACAACCTTTCCCTGCTCCAGAATATACTATAGTTGCAGAAAAAATGATAGTAAATGGGTTATACCAAGTTAATACAACATTAACTGATAAAAACAATATTGTTTTAACTGTTGAGTCAAATAAAGACCTCACAGGTAGCTATTTTGAACTTTACACAGAAGAAATTGACTATATCAGCTTCAGAGGAAATGGTAAATTTGAATCTAAATTGGATCCAAGTTCAAACCTTTATTATGCTGAAGTCAAACTTATTGGTAGTGGCACACCAAAAAGTAAGGAATCTAAAATATTCAACATTAAAACTAACAGTAAGTTCCCTGCTACCTTCCCCGTGAGAATCAATATGGCGTACTCACCTAAATTTATAGTAGCAATCGAAAATTCCACATCAATATCAACGCAAAGAAAAGGTAACCTTTTAAATGCACAAGAATCAAGTAAAGGTAAAGGTGCACCAACTATACCTTCACTTTTCAGAACATCTAAACATAACTTTGGATTAGAAGATTACTCAACCATTAAGGTACCAGAACTTAACGATCTAGATGAAGATATGAACGAAAAAAGTATTGGAGCATACATTCAAGCTAACAATAAAAGCGTATTTAGATTTGTTAAAAAACCATCTACCAGAGGAATTGAAGATATTATTGATGGCACTCGTTTTGGAGCAACTCCCGATATTATGATACTAGGAGGAACACTAACACTAAGTACCCCAAGAGCTAAGAAAGTGGCTGAGTATTTAATTCAAGGTGGTTCTGTTCTCTATTTACAAAGTAATGCTAATGCAATCAAACGCGTTTTTCAAGGAATGTATAATTTAGATGATGACCAAGCTAAGGATGACTTCAGGGTTAAAGACATTTTGGCCGCAAAGTTTGAGCCTCGAAAATACAACAGTTACAACCTATCAATTATTAAATCTGACCCAATTTATAATGGACCTTTTGGAAATCTTAATGGTAAAAACTGGGGAGGTGATAAAGGAACGAAAGTTATTTCTGTGAAAGGTTTACCTGAAAATGATATTATCATCTATAGTGATAACGTTGCATACGGACTGGATGAAGATAAAGCTTCAAGAGGAGTGAGTATGTTTAGACATACAGACTATAACCTAATCTTTATTGGAAATGAAGATTTTATAAGCAATAATAATGAGATTACTGATGTACAAAACAATGATATAGAATCTTATCCATTTGATTTAGAGAAAGATACTTATAAACCAGTTCCTAAAAAATATGGTTTTAAAGATTGGAATAAAAATGATACTAATAGAGCTAGATACACTGAGCCTGGTCTTGTATATAACTCTCCGATAATTGGGAATATGCTTGCATATCTAATTGATCAAGCAGAATTTAATGGTATTAATTCAAAGAAATAACACTTAGAAAAGTTTTTTAATTATTAATAGAGCGTATATCTGATTTCAGGTATATGCTCTATTTCATTATAAACTATGTAATAGAATAGATATTTATATCAAGCTCTTTCAAAACAAAAAAGGTCCATGCTATATTAAGCATGGACCTTTTAATGTATATTCAAATATAGAGAAATCTGTGATTTAAAATCTTGAAACTATTCCATTAAATAATTTCGACAAACGAGGAAACTCCTCTTTCTCAAATAGCTCATTCAATCGAGTATCCTTCATTCCAATCCTATCTATATCCTTAAGAATACCTACACGCGCTGGGTATAATGGAAGATAACCAGCTTTATGTCCATTTATATAAACATTAATAAATTCACACGAATGCCCT
>JASLDF010000058.1 GCA_030151635.1 Bacteroides sp. | reverse complement strand
CTATCAACACGCTCAGATCTTGATATTCTTTTTGTATTAAGATAATAATCTTCTTTAGCCGATAATTTGATAGTATCAGCAGGAATGGCCACTACTTCTAAAGAGTCTTGAAGTAGGGATAAATTTGTTGTATCTAATTTCGAATATAAAGCAGTGCTATCAACGGTAGCATCGTCAACATCTAAATCTCGTTGATTTATTCCAACTCTCACATCTGCCAACATATCAACTTCTTTTAACTCTATACCAAACATTGATATCTTGGGTAAGAAATGAAGTCCTAATAAAGCAAGGAGTACTATAAACGTAAGTAACACAACACTTTTCAAGTAATCTTTCATGTTTATAATTTCATCATGTTTTCTGTAAAACACAGCAAAGATAGATATTATAGAAAAATAATAAGGGGAAAACTCAAATTAATGAGTTTTCCCCTTACTAATCATGGTAGTATAAATTAAATGGCTTGCTCTACATTTGTAACAAATGCTCGTAAACCTAACTTATCTTTATCTTCATCCATTCTTTTCAATACAGTTAAAATTGGATCTACTCGATCATCTTCAACTACTGCTAAAATTGCAGAACACATAGAAGGCCAAGCATGACTGCCAAAATGTGGATCACCAGTTTTAGATCCTCTACCCTGTACTCTTTCCCAATACGTAAATCCTCTACAATTCAGTCTATCTAATGTAGTAATAATTCTCTCGTAGTGAGCTTGATCAAAAGTTATTAATATTGATTTCATTCTTTCTTAGATTAGTTGTAACTGTTATTGATTCACACCTTTAAAATAACTACTCATTTCATTATTTTGACGCAATAGTTTACGTTGATGTTTAATTCCAGTGCCTGCAAAAACACAGTATAAAGTTGGAATCAGTATCAATGTCAAAATAGTTGATACTGTTAACCCACCAATAACTGCAATTGCCATAGGTCTCCACATCTCTGCACCTTGCCCCGTACTAACTGCCATAGGAATCATCCCTAATACAGTTGTTGCAGTAGTCATAAGTACTGGACGTAAACGGCTTTTTCCTGATGCTATAACTGAAGCAATAATAGAAAGTCCACGTTCACGGCATAGTGTTATGTAGTCAATTAACACAATACCATTTTTAACAACAATACCAATTAACATAATCGCACCTAACAAACTCATCACACTAAGTGTGCTTTGAGTAAAGAATAGTGCCATCAACACGCCACTGAAAGCAAATGGGAGAGAGAACATAATAATAAACGGATATGTTAGCGATTCGAATTGTGCTGCCATTACGATAAATACCAAAATAACAATCAGAATCGCAAGAACACCTAGATCTCTGAATGACTCTTGTTGATCTTCGAAAGAACCAGCTACCTGAATAGTTACACCATAGGGCATATCCATCTCTTTAATCACATCATTACCAGCCTTAACCACATCTCCAAGAGCAGCACCCGAAATGACAGCAGAAACTGTATTAATACGCTGACGGTCTTTACGTTCGATAGTAGGAGGTGCAAATTTCTCAACTACTTTGCCCACCTCTTTAACACGTACAGACTGACCTAGATTGTTATAAATCAAAATATTCTCAATAGTTTCAATACTTGTTCTAAATTCTGGAGCATAACGAACCTTAATATCATACTCATCACCGTCTTCACGGTATTTAGATGCCAATGCACCATTAATACGATTACGAACAAAAGTTCCAGCAGTAGAAAGATTCAAACCATGAAGAGCTAATTTCTGCCTATCAAATTCAACTTGATATTCAGGTTGATAATCTGCTCTACTGATATTAACTTCAGACACGCCTCTGACGTTAAGCAACCTACGTTTCAAGTCAGCAGCAACACTGTCGGTTTCAGCTAGACTATAACCATAAATTTCAAAGTCTGCAGTAGGTTGACCTGCTATCCCAGTATTACTACCTCCTAAAATAACATTAGCTTTTGTAAACTCTGGATACTCTCTTAAATCATCCCTCATCATATCGCAGACTTGTTCTAACGTAAGAACTCGGTCTCCAGGATTGACTAGATTCAAGTTGAAAGCTATAATGTGCGAGCCGTTATCTTGCATGGAAGCCCAAGTATTATCAGTATCGGCTTGTCCTACTGTGTAATTACATACTTTAATCTCTTTATTGTATTTCTCTAACCACTGATTTGAAATCTTTCCAGCAAGCTCCTGAGAAACTTCTGTACGGGTACCAATCGGTAATTCTAGTTTTACAGCGATACGAGCATTGTCTTGTGCTGGGAAAAACTCAGTACTAATACCCTTCATCATAAAAATACTAGCAACAAAGAATCCTAAACATAAAATGATAACTACTGTACGATGACGAACTGCCCAATTCAAAATTCCTGCATACCACTTATCTAATAAGTTCAATACTTTTAGAATTGGGGTATATAAAGTCTTAAATAATTTAGACTCGGACTCTTGCTTCTTCAACATCTGTGAACATAACATAGGAGTCAATGCTAATGCAGCTAAAGTTGAAATAAACATAATAGCACACATCATCCAACCCAATTGTCTAAACATAACCCCTGTAATACCAGAAACTAAAGTCAATGGGAAAAACACAGCAATCATAGTTAATGTTGATGCGATTACAGAAATAGCTACTTCATTTGTACCATGTATAGCAGCTTGTTTAGGTTCTGAACCTCTTTCAATATGAGTTGAAACGTTTTCCAAAACTACAATAGCGTCATCAACAACCATACCAATTGCGATGGATAAAGATGAAAGCGAAATTATATTAATTGTATTTCCAGTAATTGCTAAATATATAAACGAAGCAATCAGTGACAGAGGTATTGTTAAACAGATAATCAGAGTTGCTCTCCATCTTCCTAAAAAGAAAAAAACAACAAGTACAACAAAAACCAATGCGTACATTACGGTTTCTGCCAAACTATTAATTGTATTCAAAATATTTTCTGATGTATCTACAATAATACCCAACTCTACATCACTAGGTAAGTTAGCTTGTAGACGTGGCAAAGCCTTTAAAACAGCCTTCGAAATATTTACAGAGTTAGCACCCGATTGTTTTTGAATAACAACTACTGCACCCTTGACTCCATTATTATATGTTTCTTGTGCTCGTTCTTGTACAGTATCGACAACACGGGCAACTTCATTTAAAAAGATATTCGTACCATTGCGACTACCTACCACTAGATTGTTTAACTCCGAAGCATCAGAAAACTCACCTTCCACACGAAGAGAATAAGTTTCATTACCCGTATCAAAAGTACCTCCAGGAATATTCTTATTCTCGGCACCAATGATACTACTGATTTGTTCAATAGTGATATTATAGGCCTCTAGTTTACCGGGGTCACAATATACCTGAATTTCACGTTTAGGCGCTCCAGATATAGAAACAGTTCCCACTCCAGGGACACGTGCCAAAGGATTGACAACATTATCATCTAAAATCTTATACAAAGCAGGCAAACTTTCCTTTGCTTGCACTGATAAAAGTACAATAGGGATCATATCCGTACTGAACTTGAATATTATAGGTGTATCGGCTTCATCAGGAAGATAAGAACTGATCATATCCAATTTGTCGCGAACATCATTCGTAATAACATCAATATCATTACCAAATTCGAACTCAAGTGTAATGACAGACATATTCTCTGAAGATTTCGATGTAATATGCTTTAAATTACTTACAGAATTCAATGTATTTTCTAAAGGCTTAGTGACATTATTCTCAATATCAGAAGCACTAGCCCCATTGTAGGCTGTTAAAACCATGATTGTATTTGTATCAATATCTGGATACAAATCTACCGGTAGTTTAGATAGAGAAAAAAGCCCGAAAATAACGACAGCTAAAAAACATAGCGATGTCATAATGGGCTTTTTTACAGCTCCTTCATATAAACTCATAAACTATTTCTTTAATATTTATATTGAGTGAGTAACCCACTTATTCTACAACACGAACATCAACACCATCTGCCAAACGAGATTGACCTGCAATAACAACAGATGCATTATTAGCCACACCAGAAATTAATTCAAATTCATCGCCCATTCTACGACCAAGCTCAACCTTATGATAAAAGACTTTACCATCTTTGAACACGTATACAAAACGCTCTCCTGAACCTGATTGCTTCACAATAGCTTGATCTGGCACAACAACATGGTTTTGATCACCAAAATTAAAGATTGCTCTAGCAAACATACCAGGGCGAATCAAATTCTTAGCGTTACTAAGTTTAATTTCAACATTAAAGGTTCTTGTTTCAGGATTAATTGTTGGATAAACCAAACTTACATTACCTACAAACACATCAGCAGGATACACATCTAAACGAACATCAACACTCGCACCCTTTTTTAATTTAGAAAAATGACTTTCAGATACACTTACCAGTAACTTTACAGGAGAAATCTGTTCAACAATTAATACAGGAGTCGAGCCACTATATAGATCACCATTATCATAGTTTCTTGCAGTTACAATACCTGCAATAGGACTTAAAAGAGTCGTGTTTTCAAGCAAATTATCATAGGTAGTTTGACAAATATCTAATGACATCTTAACCATTTCCCATTCAGACTTCGATACTCCTCCTACTTTATACAATTCATCCACGCGATCAAACTCTCGTTTTTCATTCTCTAACTGCAGTTGCGTTTGCTTGAAACTGGAAGTATCCATATACACTAGCTTTTGACCTTTAGATACAAAATCACCAACCTCAACAAGAATTCGACTAATTCTCAAAGGTGAAGCAGGAGCAATGTTATTTTTAAACTCAGGGTCGATAGTACCAGTATATTCATAAACTTGGGCTACCGGTCTTTCTGAAACGTTTGCTAGTTTAACTACAGGTCTTAAATCTTCAACAACAGTTGACTTTTCTTCTGACTTGCCTCCGCATGACATAAGCATTGCCACAGCAGACAAAACGAAGACAGAACGTAATAACTTTTTCATATTTTAGTTATCAATTATTTATTCTTAATATTTTTATAAAAACTCACTAACCCAATAACTCTAGAATAGTCACACTTGGCAGAAAGGAAATCAAATATAGCTTGATTATACGCTAACTGAGATTGAACTAAAGCAACTTCAGAATCATTCAACTCTAAAATAGTACCTTTACCTACCTCATACATTTTTTTAGCAATTGACCTTCCTTTCAGAGCTTGCTCTACACCTAAATGGTTACTTTCCAATTGCTCAGAACTAGCTCTCATATTATCTAAATAACTTGATGCCTGCATTCTTAGTTGTCTTTCAGTATTTTGTTTCATAAAATACATCTTAGAAAGTTCAATCTTGGATTGTCTAACTTTGGTCATATTACTTCCTCTAAACAAAGGGATTGAAACTTTAACACCAATTGAAGAAGTAGGATACCAACTATAATCAAATACATTACTTCTATTCTCCAAAGCCATATACGTGTAATTATAATCCAAGGATACAATAGGTAAATAATTCGTTCTTTGAAGTTTTACAGATTGTTTAAGCATACGCTCTGACAAATCAAGTTGCTTTAGATCAGAGTTATTTGATAAATCAATAGAATAATTATATTCCAAATCAAACTGATAAACATCCTCCTTCAATACCACCCCATACTCATCTAACTTATCTTCAATAACTAAATCAACGGGACTAGAAATCCCTAATAAGACCTTTAATTGCATTTTAGCTAAACGTACAGCATTTTCAGCAGCAATAACAGAAGGGCGAATATTTCTCATCTGAACCTCAGCTCTAATTTGATCATATTCACTAACCTTACCAAACTTAAATTTAGAACTAACAACAGAAAGATTGTCTTCAGCTTGAAGCAAACTTTTATTTAAAACCATATAGCTATCCTGAGCAAGCAAAATTTGAAAATAGGCCTTAACAACTTGATTTATCAAATCAATCTTTGATGCACGTGATTTCTCTAAAGCTAAACTCACATCTTCCTTAGACAAAGTCATAGTTTTATACAAAGCTGGAGCGAAAATTGGAAGGTTTACATTAAGCGAACCAGTGTAATTATGTTTCATACCTACTTTAAAAGTCTGTACTTCCCCCCCTAAGTCCATAGCCATGGTCTGTTTCTTGATCGTATTAGAATACGAACCATTAATAGTAGCTTCAGGAAGCAAATTCCAAAGAACTTCATTCTTAGCTTGCTTCTTAATTTCAACCTCCTTACCCGCAATAACAATTGTAGGATTAGAGGAAACTGCAATATCAACGGCTTCTTCAAGTGATATCGTCAATTTATCAATAATCATATTATTACCTGTAGAAGTAGTTTGAGCAAAATTAGACATGCTAAATCCCAGAAATAAAAATGACACTAACAATATTTTTCTATAAAAAATCATACATTCTTAGATTAAATAATTTTTACCTTGTTCAAGTCTATACTCTTTAACAAGTGCTTCCAATTCATTATATCCTTTTTCCGTAGAAACACCACGTAAAAAAGTAAAAGTAATAGACTCGTAAATAAGTACCATAGAATAAAGCTTATTTACCTCAGAGTTCATCAAGACGTTCATTTGCTCTTTGAGAAGTAAGTTCAACACCTCAAAATTAACATCAGTACGGAATAATCCCTGTTCAACACCTTTATTGAAGAAATCAACACTTTTCTTTGAATCTTCTTTTTGCCCCTTAGTGAAAAGATGAAAAGCAAGCGGATATTTCTTTATATCTTCAAAAAAACGAGGATTAACATTGTGATAATTCTTAATTGTATACTTATAACAATTCATAATCACCTCTAATACATTATCAGTACTTGCTAAGACACCATCGACATACTCCCTCATCATTTCTTGATTTCTGCTAACACTAGCATAGAGTAAGTCTGCTTTATCAGTAAACAACTCATAAAGTGTTCTTTTAGAAATACCAACAGAAGATGCAATTTCATCCATAGTTATCGTCTTAATTCCATAGGTAGAGAACAAATTATTAGTCATATCTAGTACACGATTTCTCAAAATTTCCTTTGCGTCCAATTCTACATTCATATTAAATTTATACCAAATAAGGAAATGCAAATATAGAGATATAAAACTATTTAAACTATTATAGTTTTATTGGATTTAGTTAAAAGTACATAACTAAAAATCAACAAGATACTAGAAGACAAAATTAACCAAAGAAAGTAAGTTCATCAATAGATAAGAGACACAACAAGTAACATATTTAAATAAAAAAAGAGGATGCCCGTTGGGACATCCTCCATTTATAGTATTTAGAAAAATAAAAATTTAGTGGCTTATTCTTCTGTTGTTGATGCAGAATCAGTTGCTTCACTGTTACTTTTTCTTGAACGACGAGTACGCTTCTTAGGAGCTTTCTCTGTTCCGA
>JASLDF010000177.1 GCA_030151635.1 Bacteroides sp. | reverse complement strand
AGACTTTAGTTTTGTATGTTCAATGAATATAGTTTAATTAATTAGTTTCTAGATAATTAGAATGTGTGTTGTAAAACATTAGCATTGATACAAGTGCCTAATAGCGAATTAATATTCGTTAATTAACCAATCAACATATCCTTCTTCATTTCTTTTCGTTTATCAAGTAGTTTAGGCTGATGTTTAACCCTTGGATATTTGTGGTGTCCGTGTTTTATTGGGTGATTAGATTCTTAGAGTTCTTTCTAGTTTAGGTTTTGTTGTAGTGAAATAGGAGGGTAATAGCAGAAGTCAAATAACATATCCCTTCTTCATTTCTTTTCGTTTATCAAGTAGTTTTAGGCTGATGTTTTACCCTTGGATCTTTGTGGTGTCCGTGGTTTATTGGGTGATTAGATTCTTAGAGTTCTTTCTAGTTTAGGTTTTGTTTTAGTGAGATAGGAGGGTAATAGCCGAAAACCAAACAACATCCCCCTCTTCATTTTATTTCGTTTATCAAGTAGTTTTAGGCAGATGTTTACCCCTTGGATATTTGTGGTGTCCGTGTTTGATTGGGTGATTAGATTCTTAGAGTTCTTTCTAGTTTAGGCCTTGTTGTAGTGAAATAGGAGAGGGGATGGAGTGGTATAAAAAAAGGTCAATGTCGTTTATACGACATTGACCTTTTTTACTATAATTGAGCAACTTGATTCGTTGCTTGTTTGAATTAACTTAACGACCTCTTACGATGCCTGCAAGGAAAGCCTTACGCCCCGCATCAATCGCCTCTCTAAATGCAAGCGCCATTTGAGCAGGGTTCTTTGCCGATGAAATTGCTGTGTTTACCAACACACCACCAGCACCCATTTCCATCACTGCAGCCGCATCAGCAGGAGTACCAATACCCCCATTTAGAACGACTGGCACACGACACTCTTCGATAATGATTTTAAGTAGTTCTTTCGTAGCCAAACCTTTGCTTGTACCAATTGGAGCACCAAAAGGCATGACAGCTGCAGCACCTGCATCAGCAAGTTTTACGCAAAGCAATGGATCGGGTTGTACGAATGGAAGCACCACAAAACCCTCTTTAACCAATTCGACAGTAGCTTCGTACACGTCGAAACTATCTGGCAATTTGTATTTAGGATCGTTGTGAATCTCCAGCTTAATCCAATTGGTTTCAAACGCCTCACGTGCCAATTTAGCCATTAAAATAGCCTCCTTAGCGTTCGATGCTCCCGATGTACTAGGTAAAATGTGTACACCTGGTCGGCGGATGTGACGAATTAAATCGTTGCTGTTTTTATCTTCAAGGTTAAGTCGCTTTAAAGCTGCAGTAACCATTTCTATTTTAGCTGTTTTAATGGCATCACTAATCAAGTCGTACGACTGAAAGTGTCCCGTCCCCATGAAAAGACGCGATTGAAATGTTTTATCTGCTATGACGAATTTATTCATTGTTATTCTCTTGATATGTGTATAATTCTTTTGGTTATCTCTTAAGGTTCCTATCCTTAAACGGCAATTAGCGAAATCGCTATGCCTATCCTTTTTACCTTATTTTCTACCAATATTTGTTTAGGTTCTTCTGTAAATATGTTTCCAGATGCTAGATAGGGTTCGACTCCTTTCCAGTCCCTCTATTAACTCATATTCAAGGTAAATAATTGCATCGGCCCGTTATCCTTACAAGAATGTACGGCTTTAGGGCTTTAATTATCCCCCAGAAACTGCTTGTGTAAGTACTAGTTCAACGCCTTCACGTAGTTCTGTGTTAGCCCAATTGCTGCGACAAATTACTTCGTAATCTATTGCAATAGCAACCCCATGTTCTGGCAGTTGAAGTTTTTCCGATAAAGTGGCCAATGTTGCACCTTCTTCAATCTCAAAACTGTTGTTGTTTAGTATTATTTTCATACTGTCCTAAGTTATAATTGTTTAGTAACACCTATTAATTGTGTGTCTTGATTTAGAACGATTGTTGAATGGACGGTTTGCGTCCCTTAAACTAGTCTAAATACTGTTGCACATCTATCGACTATTAAATATGCCTAAAAGCAATAAACAACAGGTCTAAAACACCAACTATCATTAATAATGGCTTTTAGAATGACACCTAACAAATATACATTAAATTCATTGTAGATAGCAAAAAAATGGAAGACTAATTACCGATTATTTCTAACTGATCCATTTAATATTCCCGGTTTCATTGGGGCTGTGCATTGGTGGTTAGCCGGTTTATGGACGATTATTCAGGACTGTATTACAAGGGTATTTAAGGAAATGGATTGCCACTTGATAACTGCTCCTAAGATTGAAAGACCCATTGTTTGAGACATTCATGATTGTAGGAAATGAACGTGTTGATAAATAGATTTAATCTGTAATATCGAACCGGAATATAAAATTAACTGTTTTAGCTGCTACTTTCTTAATCATGCTTGATTGTAAATGTGTAATGAAGCCGGCCATTTTCAGTATAACCCGGTTATTTTGATTATAAGCTTAATAATCAACGACTATATTCATTGAATGTAATGTGTTATATTTGTGATTTTAGGTGCTAAAAGAGGTGTATATTGGCTTAGTTCTCGAAGTAATGTGTTATTATATTGAAAAAACATCAGTATAGTTGTCGTTATTCCATTTAAATGATTACATTTGCTGTTATATAATAGAGATGCACATAGCATGATACGGAGACTTACACAGATTTATACTCCGATTTTTAGGATTGTTTAGATATATATAATATTACAAATTTAGATAGAAATGGATAGTGAAATACGTATCCAAAGTCATTGGTATTAAAAACAGTTAAAATATTTTAT
Source organism: Bacteroides sp. (assembly GCA_030151635.1). Classification (GTDB taxonomy): domain Bacteria; phylum Bacteroidota; class Bacteroidia; order Bacteroidales; family Bacteroidaceae; genus Bacteroides_E. The sequence goes on along the minus strand of JASLDF010000177.1, from coordinate 1,134 downwards.
AGCGATGAACATTTCATATATAGAGTTCTTTATATATATATAAACCTATAATTAATATTTGAGATTATTAAAATCACCATATTTAGTTTGTTCCGAGAGGATAAGACTATCTTAATCTTTTTATTTTGCTTGCAAAAACTAAGATTAATGTTGGGGACAAAGTAGGCGTATTTTAAATCCAACAGAATTATTACTCATTCTATAATGGGTTTTAATTAAGTATATATAAATATATACTATCTATCTATCTATCTGACAAAAGCGGCTACCCTTTGGGTAGTCGCTTTTTATGTTTTGTGGCTTTTCTCTTTTAAAATGCTTTGCTACTGATGTTTTGTTATTTCTTCTTCCGGAGCGGTTATTTCGATGGCTACGGTGTTATCAGAGTTGATTTGGCTATCTGGCTTGGGTGTTCTTTTTTGGCATTGCCCCAAAAAAGGAACCAAAAAAAGCTCTAGTGCTACGTTCACGTTGGCTTCGCTTTCCTTCGTTCGCTGTTGGATTTCGTTTCCATAATAGGTTATTCCACATCCCATTAAATAACGCACGGTCGCACCATCAGTAGAGGGGATTTGTAATTGATGGATGTATGGATATTTTACTAAACCTAGTTAATGTGTTTTGTTGTAGCTACTGATAGCTCTCCATCAATCCCACTTCTATTAAATAACGCACAGTTGCATCATCAGCAGAGGATTTGTAATTGATGGATGTAGGGATATTTTACTAAACCTAGTAAATGTGTTTTGTTGTAGCTACTGATAGCTCTCCAACAATCCCACATCCCATTAAATAACGCACAGTTGCATCATCAGCAGAGGATTTGTAATTGATGGATGTAGGGATATTTTACTAAACCTGGTTAATGTGTTTTGTTGTAGCTATTGATAGCTTCACATCAATCTCACATCCCATTAAGTAACGCACAGTTGCATCATCAGCAGAGGGGAGAATGGGAGAGGTGGGGAAAAAGAAATCTCGCCAATCTCCGTATGTGGAAATTGGCGAGAAAGGTATGTAGTTAGTAGTAATTGTCTACAAGAAGAGCAATACCAAGAGTTGTGCCATGAGGACACGTAGGAACATCGTCAACGGATAGACCGATGCGTAGCCCACTGCTGGAGCATCGTTGTC
>JASLDF010000171.1 GCA_030151635.1 Bacteroides sp. | reverse complement strand
AAGAAGAACCCAAGGTATATAGCTACAAGCCTACTCGCCCTTTGATTCGAGGAAACATAAAGGCTTGAACCAAGCCACGCATTGCCAAGTAAACAATGAAAGCCAACCAAAGTCCGTTGTTTCCAAGGCTACCGATGGTTGCGTAATAAATTGCAAAGAACGAAATCATGGCAATGAACATCGAGTTGCGCATCTCTTTTGAGGCAGTCATCCCAATAAATATTCCATCCCACAAGAAGGCAGCAAATCCAGCAACAGGTATTAGCAATGCCCAATGAATGTATTGGTTTGCTAAATCGGTTACGGCAGTTTTGTCCGTGAGCAACCGAAGAATATCGTGCGAGAAAAATGCATACGCCACGGTAAAGAGTGCAGTTAGACCAATGCCCCACATGAAAAGTTTACGAATTAATAGCCTCAACGCAATGGGGTCTTTCTTGCCCACATACTTGCCCGTAATCGCCTCGGCAGCATAGGCAAATCCATCCATCATGTACGAGAAGAGAATGAATAGTTGCATCATTAAACTATTTACAGAGAGGGTTAAGTTACCAAACTCTGCCGATGCCGACGTAAAAAATGTACTTACCACAATGAGGCAAAGGCTTCGTAAAAAGATGTTGCTGTTCACTTGAAAGAAGGGAACCAGCTCCTTAAGGTTGCGTACAAAATGGAATTGAATGTATTGTTTAAGATTGCGATATTTAATTAACCAAACACTCAAACAAAGTAATAAACCGGTGTATTGTGCAATGACCGAACCAAGTGCCACACCTTTTAAATCCCACTTAAAAACAAAAACAAAAAACAAACTAGCAGCAACATTCACTGCATTTACTGCAATGGAAACAAACATAGGCGTCTTTGCATCTTGCATTCCTATGAACCACCCTGTAAATGCATACATTCCCAATACAGCTGGTGCTGCCCAAACATAGATGTAAAAATAATGTGCAGCCAAATCGAGAATATTTGCACTGTCGTGAATGAAATAACGAGCCGATTGAAATATAAAATACTGCAAACCAATAATAGCCACACTAGCCAACAAGGCCACAAAAAGAGATTTCATCAAGACATTTACCATTTCTTTATGGTCGTTTGCTCCATAAGCTTGTGCAGTGAATCCACTTGTTCCCATGCGAAGAAATGAAAAGCTCCAGTAAATGAGGTTAAAAATCATGCTGGCAATTGCAATTGCTCCTATAAATAGTTCGGAACTAAGGTGCCCCACTATGGCTTGATCAATCATGCCCAACAAGGGAACGGTGATGTTCGATATAATATTGGGGATAGCCAGGCGAAGTATTTGTTTATTCATTGTCATTCGGTTTCTTTTTTGTAGAATTACAAAGTTAGGGTAAAATATAGACTTGTTCAGAATCATTCTTCTTAGTATTACTTTAGGGTTCGTAATCTTCGTTAAAACGAATCGAAATGAAGTAACCGATTTCTGCACAATTTATTTTTTTCTTGCTTATTTTCAGAGCAGTCCATAAATAGAACTACATAAAACTATGACTAGAGCTTTCTAAAGGCACTTTTCTTCAGCACAGTAAAAATATTGACAGAATATTTGAAATATCATACTTAAAAATTGTATTTTTGACTTTCAGAGTGGCACATTTGTGCTCTAAAAAAGTCAGATAAGATAGAATATTTAAGTATGACAGCTTTTTTATTCTCCCTTTTTACATTTTTTCGGCCTATCTAAGAATAGAATACCCTACTAAAACCAATATATTTAGTAGGCAATTTTGTGGACAATAAAACGTCTACTAACTGATAGAGATAATTAATAGAGATTAAACAATAATACTTAAAAGTTATATAATGAGATTTTCTAAACAGGTCTTTTTAATCATGTTTCTTGGCCTCTTCTGTACAAATATGTATGGTCAATTTAGAGGTAAAATGGGTATGAGGGTTGAAGATACCCTAGGAGATATGTACAAAAGCGTTGTGAATGTTGATAGCGCAGTACACTATTTCCTTGATTTAAGCATAGTTGGTTGCGATTTTGAGCTAATTATGAACGACTTTCCAATTTACCGTAGCTCGGGAAACATAAGAAATCAAGAACAACATATTAAAGGGTTCTTAAACTCAAGTATCCTTCAATCGGGGGAACAACGCTGGGAACTTCGTATTTTCCCTCCTAAAATTGGAGATAGCAAATTGATTGCTTTATCTGAAGATGTACGTTTCACACTGAAACTCGAGAAAGCTAAACCACGTGCGGATGGTAGCCATGTGTTTATTGGTGAACCACAATTACTGGTACAAAGTCCTACAGAAACAGTTAAAGGTGAAGAGGTTTATGCTAGAGCTGGTAAAAAAGGTATGGTCTACAAAGGAACCGTCGACATACAAATACCTTATAAGTTAAAAGGTTGGAGCGAAAGCCAAGACTTAACAAAAGTGGACCGTGCAGAGTTAATGAAAGTACTTATAGAAGAGAATAAGGCTTTCGGTGATTTGGTCTTGAATGGAAACATTGACATTATTGCAGAACGCATTAAAGTGAGATCGCTAGAAACAATGCAATTCTTGTTTTACGGAAAAAGCATGAACGAAAATGCTGTCCAAGAAGTTTGGGAGGCTTATGCCCTACCCGACAAGAAGATACGTCCTATTGACGACTACGTAATGACTTTCTGGGGAGATGGCCGAATTGTGTGTTTGGAAAGTAAACAACAAAAGTACATTCCTGCACTATCAATCGACACCGATTTTGATGGCATTCAATTTACAACTTTATTTTACATGTTCTTCCATTTACCCAAAGGGTCGCAATACTTAGAGTTGATTCGATAAGACATCGAAAACCATATAATTTCAAAGAGTGAGCTAGTTTTAGCTTACTCTTTTTTTATGCCCTAATATTTGCTGGTACAATCTTTATAACCAAACAGAAGCGCAATTTATGGGGGAAAGGGGGCTCAATATCGTAAACAACGGCATAGAATATAGATGATGGATTATCAAAATCATCAGAAGTAAATGTTCTGTTTAATGATTAAGTATGGGCTACATTGCAAAATGTAATAAAGCCTAGACTTGAAGATAAAGCATTCCATGTTTAATGGTTGTTTGAATTGAAACAGAATCGATATGTGCTGTTTTACCAACCTGCAATCCAATCAATACTACCAAGTATAGGTAGCCGATTATCAAAATCATCAGAAGTAAAAGGAACGACATAAACCAAATAAAAAGAGGTTCATACCCAATGGATACAAACCTCTATATAATTAAATTAACCGACTATTATTCTGTTATCTCAAGCTTTTTCACATAAAGGGTACTGCCTATTGCTCCTTCAAAGTTGGTTGCTTTTGAACTTGACAGAAAGGCTACTCCTAAACGGTGTTTCATACCTGG
>JASLDF010000149.1 GCA_030151635.1 Bacteroides sp. | reverse complement strand
TCCGAGGGGATCAGGCCGTTATGGATAAACACCTTGGAATGTTATCCGATATGCCCGAGGCACAAGAAATTTATAGACTAGTTAGTCAAAGTATACAAAAATATAAATCAGAGTAAAGTGAGTACAATAAATTACGATTTAAAAAAGATAAAAGCGTTAGCTTTCGATATAGATGGTGTGTTAAGTAGTGAAATGATTCCTCTTCACCCATCGGGCGAACCTATGCGTACAGTTAATACCAAAGATGGTTATGCTATGCAGTTGGCAGTTAAACAAGGACTCCAGATTGCAATTATAACAGGAGGTAAAACCGAGGCTGTTCGAATTCGCTATTCAGGGTTAGGTTCTAAAGATATTTACCTAGGTTCTTCTCAGAAAATCAAAGATTACGAGCATTTTAAGGCGAAGTATAACTTGAAAGACGAGGAAATAATGTATATGGGGGATGATATTCCTGATTTGGAAGTGATGCGTCATTGTGGCTTACCATGTTGTCCTAAAGATGCTGTTCCAGAAGTCAAAGAACTGGCTACCTATATTTCGTATAAAAATGGTGGTTATGGTTGCGCTAGAGATGTAATTGAACAAGTTTTAAAAGCTCAAGGCACTTGGATGGCCGATGAAGCTTTCGGTTGGTAATTTTATAGTTATGCTTACTAATTTATCACCCTATAAAATACTTTTAGCTTCCAAATCACCTCGTCGTCAAGAACTCCTCAAAGGACTTGGTGTAGATTTTGAAGTGAAAACATTGAATGATGTATCAGAGGAGTTTCCTGCCGATTTGCCTCAAAATGAAGTGGCTAAATTCGTCGCTAAGGAGAAAGCAGATGCTTATATTCCATACCTTCAAGAAGGTGAATTGATTATAACGGCAGATACGATAGTTTTGTCGGATAATAAAGTATTGGGCAAACCGAAGGATAGGGAAGAGGCAGTCGAAATGATTAAGCAATTATCTGGTAATCTGCATCAAGTAATTACGGGTGTTTGTATTTTAACAAAATCGAACCAATTGATTTTTGATGCTACTACTGATGTTAAGTTCGCAATTCTTACTGATGAAGAAATTGATTACTACGTAGATACGTATGCACCGTTTGATAAAGCGGGTGCTTATGGTGTTCAGGAGTGGATTGGTTACATCGGTGTTGAGTACATTAAAGGTAGTTACTTTAACGTGATGGGCCTGCCCGTACAACGTTTGTATCGAGAATTAAAGAAAATATAAGTACCTATGGGTATAAAAAAGCCGAACTTTTCAGTTCGGCTTTTTTTATATGTTCAAATTTATGAGTTTAAAAGGTCGATTAAAAGAGGGAAATCATTCTCCTGTATTCCTTGTTTTAAGAGTTGTGCTTTGTCTTTCAAAATCAATTGTATACATTCCGTCTTATCTCCATAAAGCTCTATGGCTCGTTTGTAGTGGGCCACAGCCATGCGAATATCTTTTAAAGCCCAAGCAATGTGTCCTGCATTGAGGTAATCAACAGCTAGGTTTGAAGTCTTCAAAACGGTGTCATACTGTTTCTTAGCTTGCTCTAAATTGCCAGTTAAAAAGGAAGTCCATCCAATGGCTCTAGTTGCCTTTTTATCGCCTTCTTTAATAAAGCTCATTTTGTAGAAGTATTGCAAAGCTTCATTATATTGATGTAAGGCAGTGTAGCACATCCCAATATAGAATAAAATAGATAGGTTTTCGGGCTGAACCTTTTCTACCTCTAGGTAGTATTTTAGTGCTTTTTCGTAATTTTTCATCAAACGGAAGCAAGTAGCTAAGTGACGATTTGTCCACAAAGTGTCGGGTTTCAACACATCAGCTTTTTCAAAATCTTCAATTGCAAGTGCATAGTTTTTTAACTTCTGATTGCAGAAACCTTTCTTTTGAAGAACCTCGGCTGTCGGACTTCCAGTTGCTTCAAGCATGGTGTAAACCTCAATAGCGCGTTCAAAATGCTCGTTCTTTAAGAAAAACTCACCCAATGCCATTAAGAATTCAGAGTTATTCAAGACTTGCTTGAATAGTGGTATTTGGTGTAGGTTAAGCGACATGCTAAACACATCTTTGAACTCTTTTCTAAAGCGGTAAAGTTTATAAAAACGATATAGGTCGTGTATGTATTGATTTGAAATATGTTTAGGGTTCAATGCTAGCTCTTTCAGTTTCATGGCTTTCTGCTCATCTTCCAGTCCACCCATTTGTTCTTCCGAAAGTTGCCCTAGCCCCATTTCACGTTGTTCTTTAGGAATGTGTTGGAATGTAAAGCAGAAGGAGTATTTATCGCTGTTGCAAAACAAGCTCGAGTTCAATATTAAATCGAGCACGGATCCCTTCTTATTTTCATTTCCAAACTCTTTAAATACACTTGAGTGTTTTAATTCAAACGGATAGAACCAATTTTGTATCTCATTAAAGAAAGGATATCCTTTAAGAGATGAGAATGAACTCATATAAACATCAGCACCTTGCATTTGTAACTCGGACATTTCCTTGATTTTATCGTCCAATCCTGAACTTTTCATAGCATCTGTCCACTCTGGATTCAGTTCGTTCGATTCTTCACCTTCTTCAAAACCGAACTTCATACCCTTGATGTTTGATGCATTTTTCATCATCTCAGGGATGATTTCTTCACGCATTTTACGATCAATTTTCTCTGTTTCTTGGCTTTGAAGAAGTTGTAGGTAGATGTTTCTAATATTTGTAGACGTCTGTTCATTATCGAACATAAACGATAATTTAGCAACTACTTCAGGATAGTATTCCATGCGTTGATGTTGCATTGTGGTTACAATTACGACTCCAACCAAGGCTCTTTGACTCACAACAAGTTCTTCGAAACGGTAGGCTTCCATTAGCCAATCGAATTTTCTCTCATCAAATTTAGTGATTAAACTCAGCGTGACAGCACTAACCATTAGTGACAAATCGGAAGTTAAAAGCAGAGTTGATCTCAAGAATGCCAAAGCTTCCTCTTTATCTCCATTACTCCAGTTGTTCGATAGCCATGTTTTCAAGAATAGATTCATAACCGACTTCTCGTGGTGTTCCAAACAAGCTGTTATTTTATCGTTGTCGTTATAGACTTTGTTAATTTCTAGCTCATCCTTGAAAGCTTCAAGGTTATTTAAAATACTATCGTAAGAAATTCCATTAAGAGAAGGTAGTTTATCACTTCTAAGGCTGTGATAAACTTTATAAGACACTTTATCGGTTGCTTCAGAGAAAACCAAATCGGTCAACTCGATGGTATCCTTAATTAACTTGTCATAGAGAATATTTCTTTGTGGGTCTTCCATTCCTTCCAGCATGTATTTTAACATGTAGTCGTGTGGAGTACGAATAGCAGCAAGTTTTTCACTAATATTCGATTCCCAAAAGGTTGACTCTAGTAAATCGAGTGCCTCTTTAAGTCTTTTCTCGCCTAGCAAGTATTGAATGTATTGATATTGTTCGTTTAATTCTTTTTCTGTCATCACAAACTAGTTTGAGTTACGTAAATATAATCACAAATCCACCTATTCGGTAATGATGATGCGACTATTCCTATTGTAAAGAATAGCAAAAATAGTGCCAATCCTATTTTATGACATTTTTGACAGCTATTTATTGCCCATTCGTTCTAGATGGCAAAAAAAACAAATGATTAGTTTAAAATAAAGGATGTAGAAATTGTGCAGACATTTTGAAAAACATCTACAGCTCTAGATAATGAAGTTTAATAAAAAAGATTCGTTTGGTAAGTTTAGAAAATACTTACCTCTGTTTTCGTTGTTAGGAGTTCCAAGGCTTTCATGCCCATAACCGAGTTACCTTTCGCATTGAGTCGAGGACTCCAAACGGTAACTGCATATCTTTTAGGACAAATAGCAGCAATTCCTCCACCAACTCCACTTTTGCCAGGTAAACCCACCTTGAAAGTAAACTCTCCAGCTTCATCATAGAAACCACAAGTTTGCATAATTGCATTGATTCGTTTTACTTGAGATGAAGTCAGTTTTATTCCAGCAAACTCAAATGCCGATTTGTGGTTGGCAAAGTTTAAAAAGGCAGTTGATAATTCTTCGCAGGTCATGGTTAATGAGCATTGTCTAAAGTAGAAACGCAAGACGCGTTCAATGTCATTTTCGATGTTACCATGATATTTTAAAATGTTTGCAATTGCAGCATTAAGAAATCCATGTTCTCGTTCCGAGACAGCCATGCTTTCATTGTAGCGCACATTGCTACTTTGGCTCAACTCTTGCACGAATCGCAAGAATTGTTCCTCTGGATATTCTAGGCTTGAAAGCAAGATATCCGAGATAACTAAAGCGCCAGCATTGATAAGGGGATTACGTGGAATCCCCCTCTCAATTTCTAGCTGTATAACCGAGTTAAAAGCACTTCCAGAGGGCTCAACGCCCACTCGTTTCCATAGATTCTCTCCGTGAATGCTAAATGCAACTGCTAAAGAAAATACTTTAGAAATACTTTGAATGGCAAAACCTGTTTGGCTATCGCCAACTTGGTACACTTTGCCTTTCGAGGTTTTAAGGCAGATACCATATTTACTGGGGTCCACCTTTAAAAGTTCTGGAATATAAGAAGCTGGTTCACCCACATTAGCTAATGGTTGGGTTTCCCTATATATCTCCTCCAAGATTGCTTGATAACTCATATGTTTTTATTCGATTAAAATCCTACTTGTAGCTGTGCTACTAATGCAGATTTATTAGCCCCTTTGTGGTTGTCAGTAAACACATATTGTGCTTGTAGTCTACATTTTTTGTGAAACCAATATTGTAATCCACCTGTGTAATTCCATTCTTTAGTAGTAATTGCAGTGTTTTGTTTAAACATATCAATAGATCCTACTAAGTCCACTTTTGGGCAAATATGATATAAACTAGTTACATAAGCACCTTGGCTTCTTGTTTTATGGTCTTTACCAGCTAAGTATTCGAAACGTACATCTATAATTTTAGATTTGTAGTCTGCACCAACAGCCCATCTGTTTCTTTTGTAGTTTTGATTTGCAACAATATCAAGATCTGTATTTGCTACCAAAGCATTACCCCTACCAATAATGAATGATCCACTAATTGCTAGATTGTCGCCACCGTTCAATGTAAGACGACCAACAAGGTCTTTGTCTTTATTTCTATCTTTGACTTCAATACCGTTACCGTTCATCACTGCGATTTCGTAGTTAATCATACCAAAATAAAGGTCACCATACATCATAAC
>JASLDF010000090.1 GCA_030151635.1 Bacteroides sp. | reverse complement strand
GTTATGGGCTCTGGTTTTAATGGACAAAGTTTCGCATTCAATGGTTATCTTCCAATTGATGCGAATGAGAGAATGCACAGCCTTAAAAAACTGGAAACACGAATCTACAAAGAAGATCAAACTCAACTTTTCATTGAGACTCCTTATAGAAACCATAAAATGTTAGAAGATATTTTGCAACACTGCCAAGCACAAACTAAATTATGCATAGCAGCAAACATCACCTGTGAAGGAGAATACATTCAAACTAAAACAGTACAAGAATGGAAGAAAAAGACGCCAGACTTAACTAAAGTCCCTTGTATTTTTCTCTTATACAAATAATATTTTTGATATGCTCGTACTCTTGACGGAAAGGTGCACTTAAAGAATTATCATTCTGAATTGCATCTATTTCGTCTAAAGTCCAAAGTTTACCATTCTTGAAACTAGGATTATGGATTAATGATTCATCATCAACATCAATTAGGAAAAGATAGTTCAAGCGATTCGTCTCTTCATTTTTAAAATGATAAACTAAGTTGAAGATTGGTTTCTCTTTCTTTAATTTAGGAAAGGCATTTTTCAACAATCGTTGTGCACCTTCTTCCAAAGTTTCTCCATATCTTAAGTAGCATTCCATAGGGATATCCAACTTATTCTTCTCAATAATGCAGTTAGACGAACGGTTACATAAGTACACTTTTCCCCGAGAAGCCGCAAAAATGCGAATAACTGGATTTATAAATTCATTTTTATAATTTAAAGCATCTAAAGCAAGCGTCTTGCCAATCACAGTTCCTTTCAAATTTACTATAGGAAGATATTCAATATGAGTAGTAATTCTATTAAAATAGAAAATAGCAATTTCATTGAAAATCATCACCAATACAAATACCACAATTGGAAGAATATGATATAGCATCTTCTGCTGACTACCAAACATATCGCCCGTCATCATTCCAAAAACTCCTAGAATAATGAAGTGAACTGCCGCAACAATCAAAAATATACGAGAAGAAACAATCGCAGATTCCGCACCCTGTATATAAAAGTGTTTATTGCAAGACCCTTGTTTTCGAATTAGAAGTGCTATGAATTTCTTCTTGTGAAGATACAGAATAGCCATCGCTACAAATACGGAAACTTCAATAGTTATTGGTAGATAATCATAAGGACAATACCCTTTATAAATTAAACTAGCAATTGTAAACGTAGTCAATATGGCAGTTGAAAGAAATAAAATAAACTTTGGTATTTTAACTCCTTTGCGTACAGCCGACACTATTGTTGCAATAGCAGCAACCCCTGTTCCCGTATATATTGCGATATCCTGCGTTGTGGTTTGGCTTAATATTAGTGTTACCAATAGTGGGATAAAGCCAAGCGACATATTAAATGCAGAAGATATATTTTTCTTCCTCATAGTTCTTTACAAATAATGGATTTGTCTAGTAAGAACAACTACTAAATAGATATGGTTCAACGAATATATAAAACTAAATATGCTTTTCGGCATGATAAGACGAGCGAACTAGTGGTCCACTCTCCACAACTTCAAAGCCTTTTTCTAAACCAACTCTACGGTATTCATCAAATTGGGCTGGCGTAACATACTCTTCTACAGGGTAATGTTTACGACTAGGTTGAAGATATTGACCTATTGTGATAATGTGACAACCTGCAGCTACAAGCTCATCCATCAAGGCATAAACCTCTTCTGGTTTTTCTCCTAAACCAACCATTATACCTGTTTTGGTACGCATACCACTAGCTGCAATATGACGCAAAACTTCCAGACTTTGCTCATATTTGGCTGCACTTCTTACTAATGGAGTTATTCTTCTGATGGTCTCCATATTGTGCGAAATAATATCCGGTTGAGCTTGAATAACTAAGTCAACCAACTCATTTCTTCCTTGAAAATCTGGTATTAAAACTTCGAGCGTTGTTGTTGGATTTACCTCTTTGATTTTACGAATTGTTGAAGCCCAATGCACTGCACCCAAATCATCCAAATCATCTCGATCTACCGATGTTACCACAGCATGCTCTAACTTCATTAGCGAAATAGACTTAGCCAAGTTATCAGGTTCATTCTCATCTAGCGCCAGAGGCTTACCCGTTTGTGTATTGCAAAACTTACAGCTACGAGTACAAATATCTCCAGCAATCATAAATGTAGCAGTCCCCCTCCCCCAGCATTCACCTAGGTTCGGACAACGTCCACTACTACAAATTGTATGTAGACAATGATTCTCAACAATTTTCTTCGTTTCTGTATAACGAAGGTTTGTTCCTATTTTAATTTTCAACCAATCTGGTTTTCTGACGTGTTGTTTCATGTATTGATTTAGTTCTAATAAATAAGCACCACAATTTAATAAAAAAGTGGTGCTTATAAAGTATTATTTCAATTAAAGATTCGCCTTAAAATAATTTGTAATCTTAGTATAAAGGTGCATTCGTGTTTTTCCACCATGGATACCATGATTTCTATTAGTGTAAACATGCATATCAAATGGGATATTCTTTTGAACTAAACATTCAGAATATTCTGCTACATTTTGATAATGAACATTATCATCATTAAGTCCATGAATAATCAACAAGTTACCATGTAACTTATCCGCTCTTGTAAATGCTGACGTTGCTTCATAACCTTCAAAATTTTCATTAGGAGTACGCATAAAACGTTCGCCATAAATTGTGTCATAATATCTCCAATCTGTAACTGGAGCCACAGCGACACCCGCTTTAAACACAGGAGTTCCTTCACTCATACTCATTATGGTTGTATAACCTCCAAAGCTCCACCCCCAAATACCAATTCTATCGGCATCAACATAGTTTTGAGTCGCAAAATACTTAGCAGTTTCAACTTGGTCTTCGGCCTCTTTAACCCCTAGATATAAATAGGTACATTTTTTGAACTCTTCTCCTCGACCACCAGTCCCACGACCATCCACACAAGCTACAATGTAACCTTGCGTTGCCATATAAGTTTCCCAGCTAAGTCCCCATTTATTTTGGACTTGTTGGCTCCCAGGACCACTATATTGATATAGCAACACAGGGTATTTCTTAGTTGCATCAAAATTTGTAGGTTTCATTACCCAACCATTCAATGATGTGCCCGTGCTTGTTTTAAAAGAGAACATTTCTTTTTGAGGAATATCATAATGACTCAACTCTGTGATCAAATCACTATTGTCAATCATCGTGTGCATAACTTTACCATTTTTATTACATAGCGTAACTTCCATTGGTATAGCAAAGCTTGTGTACTTGTTCATAAAATATTCCATATTACTACTAAAAATAGCATTGTTCAAACCTTTACTTGGAGTCAATAATGTTTTTACTCCTCGGCGGTCTATTTTATAGATTGCACTCTCCGTTGGATTTCCTTCATTACTTTGGTAGAAGAATACATTTTCTTTTTCATTCCAACCCAAGAAATTCATTACTTCAAACTTACCTTTGGTCACTTGTTTAATTAAGTTTCCATTCAAGCTATACCAATAAAGATGAGCATGACCATCTCGTTCGCTTACCAAACTAAAGTTGTTTTCGTAGAATTCTATGTTATCTAACGCACTCTCTTCAATGTAGTATTTACTTTCATCTCTCAATGCCAATTTCACCAATGTTGATTTTGGATTTGCCATATAAATCTCCAATCTGTTTTGATGACGATTCATGGTCATGACAGCTAATTTATTACTGTCTTTAGTAAAACGAATTCTTGGAATGTAACCATCTGCATCGACAGGAACATCTAATTTGCGGGTTACCATACTTTTTATATCAAACGTATGGACAGATACTTTTGAATTCTCCTGACCCGTTTTAGGATATTTATAGGTATAAGTTCCAGGATAAGTTGCATACTCCTCATGGCGAGGTGCAGCACCTGCATACATCGGTAGTGAATACGATTCAACATTCGATTCGTTGAATTTTATGTAGGCTAACATTTTACTATCTGCACTAAATTCTAATGCACGATTAAAACTGAATTCCTCTTCGTAAACCCAATCAGGAATACCATTTAAAATCTCATTAAACTTTCCATCTGTTGTTACTTGAGATTCACTATTGTTGTACAAGAACTTAACCAAGAATATGTTATTATCTCTTACAAAAGCCACCAGATGCCCATCAGGAGAAAATACAGGAGCTTGTTGCGGTCCATTTTCAGATAAAGGTTCTACAATATTTCTCGAAATAGTATACACATAGTGAACAGCAGTGAATGATCTTCTATAAATTGATTTAGTTTCGGTAGCAATCAAAATTTTAGTTCCATCAGGAGAAAAAGTATAGCTATCGAACGATTTAATCGTACAATCTCTTGCTTTATCAACATCAAAAATCACTTCTACTTGCTTCCCCGTTTTAAACGAATACTTAATAATTTGCGTTCCCTCAGAATTACGCTGTGTGTAGTGTTCACCATCGTTCATGGGAATCACACCGTAAATATTATCTGGCGTAAACTTGCCATTTACGACATCTGCCAACTCAATCTGCTTTGTATTTTGAGCCATACTTGCCAATGTTATAAAGCAAAACAATAATGCTAAATGTATTTTTCTCATAATTTATATAACTTATTTTCTATTTCTTAAGTAGTGTGTACAATTACAAATGTATAAAAAATAGCTCATTGAAACACCCTTATACATCAATATAATTGCACCTATACGAGTGCTCTAAAGGAACTTTTCAAACCTCTTTTAAATTGCTAATTTGTTGTTTAACTGATTGTACAGAATAACGCCTTGAAAAGTTTTACTCCAACAATGTAGATTTGTTCTAAATAATGTATCTTTGTAAATAAGAAGAATTTATAATGAGTCAAACAGAACATTTATATCGGACATATCCCGAATATTTAAAAACTATATTTCCATTCAAGGTGCAAAAAATATCCTTGAATGCAGGTTTCACTTGCCCGAACCGAGATGGTAGCAAAGGGCATGGAGGTTGCACCTATTGCAATAACCAAACATTTAATCCTTCTTATTGTAAAACTGATAAGAGCATTCACACTCAATTAGAAGAGGGAAAAGACTTCTTTGCTCACAAATACCCTGCAATGAAATACTTAGCCTATTTTCAAGCTTATACCAACACATACGATGAGCTTAGTGAGCTAAAAAAGAAGTATGAAGAGGCTCTTAAAGTACCCAGTGTTGTAGGCCTAGTAATTGGTACACGCCCAGACTGTATGCCCAACGAACTATTAGACTATCTTCAGGAACTAAATAAAACGACTCATGTTTTTGTTGAATATGGTATTGAGTCAACAAACAACCAAACACTTGAACGCATTAACCGTGGACACACGTTCGAAGAGAGTGTTGATGCAATCAATAGAACAGTTGCTAGAAATATTCCTACGGGAGCACACGTTATTTTGGGACTTCCTGGAGAACAAAAAGAAGAAATTATAAAACAAGCAGATACCATAGCAAAACTTCCGCTCACATCTATCAAACTTCATCAACTTCAAATTATCAAAGGCACGAAGATGGCGAAAGAGTTTCGAGAAAAACCCGAAGACTTTCATTTCTTTAATGTCGAAGATTATTGCGATATTGTAGTGGAGTACCTTCAGCATTTAAATCCTGAAGTTGCCGTAGAGCGATTTATTTCTCAATCGCCCAAAGAGTTAATTGTTACACCTTTTTGGGGCTTAAAAAACTATGAATTTACAAACCTTGTTACGAAACGTATGAAAGAATTAGGAGCTTATCAAGGTAAGCTTTTCAAAATCTAAAATAAAAAGTTACTTTTGTTATCAATTGAAGTTAAATAAAAATGAAGCAGAACACTCTAATTAAAGGAAATGTACACTATGTAGGTGTAAACGACCGTGAAAAACCACTTTTTGAAGGATTATGGCCTCTGCCTAATGGTGTATCATATAACTCATATTTGATCGATGATGAAATGGTTACCCTAGTAGATACTGTTGAAGTATGCTATTTTGAAATCTTTCATCAAAAAATAAGAAACATTATTGGCGATCGTCCAATAAACTACCTTATTATTAATCATATGGAGCCTGATCATTCGGGTTCAATCAAATTAATAAAACAATATTACCCAGATATAATCATTGTCGGAAACAAACAAACCTTCAATATGATTGAAGGTTTTTATGGTGTTACCGGACAACAATACCTAGTTGGAGATGGAGATTTCTTAGCAATAGGAAAACACAAACTTCATTTTTACATGACTCCAATGGTTCACTGGCCAGAAACGATGATGACCTACGATGAAATTGACGGTATGTTATTTTCGGGAGATGCATTCGGTACTTTCGGAGCACTTGATGGATCTTTCTTAGATACTAAAATCGATGTTTCTCATTATTGGGACGAAATGGTTAGATACTACTCAAATATTGTGGGTAAATATGGCGGACCAGTACAAAAAGCATTGGGCAAATTGGAAAATGTAAAGATCAATACCATTGCATCTACGCACGGACCTGTTTGGACAGACCCTGCTAATATTGAACGTGTAGTTTCTACCTACAACGATTTGAGCTTGTACAACGGAAAAGAAGGTGTTGTTATTATTTACGGTACAATGTATGGTAACACACAACTTATGGCCGAAGCGATTGCTTCAGAGCTTTCTGAACAAGGCATTAAGAAAATCATTATTCACAACGCCAACAAATCAGACCCTTCATACATCATTGCAGATGTCTTTAAATATAAAGGGCTAATTATTGGTAGTCCAACTTACAATGGACAGCTATACCCAAGAATTGAAGCTATTCTATCAGACATTCTATTGAGAGATATGAAAAATCGTTACTTGGGTTACTTTGGATCTTCTAGTTGGGCTAGTGTAGCTGTTAAACGTCTTGCAGATTTTGTAACAAAAAGCAAGTTCGAACTTGTTGCCGATCCCGTAGACATGCGTCATGCAATGAAAGACATTACAGAAGAGCAATGTTTGCTATTAGGAAAATCGATGGCAGAACGTCTTAAAAAAGACCGTAAATAATTTTTGATTACTCTATTAATTTACAATTTAATATAATTTACATGAGACTTATTATTCAACCAGATTATGATGCTGTATCACTTTGGGCTGCTCACTATGTAGCTGCTAAAATTAACAAAGCAAACCCAACAGCCGAAAAACCTTTCGTTTTAGGTTGCCCTACAGGTTCAACTCCATTGGGTATGTACAAAAACCTAATCGAACTGTATAAAAAAGGTTTAGTATCATTCGAAAACGTTGTTACTTTCAACATGGACGAATACGTAGGCCTACCAAAAGAACACAAACAAAGTTATTTCAACTTTATGTGGGAAAATTTCTTTGGTCACATTAACATCAAAGCTGAGAACACAAACCTATTGGATGGTATGGCTAAAGACCTTGATGCAGAATGTGCACGCTACGAAGAAAAAATGGCTTCATATGGTGGCGTTGATTTATTTATGGGTGGTATCGGACCTGATGGACACATTGCATTCAATGAGCCAGGTTCTTCACTTTCATCACGCACTCGTCAAAAGACATTAACTAAAGATACAATCATTGCAAACTCTCGTTTCTTTGATAACGATCAAAACAAAGTACCTAAAACTTCAATTACTGTTGGTGTAGGAACTATCCTTGCTGCTAAAGAAGTTATGATTATTGTTAATGGTCACAACAAATCACGTGCTCTTTACCACGCTGTAGAAGGTAGCATTAACCAAATGTGGACAATTAGCGCGCTACAAATGCACGAAAAAGGCCTAATCATTTGCGATGATGCTGCTACAGAAGACTTAAGAGTTGGAACTTACCGCTACTTCAAAGATATTGAAGCAGACCACCTAGATCCAAAATCTCTTTTGAAAAAATAAGAAGTTAATTTTTAACTTCAATTGGAAGCCCAACAAGATTAATCTTGTTGGGCTTTTTTACACCTATAAATATACACATTTATGTTCCACCCTATGATAACTCAGTCTTCTTTCAAAGAAGACTGAGTTATCTTACTAAGAAACCTCTCTCTTCTCAGTGAGAAACAATATGCACCACAATTGTGAATAAAAAAAGGGATAAATACATAGTTATGCATTTATCCCCTTATGTATTTAACGTACTACGCTTCTATTTCTTTAACGTTATGCCTTTACTTTTAGCCTTCTCCATTAAGAATTTATACGCATCATCGTAATTATTCTCAATAACACCATCAAGAATCGCATCTTTTATAGCACTTTTCAGAGCACCAACTTCTTGAGATGGTGGTAGGCCAAACATTTCCATAATTTCCTCTCCACTAATTGGTGGTTGGAAGTTACGAACACGATCTTTTTCTTCAATCGTTTTCAACTTCTCTCGAACCAGTGCAAAATTATTTAAGAAACGTTGCTTACGAACCACATTTTTAGATGTTATGTCTGCCTCACAAAGAGTCATTAAATCATCTACCTCATCGGCAGCTTCAAACAAAAGCCTACGAACAGCAGAATCCGTCACATCATCATCGGCAATAACGATTGGACGCATATGCAGTGAAACCAACTGTTGAACGTATTTCATTTTCTCATTCATAGGTAACTTCATCCTTCTAAAAATGGAAGGCACCATTTTAGCACCAATGAAATTATGATTGTGAAAAGTCCAACCTGCTTTCGCATCCCAGCGTTTGGTCACAGGCTTTGCAATATCATGCAAAATAGCCGACCAACGTAGCCACAAGTTATCTGTAGCTTTAGCGATGTTGTCTAACACCTCTAACGTATGGTAAAAGTTATCTTTGTGTGCTCTTCCATTCCTACTTTCAATTCCTTGTAACGCCACAAACTCAGGGAAAATATAGGGTAACAATCCACAACGATCTAAATCTATGAACCCCTTCGAAGGAATTGGCGATAATATAATTTTATTCAATTCATCGGCAATACGCTCTTTCGAAATAATCTCAATACGATCTTTATTTCGTTCTAAAGATGCGAATGTATCATCGTCAATAAAGAAATTTAATTGCGTAGCAAAACGTATGCAACGCATCATTCTCAAGGGGTCATCACTAAATGTTACATCAGGATCAAGTGGGGTACGTATAATTCCATCTTTTAAATCTTGAATGCCATTGAACGGATCAACAAGTTCACCAAATCGTTTCGCATTCAAACAAACGGCCATTGCATTAATCGTAAAATCACGTCTATCCTGGTCGTCCTCCAACGTACCATCCTCTACAATGGGTTTTCTTGAATCTCGCTGGTATGACTCTTTTCGAGCACCAACAAATTCGACTTCCATTCCGTGATATTTAACTTGTGCTGTTCCGAAGTTCTTGAAAACAGACAAATGTGCTCCTTTACCTAGTTTAGAAGCCAATGCCTCAGCTATTTTGATTCCGCTTCCAACAACAACAACATCAATGTCTGTCGATGGGCGTTCTAAAAAAAGATCTCGTACATAACCACCTACAACATAGCAATCAACACCTAAAGTGTCTGCTACATTTGATATCTGATGAAAAATAGGACTATCAAAATTCTTAATTAATTCGTCTCTCGTTAATTCTTTCATCTTATCTTTTTTAAGTTTTGGATTGCAAAGGTACAAAAAACTGATATTATTTGTATTTTTGCTTAACACAATAAAAACAATGATATGAGTAGATTGATTTATCTTTTAACATTTATATGTTTTTTAACAGCATGCGGCCCTTCTGAAGATCAGAAAGCGATGAAATATCTTGATGCTGCTAGACTTTCTTTGCAAGAAGGTAAATATTCCATTGCAAAGCTACAAATTGATAGTATAAAATCGCAATATCCGAAGGCTTTTGATACTAGAAAAGCAGGAATACAGCTAATGCTGACAGTAGAAAAAGAAGAACAGCTGAAAGGACTCCAATTTATTGACAGTGTTTTGGCTTCGAGAATTGAATCTTTAGAAGAGATTTTAAAAAAAAATCAATTTAAATTGGATAAAAACGAAGAGTATCAAGAATTAGGTACGTATTATACAAACACCCAAACAATCGAAAAAAACAACACACGTGCTTACCTTCGCTTTACTACGGATGAAAGAGGTAAAATGGTAATGACTTCATACTATTATGGAAGCTTCCCTATCAAACACAACGTAGTTAAGATTGCTACAAACAGTTCAACATTTGCCGAAACGATGCCTGCAGACAATTTATACGAAAGCAAGCACTTGGGCATGGTGACCGAGCGTCAAGATTTTATTCTTGGAAAAGAAGATGGAGATGTTATTGATTTTATTGTGAATAATGCAAGCACACCACTTTACGTAACTTATCTAGGAGAGAAGACATACAAATACCGATTATCTCAAGTAGATATTGATGCTGCTGTTCAAATAGCCTCTCTGTCTCGAGTGCTTGAATCCATTCAAGAACTAAAGGTTCTAAAAGCAGATGCAAACAAGAAGCTGAAGTTCATTGATTCAAGAATCGAAGCTTATAATAATCAAGAATCACAAGTAAAATAAATAACAACCTACACACCATACAAAAAAGCGATTGCATCTGCCTAGATACAATCGCTTTTATTATTTTACTCTTCTATTTAGCTGATTATTTGCTTTAGAAGCTTTTGATTTACCAACTCTCTTTCCCGAAGCCTTTTTCGCAGGATTTTTTTTCGGTGTTGGTTTAGACTTATCTGCAGTCTTCATAATTTAATCTCCTTCGTAATATTCGCCCAAGAACCAACGTGAAATAAAATCTTGGTTTTCTATAAATAATAACCGACCATTAGGAACAGGAAGTTCAATGTGATTCAACATTCCCTCTGCCATACCATACTTTAGTAAATCGTATGGACAATTTCCTTCTTCACAGAAAAGAAGGTAACCTTCATCAATTGCTTTGACTTCGTTATACAAAGAGTTCTTAGGAGAGTCAAAGTAAGGTGCTGCTTCTGGTGCCAACAACAAACCTTTTGAATTAGCAAAAAGAATAAAGTTAGTAAACACTTCCATCTCTGGCATTAAAGCATCTGGTTTATTCTCCCACTCTAAAACATCAATAAAGAATTTTTTCATCTCTTCGTAAGTAGCAAAAAATTGCAATGGATCACCATTTGTATACGTCAAAAACTTACGTGAGCTGTCCGACTTGCAATCTTTCAAATCGAAAGTTGGTAAGGCTTTAGGTTTTCGTTTCAATTGATCCAAATCCATAATCCAATCAACCGATTTAGCTTCAGTTACAGGAGCTTCCTCAAAGACACCATCCAATACACCATATAGCGTATCCGAAGCCATCAATAAATCCAACTCCAGCGGATTCACAAATTCAATATTGCCCTCTGCATCTTCATTTAATGATAACACACTCCAAAGAATGAACTGCACATCATCTACATTAATTTCATCTACGATGTATGTTGCATCAAGCATATAAAAAGGAAGTTGTTTGTCATACAAGCGAATAAATTCTGCTTTGAAACGATTCCAACCTCCACCTTCAGAAACTGCATCTTCTAGATAAACAGCCAAAGATAATGCCAATGTTTTTTTCAAAAAGGCACTAAGATGATTTAAACTTTCTATCTCGTTGATTACAGTAAGCAATTTAGTAGCTAAGTTTAAATACCACTGGTCATCGGAGTTATTCCGTTGATAAGTGTGTAAATCTAGCCACTCTTGCATAAATATTTTTGAATCCTTTTGAATCATTCTTATTGATATATTATAGGCTTTGTAAAGCGTGTTTTATGACTTGCTCTACAGTTAAATTTGAATTATCTTTTAAAATAGCCTTTACAGCCTTTTGTGTAGGAAGAGGAGCAAAGCCCAACATTGTCAAAGCAGATACAGCCGATTCATAGACTTCCATATTTTCGGCAGCTTTTTGAACCGAAGTTACAGCACCGCCTTCAAGTATAGTCGTGGATTTCATTTTATCTTTTAACTCGACGATAATTCGTTCTGCCGTTTTTTTACCAATACCTTTAACAGATTGAAGTAGCTTTACATTTTCACTTCCAATTGCGTCTGCAAGTTCTGCTGGAGAAAAGGCTGATAAAATCATTCTAGCTGTGTTTCCACCAATGCCAGAAACTGAATTTAACATTAAAAACAATTCTCTTTCTTCTTTGTTTATAAAACCAAAGAGTTGAAAGGCATCATCACGAATTGCTTCGTGCACAAATAACTTACATTCGGTTTTTCCTTGAAGAGCCGAGTAGGTAATTAAAGAGATACTCAGTCCATACCCTACTCCACCACAATCAACGACTGCCATAGTAGGAGTTAATTCGGCTAATTCACCTCTAACATATTCGATCATAACAGTTTTGAAATTTTAATGAAAAAGTTCTTCCTCATTTCCTATGTGAAACTTACTTTAACTTAAGCATAAAAATATTTTAGGAAGAAATTGCTTAAATTTGAGACAAAAGTAGATAAAAACGTAACATAAAACTAAAATTAGTATGAAAAAAGTAAGAGCCGCAATCGTAGGTTATGGAAACATTGGAAAATATGTTTTACAAGCACTTCAAGTTGCAGAAGACTTTGAAGTAGCAGGAGTTGTACGTCGCAATGGTGCAAAAGACATTCCTAGCGAATTAAAACCATACCATGTTGTTAGTAATATTAAAGACCTAGAACAAATAGATGTAGCTATTCTTTGCACACCTAGTCGCTCGGTAGAGTCTTATGCAAAAGAGATTTTACAATTGGGGATAAATACGGTTGACAGCTATGATATCCACACGGGTATTGGCGCTTTAAGAAAAGAACTAAGCACGGAAGCTAAAAAGCATAATGCCGTTTCAATTCTGTCTTGCGGATGGGATCCAGGTAGTGACTCAATTGTTAGGGCTCTTCTACAAGCAATAGCACCTAAAGGCATTACCTACACAAATTTTGGCCCAGGAATGAGTATGGGACACACTGTTGCTGTGAAAGCTATTAAAGGCGTTAAAGATGCACTATCAATGACCATACCAACAGGAACTGGAATTCATCGTCGTCTGGTATATATTGAACTAGAAAGCAATGCAACTTTTGCAACTGTCGAAAAAGCAATTAAAGAAGACGATTACTTTAAACACGATGAAACTCACGTAAAACAAGTAGATAGTGTGGATCAATTGAAAGATATGGGACATGGTGTACACCTGACTAGAAAAGGAGTTTCGGGTGCTACTCAAAACCAACTATTCGAATTTTCAATGACAATTAATAATCCTGCACTAACAGCGCAAGTACTTGTGGCATCGGCTAGAGCATCATTAAAACAAAACCCTGGTGCATATACCATGATCGAAATTCCAGTAATTGATTTACTACCCGGAGATCGTGAATATTGGATCAATAAATTAGTTTAAGGGAGTAAAGTAGATATGCTAGATTTTAGTACTGACGAGATATTATTTGCCTTTTTTCTAACCACAATTGCTGGGTTATCAACAGGTATAGGTAGTTTAATTGCACTTATAGCAAAGAAAACAAACACTAACTTTCTAAGTGTCTCACTTGGTTTTTCGGCAGGGATTATGCTCTATGTTTCTTTTATGGAGATGATGCCAGAAGCACTCTCAAACTTAACAGAAATGTATGGTGAGAAAAAAGGTACATTATTTCTTATTATGGCATTTTTCATTGGTATAGGTATCATTAACCTTATTGATTTTGCCATTCCGGAATCTGTTAACCCCCATGAAATTCAAGGGGTGGAAGATATGGATATCAAAAAGCAACAAATGAAACGTACGGGTATAGTTGTGGCTTTATCAATTGCGATACATAACTTTCCTGAAGGGATTGCAACATTCACGTCGGCATTAACATCTTTAGATGTAGCCATACCTATTACTGTTGCAATAGCTATCCACAACGTTCCAGAAGGAATTGCGGTAGCGGTGCCAATTTATCACGCCACAGGTAGCAGAAGCAAAGCCTTTTGGTATTCATTCCTTTCGGGGCTATCTGAGCCAATTGGAGCATTGCTAGCTTATTTGTTCTTAATCAATTATTGGACTCCAGCAATCAATGGTATTGTCCTAGCCGCAGTTTCGGGCATTATGGTTTTTATATCGCTCGATGAACTTCTACCTAGTGCAGAGAAATACGGTAAACACCATCTTTCCATTATAGGTTTAGTCTCGGGAATGTTTGTTATGGCTATTAGCCTTTATTTGTTTATCTAATTTGAGATTTTATTCAAAAATAGTTTTACTATTAGATCAATATTATCATATTTTCGTATCTTAGCAAGCAATAATTAGCTAATATAAACAACAAACAACTCATAATGAAGTACTATTTTAAACCGGATTGGTTTATTATTCTTGTCTCAATGTTGGCGATATGCGGTGTTTTCATGCTAATTTCAATTATTAAGTGGGATTCAATACTTAGTTTTTTATTCCTAGGACTTATGGTTGGAATACTTGTTTACAGCTTTGCAGTGGTACCATTGTGGACTGAAGTAAATCAAGACTACATTAAAGTTAAGAAGGTTGTTGGCTCAAAAAAGTTCTTAAAAGAGAAAGTTACATTGACTCCAATAACTAGAGATGATCTAAAAGGAGCTATAAGAGTATTCGGCAGTGGCGGATACGGTGGTTACACTGGATGGTTCAGAACTAAGAATTTAGGTAAATTCTTTATGCTAATTCTCAACAAAGATGAACTAGTAATGATTGAAACAGATCGAGGTAGAAAATTTGTGATAAATTACCCTCATCAACTTTTTGATGAAGCATCAAAGTAATCAGAAGCAAACCAATAAAAAAGAAGAGGTCAATTACAAAATGTAATTGACCTCTTCTTTTTTTATTACTTAGTTTGAGTATTAATAATAGGTTATGGTTCGTTTTGTCATAGAGACAACTTCTAAACCTGACTTCTCTACTTTCTCAATCCAGTTATTTTGTTCATCGTATTTATAATCAGTCTCAACGTAATCGAATAGGTTACCTTTAGAGTCATACGAGACACATTTAATCTCATTTAAATTCTTATCAAAAGATTGTATATAATCTGGAGTTAAGTTTCCACGCGTAGGTTGATATACTGCAAATGCACGCAAATCTCCCTCGAAAGTTCGACTAAAATTCTCGTTACGATAAATATTATTATTCTTATCGTAGTAAACAGCCTCAATAACTTGTCCATTAACATCATAAGAAAATTCTTGTTTCTCAAAATTTTCAGTACTGAATGTAGGATAGAAGATAGACATAATTTTTCTACCTTGAGGAGTATAAATATGTTCTGTCAAATTTAAAACGTGTCCATCTGCAGAAAGCTTTCTTGTTAAAGTATGATTACCATTATTATCATAATCATAATACTCTTGCCAGTCGGAAGACCAATCTCCATTCAAAACGTCATTTTGAACTTGAACATAAGCTAATTTCTTATTTTCATAGCCAAATGTTTTCTTTGCTAACACATTTGCTTTTGAATCGTATAGTACCATTACATCAATGCTTCCATCAGAATTAAATTGAGTTTCTAATTTGGAAGTCATAGAGCAATCTGCATTGTAGTATTTTCTGCTAACTACAACATCATCTACATCACGTATTTCCGAGATTGAGTGATAAGTAATATTTTCGTACTGATCATATTCCTTATAATCTTGAATTTTTGTTTTAGGCTTGACAGTAACAGCCGAACTACATACTAAATTGTGATCTGCAGATTTTAAATATTCTTCTACAACATCACCTGAAGAGTTGAAATTTAGTACGATTTCAGATTGTCTCATCATTCTATCATTCAATGCTTTGATAGGTAAATAATCAACTGAAATTACTTTCTTAACCTCTCCTTGTAATGCATTCTCTTTTAAAGTATTTTTCGCAGACAGCGAAAAGTTAAAAGTAGATGTCAATAGAAGTGATAATGCAATAAATCGAATCATTGTCATGAATATTAATTCTTTAAGTTATAGGTAAAGTATCTTTGTAAGTTATTGTGCTAAATCTTGAAATATCTAACAATAAAATACAAATTTGCACTATTTAAAATGAATTACCTACTTTGTCAATCTTTTTAACATTTTAACTTAATAAGTTAAGCTTAAACGAAAGAAAATCGTTCTTCTATTCTGATTAACAACATCTGTAACTCCTTCTGTTAACCCCACTTGGTCAATTCCATAGCGATAAAACTGATAGCCTAGAACTGGGGCTAAATTACAACTACCGAAGTCAAATAGCTTATATCCTACAGATGCTTCCCAAAAAACTTTTGAATCTATGTGTTTTTGGTTATCACCTAAAAAAGTACCAACATTGACATTTATATAAAAGTTTTCATTTATTCGAGCTATGGGATGAATACGACAATCAATAAAAATAGGAATATTATTGACACGTTGCTTCGAATATGTTGACAAACCAACACCTGTACCCAGAGAGAATGAAGGTACTAAATAGTATCCCATAACAGTTCGAACACCTGTTGTTTGCATACGGGTACCTTTACGGAATTTCTGTTTATAAGCTGTTCCTCTATCAGATAAGCTTAAACCATAATCCAGTTCTACCCCACCCCAAAAACCTCTGTTTATGTACTGGGCCTTCACATCCGTGAAGCTAAAAATTGTAATAAATAATACAATTGCGAATAAGATCTTCTTCATAGATTAATCATTTTGAATTGCTAAGATACTAATTAAACGTTTTATTTAAAGTACTTAACATAGATAAAGAGCGTCTATATAAGTATTTGCAATAACCTACAAGACATAATATCTTTACATAGAATTGATAATACTATTATTATATGAAAGTAAACCTCTATAAAAAAAGGCTACACAACAAATTAGTTATGTAGCCCTTTCAATTATATATAAGCTCTATAAATCTAAATAGATTATAAAGTTTTCTTCAATGATTCAATGTTTTCTTCAAGTGATTTAATGATACTTTCTGTATCTGCTTGTTTTTTCTTTTCTAAATCAACCACTTGCGCAGGAGCACTGTTTACAAATTTCTCATTGCTTAGTTTCTTCATTACACCTTGTAAGAATCCACGTTTATGCTTTAATTCTACTTCAAGTTTTTTGATTTCCTCTGCTACATCAATAGCACCAGATAAAGGAACACTAAATTCGTTGGTAGTTACCATAAATGTAGCTGAACCTTCCGAGTGGGCCTCAACTTCTGTTACAGCTGTAAGATTACACATTTTACAGATAATAGAGTTGTATGATTCAACTGGGTTTTTACCTACCACATGTACATCAAGAGCTTCTTTCAAAGGAATATTCTTTTGTGCACGAATTGTTCTTACATTACCAATGATTTCTTTTACTAATTCAAAGTCATGCAATAAATCAGTAGAAACATAATCATCTTTGTGAATTTGTTGGAACATAATAGATTCACCATCACGACGGTTATCCATTGCTTGCCACAATTCTTCAGTTATAAACGGCATGAATGGGTGAAGTAGTTTCAGTAACTTTTCAAAATAGCCCAACACATTTCCGTAGGTAACAGCATCAATCGGCTTACCAAATTCTGGTTTTATTAATTCTAAATACCAAGAAGAGAACTCGTCCCAGAATAAACGATAAAGTACCATAAGGGCTTCACTCAATTTATACTTACCAAACAAGTCGTTAATTTCTTGAATACTTTGATTCAACTTACTTTCAAACCATAAATTAGCTAATTTAGCAATCTCCGGAGTTTCAATTGAAGAATCTATTTCCCATCCTTTAATTAAACGGAAAGAGTTCCAAATCTTGTTGTTGAAATTTCGTCCTTGCTCACAAAGTGACTCATCAAACGGAATATCATTACCTGCAGGTGCACAAAGCATCATTCCCATACGAACACCATCTGCACCATATTTATCAATAAGTGCAAGAGGGTCTGGAGAGTTACCCAAAGATTTAGACATTTTACGACCTTGTGCATCTCTTACGATACCCGTGAAGTAAACATTTTTAAATGGTTTCTTATCTTCATACTCATAGCCAGCCATAATCATACGTGCCACCCAGAAGAAAATAATATCTGGTCCTGTTACCAAGTCAGATGTTGGGTAGTAGTATTTCATTTCTTCGTTATCTGGGTTATTAATACCATTAAATAACGAGATTGGCCATAACCAAGAAGAGAACCAAGTATCTAAACAATCTTCATCTTGGCGAAGATCGGCAATTGTCAAATTTTCATTGCCCGATTTTTCTTTACCTAAACGTAATGCTTCTTCTTCTGTTTCTGCAACTACATATCCACCTTCTGGCAGATAGTATGCAGGGATACGGTGTCCCCACCACAATTGGCGGCTAATACACCAATCACGGATGTTCTCCATCCAATGACGGTATGTGTTTTTATATTTAGGAGGATAGAAATTGATATCATCATCCATAACAGCGTCTAGAGCTGGTTTAGCTAATTTATCCATTTTAAGGAACCATTGCATTGAAAGTTTAGGTTCAATTACAACGTTTGTACGTTCCGAATATCCAACTTTATTTGTATACTCTTCTACTTTAAGCAACAAACCTGCAGCTTCAAGATCTTGCACAATTTGTTTACGCACTTCGAAACGATCTTTCCCTACGTAAAGACCTGCAGCATCACTTAATGTACCATTATCATTAAAGATATCAATACTTGGCAAGTTATGCTTTTCGCCTAACATATAGTCATTAATATCGTGCGCTGGAGTAACTTTTAAGCAACCAGTACCAAATTCAACATCTACATATTCGTCTTCGATAACAGGAATTGAACGACCAACTAAAGGTACAATTACACGTTTACCTTTTAGATGATGGTTCTTATCGTCGGTAGGGTTAATACACATTGCGGTATCACCCATAATTGTTTCTGGACGAGTGGTAGCTACAATTGCAAAGGTATCTTCGCCCTCTACTTTATATTTTAAATAGTAAAGTTTACTTTTTTCTTCTTTGTGAATGACTTCTTCGTCTGATAAGGCTGTCAACGCAACTGGATCCCAGTTTACCATTCTAATACCACGATATACTAAGCCTTTTTCAAAAAGATCAATAAAAACCTTAATCACACTTTTACTGCGGATGTCATCCATTGTAAATGATGTCCTATCCCAATCACAAGAAGCACCTAAACGGCGTAATTGTTTTAGGATAATACCACCGTGTTCTTCAGTCCAGTCCCAAGCGTGTTTCAAGAATTCATCACGAGTTAGGTCTGTTTTATTGATGCCTTGTTGTGCCAATCTATTAACAACTTTCGCTTCTGTAGCGATAGATGCGTGGTCTGTACCTGGTACCCAGCAAGCATTTTTACCTTCCATACGGGCTCTACGGACAAGAATATCTTGAATCGTATTGTTAAGCATATGTCCCATATGTAGTACACCCGTAACGTTTGGTGGAGGAATGACGACGGTATAAGGTTCTCTTCCATCGGGTTTTGAACTAAATAGATGGTTATCCATCCAATATGAATACCATTTTTCCTCTACATTAGCGGGATTGTATTTACTTGCTAATTCCATATTTATTTAAATCAGTTATATATTGATATAATATTAGTGCAAAATTAGTAATTTTAAAACTAATATCGCTGTTCTATTAAATAGTTTTGTACCTATTATAAAGGTTAAGACTCATTAAATCAATAATTATATGCATACTAGAGAAGAGAAAATAGAGGCTTTTGGACGTTTCTTAGACATTTTAGATGA
>JASLDF010000076.1 GCA_030151635.1 Bacteroides sp. | reverse complement strand
TGCTTGTCATAATCTAAATGAGCATCTAACTCACCTTCGAGCATTTTCTCTATACCACGCTTTTGAATGGACTTGAGGAAGTTGTTTAGTTCTTCACCTGTTTTGAACTGTTTGAAGAACTCATCAGGGATTAAATCTTCTGTTTTCATAAAAGTCTGAGTTTTTTATTATAAAACAACGGCTTGAGAAAAGTTGTTACCCAAGCCGTTTATTTTTACTTACACACTTTATGAAAGGGTGTCGTTAATAACTTGGTTAGAGTTCATTTATTAGATTCTCACCCTTTCTTTGTACAAAAAAACTGATTCAATATCACTGCTCAATATCTGCAACACTCATACCTTTGGCATAAAGCGACACAATTACGTTTTCAATGCCTTCCTCCATGCTTCTACGTTTGGGAACTAGCATCGGATTGAAACTAACATAACGATCTCTTGGAACTTATATTTTCCCTTCACCGTAACTCGTTTTAATTTGTATTGCTAGAATACTCATTGCGAATGTTATTACCCTTACGGTGGCGTATTGGGAATAGTCTAAATGAGCATCCAACTCATCTTCAAGCATCTTTACTATGCTACATTTTTTTGAATAGACTTAAAAAGGTCTTTAAGTTCTTCACCTGTTTTTAAATTGCTAAAAAATACATCAGGGATTAAATCTTCTGTATTCATTAAGTGATAAAATTTAAATATAAACAGTATTTTGTAGTCTATCAGTGTCACTATCTTTTCACCTTTTATGTGAAAAATCTAATCTTCTATTCTAATTTCATTATTGCACTATCTATATTTGTATTTATTTTTATACCATCAGATTTTATCTTTTTTCCAAACGAAAATCTATATATTAATTTTATATACGCAGCTTGCTGGAAAGATTTGTCATATATTTCATGATTATAATTATAACTTGGTAGTTTTAAGCTGTTTCTTTTTTTATTATGCGTTGAGAAAGGATTACTAACTCCAACTTCGATATGCCAATTATCATTACTCCAACGGATATCTCCTCCATATCGAGCGAAATTATCTTCTAAGATATAAGAATTGGTAAGTTTTTTTTCTTTTGCTTTGCAATAGAAGTTTATCATAAATTGTCTTAACGAATAATTAAGATCTATTGAAGCTACAACTGCATTATGATGATCATTTACATGTCTACTAAATTTTGTATGTATAAAAGCTAATTCAGTCTTCATAGATAATTTTTTTAAGATATTCCACTTCGCTGAAAAGACTCCAATTTGTTGATATATATCTTGATTACTTCGAAATGAGTGAATCATTTTATCCCCTTCTTGAAAATAATCTGATATCATCATATCTACATAGATATTATTAATCAACATAGCTTGCAAATTAATCTTTTGACTAAAATAATTATATGTCATTGATATATTATATAACTTAGTTATGTCTAAGTCAGGATTACCTCTTTTCATAAGTATAGGGTCAACTATTTGGTCTATACTATTCAATGAGTTTGACATGGGGAAACTATTACCTATATTTACCTGTAAAGATAAATTCTGTTTTTGTCTAATTCTATATTGCAATGTGGCGTTGATTCTAGGAAAGTATTTATTTTCAGCTCTATATCCTTTCAATTTATAACTCAACCAAGACATGCCCAAACGTGTATTTAACATCCATTTAGGGGTAAACAGATGATTATATCCAATAAGAAACAATGTCTCATTTGTTCTTAAACGCTGTAAATAATTCAATGATCCAGCATATTCTGTTTTGCTTAATCTATAATTATCAAGGAGATATGCGCTTAGAGTATTTTTATCTTGAATTTGTTTCGTATAGTTTATTGATGTGTTTAGATGATAAAAATCTTCATCTGTATCAGTAATAAAATTGAACTTCCCATCATTATAATTTCTATAATATTGATTATTACTATACGAGCCATTTATATAAGCATCAATACTTTGTCCTTTAGTCAATTTGAATCCTCCGTATAGATTGAGCGTTGGACGTATATTCTTCTCCTCACTTTTCGAATTAACTTCAGTCTCTAAGTTACTAGGAGATGAATAAGTTTGATTAAAGGATTTATTTATAGGTGAATCATTTCGGAATATTGAAGCCTGAACAGAAATTTTTCTGGTCTTACTCACTGATTTAATATTAAATTGCCCATATTGACGATTTCCTTTATTTCGATCTTTTAAAGTGTTACTTACCCTATTCAGTGTATAATCTGTAAATCTGAAATTCTCATTTATAGAGCTTCCTGAAGTATTATATTCCCATATATTGTAACCTCCAAAGAAGGCATAATTCATGTTCTGAGTATTATACTGTGCCGCAAAATTATAATCACCTCTCATGTATCCTAAATTTTGTGTTCCATCAACAGCTATATACCCCCCTATTTTTTGTTGCTTCATTATGATGTTTATAACCACATCATCTTGCGTGTATTTTCCTGTAGGTATATCTATATATTCAATCTTTTCAATTTCGGAAGAACGTAAATTTTGAATTTCTCTATATGCTGCTTTTTGCCCATCAATATAAAGAGTTACATCTGCTCCTAGTCGGGTAACTTTCCCTTCAGCTCTGTCCACGTTTATTCCTGGAATCATAATATTATATAGTACATCATACCCCGAACCTGCTTTTTTTAAATCTTCTTTTCTTGGAAAAATAAGTATACCATCCTTTCTTTTTATAAATTGATCTGCGACTACATCTATTTCAGCTAACTCTTGTGCTTTTCTAATTATTATGAGGGAATCTAATTTGATATCTCTATTTATTAATTGAATTATTTCCTCCTTATTTTCATATCCAATGTGGCTTACAGTAAGAAGATAAATTCCTTCATCTATATTTTTTATTGTGAATAATCCCTGCAGATTCGTTGTAGTTGTCGATATCAATACTGAATCGGCGTTAAATAATCGGATATTCACATTTTCAATCGGCTCATACTCTTCACTAAGAGTGGTACCCATTACTAAATATTGAGAATACAATAATGTCGATATACAACATAATATGATAGTTACTAGTATTTTTTTTCTCATAATCATTTAGTTTTTGTTATAAGACATTATCTGTCTGTTATTTATTCCTCTGAGTTATTATCCTTTATTAACTTCTTTTATTCTTAAAATAATTTATATTTGACAATATCGCTTTAACTAATTTATAAATCATCTTAGAAACGAAATACACAAAAAATATTAATAGTAATATTTTAGAAAGAAAAGAGAATAAGATATCGAACGGAAAGGAGTCTCGTAATAATATTTCTTGCCCCAACAATTCTATTCTTGATGGAATATCTTTAATTATTTTATAAATAAACCAAGGGATAAAAACTATAAAAAAAAGGGTCATAAACCCTACTGTTATTATAGAATATATTATAGCTAATATTTTTATAGACGGTTTCAAGTTTAATAAATCAGGTCTTTTCAAATTCTGTTTTCCTAGAAGTCTTTGAAAAAAATATGTAAAAAAATCTCGAGTCCTTTTTCGGAGATTTGGAATTCCTAATAAATCCGAAACGATCCAATAACCGTCAAATTTAAAAAATGGATTTAAGACTAAAATAAAGTTTAAATTAGTAGCAAGAATAAGATAGCCAAAAAAAATATTTTTTGTGTGAAAATATAGAAAATAACAAGGTATTAGCAATAAACATTGGAAATATACTCCACCTATATTGACTAGTAGTCTTTGCTTTCTATCTAATTGCCAGACACCTGTTACATCAGTATAAAACACAGGGATATTTAGATAGATCCCAAAACCAATTTCGCCAGGCGAAATACCACAATACTTACTTGCGGATGCGTGCCCCAATTCATGAAAAAATGTAGATAGGAATAGAATAATAAAAACAAGAAGAAACTTATATACATCTAGGTGAATTAAAGAGAAGGATATCTGATTATAATAATTTATTAAGAAATATATTGATAAAGATACATTTATCAGAAAAACAAACAAGTAGAAATAATTAGAATATAAGTGTTTTAATGTAGACGAAAGTATATTTACTATTTTAGGAGAAAACAAACGGATACTAAATATAAATTGTTCTTTTTTAGATACAGATTCTTTATCAAAGAATATTGAAAATTTAGATTCCAATAGATTAGATATATCGGTTGCTGTGCAATTTAATCCTCGAAAAGAAGTGTATTCTTTTGCTGCTGTCTCTATAGAATCAGCCTTTTGTAAAATAGTAAGTAATTCGAACACTTTTTTATTTACTTCAAAATGTTTTTCCTCGTATGTGACGAGGAACTTACACTCAGAAAATGAAGTTTCAAAAACTTCCATCTTTAGCTCTTTTATTTTGTTAAGCCAATTTGTTTGCATGTAGTTATCTTTTAGATAAATAGATTGATAAGATGTGTCATTAATTACATGACACACCATTTATTATATAAATTTATAGGTTAATTCTAATTACCTTTGTTGAGGCAAAACAAAATGCAATTGTGTTTTTTTAATATTTTATCAAAATGGTGTTTATATAAATAAAAAACAATCATAAATAGTTAAATCTTGTTATATATTTCTATTTTTAACATACACCTATGTATTTTATCACTATACATAAAACATAATCTAGCCTAGAAAAAGATTTTTTGCTTCTGGGATTTACTAACAATCAAGGAATAACCTTAGATATGGCTCCTAATGTGAGAAATATTAGACTCTTATGCATTCCTTCAGCCGTATTTCCACAGATCATTTCCAAGTGAAAGAATTCGCTTATGATGCGTCTCAAAATATGGAGATTAAATATAGATGGAAGAACTTTGACTAAAGGAATGAAATAATGAATCAATTCTAAAAAGTTATGTCTTTGATTGAAGAAAACAACTTATTTTACAGCTATAAATGAATTGTTATGGAAAACTACATTGAGCTTGTAAAGTTTATTCTCCCTGATTTTTTTATAGATCATTTCAACCTAGTAAAACAGGGTGAAGTAATGCGTCTTTACTTTGAGGAACTAAATAACCCTCCGACTACCAAGTCAACCATAGACCAACAACAAAAAAAACAAGATTCTTTTCAAAGAGTATCCTCTAATCTATCAAGCATATACTTTAACCCAAAAGTTAAGAAACATCTATAATAAAACTACAATAAAAGTAGTGGCATATACAAAACTAGCACACTGGTATAATGAGGACACTGTCTCAGCAAGTGTGTGAGTAAATAAAGCTTGGGTTGGGTTATTTTTATAACCTGACCCTTTCTTTGTAAATAATTAGGAACTGATTTAAAATGATGCCCCAGTCCCTGATAGGCATTGACCACTTCTTAGTAGCCTCTCTAATGGCTAAATATACTGATTTTATCACAGAGTCATCAGTAGGGAACGATAATTTGTTCTTGGTATACTTTCTAATCTTACCATTCAGGTTTTCGATTAAGTTAGTGGTATAGATGACTTTTCTGATCTCTACTGGATACTCAAAGAATACTGTGAGCTCCTCCCAGTTGTTTCTCCAGCTTTGCAAGGCATATGAGTACTTAGAGTCCCACTTAACAGCAAAATCCTCTAGAGCAGCTGCCGCAGCCTCTTTATTAGGTGCATTATAGATGTTCTTCATATCAGAGGTAAACTGTTTTTTGTCTTTCCAAACTACATATCTACAGGCATTACGAATTTGATGCACGATGCAGATCTGGGTCTTGGATTCAGGAAAAACTGTGCGTATAGTCTCTGTGAAGCCATTTAAGTTA
>JASLDF010000009.1 GCA_030151635.1 Bacteroides sp. | reverse complement strand
GGTTGGGCTACTTTAACACCGACAGTGTTTGCACCATTTACGGTTTCAAAAACATTGGCCGAGTGTAATAGGGCTTTTGTGGGCATACAGCCTTCGTTAAGGCAAACACCACCTAATTTATTACCTTCAAAAACTACTATTGATTTGCCTCTCGGCGCTAAATTGCGGATAGCAGCTATACCAACTGGACCTCCACCAATGATTGCAACGTCGTAAATCATACTTCTTATTTTTTATCTGTTATTATTGTATTCTATTAATCGTTAATTGGAATTAGTTTCCAAAGGAAAGTAATATTTCCATAGGAAACAAGTTTTAGAGTTGAAATGTGTGATTTTAATCAATAAATACCCCTGATAAGTCAATAAACTAGAATTATAGCTCACTTTTTTTAGAGTTGCGTGCAAAATAGGTTTAGGTTTATAATGCAGTAATTGTCTTCTTATGTCTATATATAAAGAATTAATTTAATTTTTTCTAGAAACTTTAATTTCGTTCAGTTGCCTACCTATTTTAATATGAGCAAGATATTGACTAATTTTGCAAGCTTGGTTATTTTGCAGTCTACTCATAGCTTTTTTAGCGTTGAGGCTGTTTCTATTATCCACGCTTTCATTACTTACTATTATGAAGAGAAGGTAAGTCCACATATATAAAAAATGAACATCAATGAAGAATGATTACCTAACACGGAAAAAACCGTGGCATGCGTTAACAATATTTGCTCTGCCTATTATTTTAGGTAACCTATTTCAACAAACCTATACAATGGCCGACTCCGCTATCGTGGGGCGTTTTGTTGGCGAACAAGCACTAGCAGCAGTAGGTGCCTCATTTTCCCTGACGAATGTTTTTATCTTTATAGCCATGGGTTGTGGGGTAGGAGCTGGGGTTGTGATTGGACGATACTTCGGGGGTAAGGAGTTTATTCGCATGAAGCGAACCGTTTATACTGCACTTTTAACTTGTCTTGGGTTGAGTGTTTTTATGGGTGTTATAGGTTGGTTCTTTAGTCGACAAATTTTGGAACTGCTCAATACGCCTACCGATGTTATGGATATGGCGGTACTGTACTTGGATATTTATTTCATAGGTGTGCCTTTCCTTTTTATGTACAACATCATATCGGCGATGTTTAATGCCATTGGAAAATCTAGAATCCCTTTGGTATTTCTTATCTGTTCATCCATTTTAAATATTGGACTGGATTTACTTTTCATTATCAAGTTTGATATGGGAGTGAGTGGGGCTGCTTGGGCAACTTTAATTGCTCAAGGCCTATCGGCTATTTTCTCTTTCTTGGTCTTTATGCGTGTGGTTAGAAAGCTCGAGAATGGTAAAGTACGTATGTACGATTTGGGAGAGCTACGCAATATTACACGAATTGCTTTACCTTCAATTCTGCAACAATCAACCGTGTCTATTGGAATGATGTTGGTTCAATCTATTGTGAATAGTTTTGGTTCGCAAGCGTTGGCAGGGTTCTCGGCAGCCATGCGTATTGAATCGCTTTGTGTTGTGCCGATGTTAGGAATTGGTACAGCTTTGGCATCCTACACGGCTCAAAATATTGGTGCTGGAAAGATGGAACGTGTTGGACTAGGTTATAAGGTTGCGAACCAAATGGTCTTAATAAGTGCTTTGATTATTATGCTTTTTCTAGAGCTGTTTAATTATTCAATTATTGGTTTCTTCTTGGGAGATGCGGGAACGAATGTTGCATACGATACAGGTAGAGGATACCTCATTTTTGTAGGTTTCTTTTTTGCTTTGTTAGGCTGGAAAATGGCTGTCGATGCCATATTACAAGGTTCTGGAGACATGAAGATGTTTACCGTTGCCAACCTTGTTAACTTGTCGCTTCGGGTTATTATACCTTTCTTCTTTGCACATCAATACGGAATTCAAGTGGTTTGGTATGCCATTCCTTTGGGGTGGTTGGCAAACTGGATTATCTCGTATAGCCAATATAGAACAGGTAAATGGAAACGAATCTATGTAAAAGGGTAATTTAATTTTATCCTAAAATAGCAAGCCCTCCTCAATTTTCGAAATGTGAAATTGAGGAGGGCTTGTTTTATGAGTCATAAATTAAATAAACTTATCGACCATCTTCAAAAAGCGTTCTTGAGATGAGGTAACTGCCTTTAATTTCTTGGGAAAGCTTTTATCAAATTCTTCGAACTCATTTTCATTGATATCATAAACATCTGCTTGTATATACCTTCCTTGAATTGCGTTTAGTGAGTTTGGGTAAAGTTCTAGAATCAGTAAAGTAGCAGGGAATTTACCATCAGCATTGGCTATGTTGTATTCTTTGGATACTTTAAATCCGTGGCGTGTGTAATAAGTTGGATCGCCATAAATGCAAATGGCTTTGTAGCCCATATCTCGAGCTAATTGAGCTGTATGTGCAATTAATTTACCCGCAATGCCTTGCTTCTGATATTTAGGTAACACACCAATAGGACCGAAAGTAACTACGGGATAGTTCTGCCCATTGCTGCAGATGCTTGCTTCTACATAAACAATGCTACCTACAATTCTATCTTTATGCGTAGCTACGAAATTAAGCTCATAAATGAATTGTGGTTTATGTCTTAGTTGATGGACAAGGTAATGGTCGTTCGTACCTGGTTGGTACACATTCCAAAAGGCTTCTCGAATTAACACCTCAACTGATCGGCAGTCTTGTTCTTCTTCTCTTCTAAGTTTAATTTCCATAGCGATACATGTTTCTGTCGTAAATGTATATAAACTAGATATACTATCTATTTAAATGTCGTTATTTTAGCTCTTTTTTTAGGAGGGAATCCTTAATGGTAAATTAGAAAAGACTATTTTAGTATAGAATTTATAGTAATCTTAACAACAGACTTTAAATATATATGGCAAAACATATTCTTCAGCTAGCGAACGATAAAGTATTAGACTATTTTATGCAGACTGCTCACTATTGCAGTTTTGAACTTCCAGAATACGTAAATTTCGATGAAGTCCTTCAATTTGTACAAAAACAAATTGGTGATGAGGCTTATGAGGTTTGTTTGGATGAAGACAATGCGGAAAATCTTGAAAATGTCAATCTAGATATTTTAATGAACAAAGATGGCAAATATGCTGTCCGTCCTTTGTCTTTGGTAAACCCTTATTTGTATTTTTTCTTGGTTCGTGAAATTTGTAGTAAATCAAATTGGGCAAGCATCAAGGATTGCTTCGCTCATTTTAGAATTCCTTATATTGATGCTTGCGCTTTGCCCGTTGTAGCAGACAAAAACGAAGCTTTTCCTAAATCAACAACGATTTTAAATTGGTGGCATTGTGTAGAGCAGCGTTCCATAGCGCTATCGCTTGAATATAAATATATGTTTGTTACAGACATAACGAATTGCTATGGCTCTATCAATCTTCAAACATTAGATTGGGCGTTGGCTAGAAAGGGAACCCAATACGCAACTACCTCGAACCACGAGTTGGCTAACCAGATGATAACGTACTTAACGGCGTTCCAAAAAGGGTCTTGTATAGGTATTCCACAAGGGAGTGCTTTGTTTGATTTTGTAGCCGAAATAATTCTTAGTTATTCCGATTTACTTTTTCATGAGGCTTTGGATAAAGCAGCGGTAACTGCCGATTTTGAAGTGATTCGCTATCGAGATGATTATCGAATTTTCTGTAATGACAAAGTGCAGTTAGAGAAAATATCATACATTCTGCAACAAGTCCTAGAGTCGCTCAACTTTAGAATGAATAGTCAGAAAACACAGATTAGTAATTCGGTTGTAACCGATTCGATTAAAAACGATAAGCTATTCTACCTTTACAATACGCCTATATTTAATAAAAAAGGTGTCGATTTTGATGGCTTTCAAAAACACTTGTTATTTATTCTGATGTTTGGTCGTGACTATCCTAATGGTGGACAATTAAAAGTGATGCTCTCTGATCTAGACAAACGACTTCAAGAAAAATTAGAAAGTACGATTTTATCAGAATATGAAGTCATTGGCGTAATTGGTAACAATGGAATTGAGCGAGTAGAAACTCCCTATAAAGTTGAAATACCCTATAAACTTAGGGAGAATATTCGAGCTATGGCTGCTGTAGCAACGCAAATAGCCTACGAAAACATAGGTGCGACAAACTATGTGTTACGCATTATCAGTCGCATGGTTGATACCTTGGAAGATAGGGATGAGGCTTGGGATATCCAGCTGAAAGTCTGTGCAAAATTGCAAGAACTACCTAATTCAAGCTATAATGAACTGTGGCTACAAAACATGACCTACCATCGTGATGTTAAATTGAAACGTGCGCCTTATGAAATGTTGTTGTGTAGGCTGATTATGGGCGAAGATATTGCTCTATGGAATAATTCATGGTTGAAGTCTGAGCTTGTAAGTGAGTTGCCATATGAAACCATTTGTAATCGTGAGCTTCAGAAAAATGTAGGAAACGTGGTTACCTTCCACGAAAGAAGTTCATACTATGGTATATAATTGATGGTTTAAATTGCTTAAAAAATAATAGACAGGGTGTGTTATTTCTAAATGGAGATAACATACCTTTTTCTCGTTAAGTGTGTACAGTGATTTGTGAGTTGCATTTTATTTGTAATAGTGCAGATGTGATTGAAAAAATTACAAACTATGCGAGTAATGGTTATTGTTTGAGAAACTAATAAAACTATCTTTGGAAATGAATATAAAACTTTATTACAAGTGCAAACAAATCAGCTCATTAAAAAGCCTCGGATTGAGGTTGTGGACGCTCTACGTGGTTTTGCTGTTATGGCAATCTTATTAGTGCATAATTTAGAACATTTTATTTTCCCTGTATATCCAGATCCAGCCAGTCAACCTGAGTGGCTCAATATTTTAGATCAAGGTGTGTTTAGTGTCGTATTTTCACTTTTCGCAGGAAAGTCGTATGCTATTTTTGCACTTCTTTTTGGGTTAACGTTTCACATTCAATATACGAATGAACAGAAAAAAGGACGTGATTTTGGATACCGATTCTTATGGAGAATGGTCTTGTTGGCAGGATTTGCAACACTAAATGCTCTGTTTTTTCCTGCCGGAGATGTGTTGTTGCTATTCTCGATTGTTGCAATATTTCTTTTCTTGGTGCGTAAGTTAAGCGATAAGGTTGTATTAATATTGGCTATTGTGCTGTTGTGTCAGCCCATCGAGTTGTTTCACTACTTTGCTAGTCTGGTTAATCCGGCATATACGTTGCCCGATTTAGGAGTAGGAGCGATGTACGGCGAAGTAGCTACGTATGTAAAGAATGGAAATTGGGGTGAGTTTATTTGGGGCAATATCACATTGGGGCAAAAGGCTAGTTTGTTTTGGGCCATCGGTGCAGGTCGTTTCTTGCAAACGGCAGGTTTATTCATGCTGGGCTTGTTATTGGGTAGAAAGCAACGCTTTGTATCATCAGAAGAGAATACACGTTTCTGGATTAAAGTACTCGTGATAGCTGCAGTTTTGTTTGGTCCAATTTATCAACTTAAAGTATTGTTGCTTGACACTACTGATGTTGTAATGGTTAAACAATCTATTGGTGTGATTGCCGATATGTGGCAAAAATTACTGTTTACATTCATTTTGATTCCAGCTTTTGTATTGATTTTCCAAACGAAGCGATTCGAAAAACAAACTGATGAT
Source organism: Bacteroides sp. (assembly GCA_030151635.1). Lineage (GTDB taxonomy): Bacteria > Bacteroidota > Bacteroidia > Bacteroidales > Bacteroidaceae > Bacteroides_E. The sequence continues at coordinate 35,932 of JASLDF010000009.1, read as the reverse complement.
TTACGTTTCTATGGAAGAATGAGCTTAACCAACTACATTACTCAGTCAATGATTGGGGCCTTAATTTATTTCCCTATTGGACTTTATTTAGCTCCATATTGTGGCTATACCGTAAGCTTAATTATTGGATTTATGGTGTTATTCGGACAGATTAAATTCTGTAAGTGGTGGCTAAGTAGTCACAAACAAGGCATACTAGAGAGTCTTTGGCACAACCTAACTTGGATTGGCTCGAAAAAAGCATAGACTTGATGATATTAAATAAAACATCGCCCTATTGAACACACAATTCAATAGGGCGATGTTTTTGTTTTATGGTTGGATTAACTGCGACTATACCGATAGGGTGTATTTATATTATATCTGTACAAGCTTCATATAGAGATGAATTGTAGCCTGTGTCTATAGGCATCAAAACAAAAAAAGCTTCTAATTATTCATTAGAAGCTTTTTCTTTGGTGATCCGCCTGGGGCTCGAACCCAGGACCCCAACATTAAAAGTGTTGTGCTCTACCTGCTGAGCTAGCGAATCATCTTATTGCTGTTTTGCGTGTGCAAAGGTACACTAATTTTCTTTAGTTCCAAACAAAATGAATATTTTTTGCCTATATTTGCCCTACAAAGCATGTAAAATACTTATATAATAAACTTTATGGCTGACGATAAAAAAGTTATTTTTTCGATGGTTGGGGTAAGCAAAGCTTTCCAACCGAACAAGTATGTCTTGAAAGACATCTATTTATCTTTTTTCTATGGTGCGAAGATTGGAATCATTGGTTTAAATGGTTCTGGTAAATCGACCTTGATGAAAATAATTGCCGGCTTAGAAAAATCTTACCAAGGGGAGGTTGTTATCTCTCCAGGATATACAGTAGGATATCTTGCACAGGAGCCTTATCTAGACGAAACAAAAACTGTGAAAGAAATAGTGATGGAGGGTGTGCAGGGAACTGTAGATGCTCTAGCAGAATATGAAGAAATTAATCTGAAATTCGGATTGCCAGAATATTATGAAGATGCCGATAAAATGGACAAGCTATTTGCTCGTCAGGCAGAACTTCAAGATATAATTGATGCAACAGATGCTTGGAATTTGGATTCTAAACTTGACCGTGCAATGGATGCACTTCGCTGTCCTTCGGAAGATCAACCTGTAAAGGTTCTTTCTGGTGGTGAACGTCGCCGTGTTGCATTGTGCCGTTTGTTACTTCAAAAACCAGATATCTTGTTGTTAGATGAGCCTACCAACCACTTGGACGCAGAGTCTATTGATTGGTTAGAGCAACATTTACAGCAATATGAAGGTACTGTAATTGCAGTAACTCACGATAGATACTTCTTGGATCACGTTGCAGGTTGGATTCTTGAACTAGACCGCGGCGAAGGTATTCCTTGGAAAGGAAACTACTCAAGCTGGTTGGATCAGAAGACAAAACGTATGGCAATGGAAGAAAAAACAGAGAGCAAACGTCGCAAAACGCTTGAAAGAGAGTTGGAGTGGGTGCGTTTGGCACCTAAAGCTCGTCAAGCGAAAGGTAAAGCTCGTCTAAAATCATACGATCGTCTATTAAATGAGGATTCAAAAGAGAAAGAAGCGCGTCTTGAAATATTTATACCAAACGGTCCTCGTTTAGGAAATAAGGTTATTGAAGCGCAGCATGTTGCGAAAGCTTTTGGTGAAAGATTATTATTCGATGATTTGAACTTCGTACTACCTCCGAATGGTATTGTAGGGGTTATTGGACCGAATGGTGCGGGTAAAACTACACTGTTCCGTTTAATTATGGACCTTGAGAAAGCGGATAAAGGTAATTTTGAAGTAGGAGAAACTGTGAAGGTTGCTTATGTTGACCAACAACACCGTGATATTGATCCTGAAAAGAGCGTTTACGAAGTTGTTTCACAAGGATCTGAATTGATGAAACTGGGTGGTCGTGACATTAATGCACGTGCCTATCTTTCTAGATTTAATTTTGCTGGTTCTGATCAAGAAAAGAAATGTAGCATGCTTTCTGGTGGTGAGCGTAATCGTCTTCACTTGGCTATGGCTTTGAAAGAAGAAGGTAACGTATTGCTATTAGATGAGCCTACCAATGATATTGACGTAAATACACTTCGTGCATTGGAAGAAGGTCTTGATGAATTTGCAGGTTGTGCAGTAGTTATTTCGCACGACCGTTGGTTCCTTGACAGAATCTGTACGCACATTTTAGCTTTCGAAGGAGATTCGAATGTCTTCTTCTTTGAGGGTTCATACTCTGAATATGAAGAGCATAAAATTAAACGCTTAGGTGATGTTGCTCCTAAACGTGTTCGTTATCGTAAATTAATTAACGATTAAACAATTTTCACATTGAAGACAGAAAAGAGGGTTTTAGGACCCTCTTTTTTTATGCTCTTCACATTTTCTTAATAATTAAGTATTAAAAAATGTAATTAAATTATAACTAAAAATCTCTTTAAATGCCTATCTTTGTGGTTACAAACTATTTTTGGTAAACATTAATTATAAATGACGAGAATTATGAAAGGAAGATTATTTCAGTTTCTTTTTCTGATGGGTTGTCTTTTCTGTACAGCTGCTACTGCAGTAGCTCAAAGTACAGTGAAAGGCCGAGTATTAGATTTTGAAACCGGTGACCCTTTGATTGGTGCAGCAATTGTTGTTCAAGGAACATCACAAGGTTCTGTTACTGATATTGATGGGTTGTTCGAGCAAAATGTGCCTACAGGAAAAACGGTTATCATTCGATACCTAGGGTACAAAGATATTGCTAAGAAAATTACTAAGTCTGGCTTAGTCAATTTGGGTGATATTAAAATGGAGCTTGATGCAGTTGCACTTGCCGACGTTACGATTACGTCTTCTGTTGCGGTTGCAAGACAAACTCCCGTTGCTCTTTCTACTGTTGACCCTGTTTTTATTGAAGAAAAATTGGGTGCTCAAGAATTCCCCGAAATCTTAAAAGCTACACCTGGTGTATATGCTACTAAGCAAGGTGGTGGTTACGGAGACTCTAAAATCAACATGCGTGGATTTACATCAGAAAATATTGCTGTAATGGTGAATGGTGTACCAATGAACGACATGGAGTGGGGTGGGGTTTACTGGTCTAACTGGGCTGGTCTATCTGATGTAACTCGTAGTATGCAAACTCAACGTGGTTTAGGTGCTTCTAAAGTAGCTGCTCCTTCTGTGGGTGGATCTATCAATATCGTAACAAGAACTATTGATGCGAAAAAAGGTGGATCTGTTAGTTATGCTTTGGGCGATTCTGGTTATAATAAAGTATTATTTAATGTTTCAACGGGTCTTTCTAAGAGTGGTTGGGCATTAACTCTTTTGGGTGGTAAAACATGGGGTGATGGTTATATTCAAGGAACAGAATTTGTTGGATATAACTATTTTATTAATATCGCAAAACGTATTAATGATAATCATCAATTGTCTTTCACGGCTTTTGGTGCTCCTCAATGGCACAATCAACGTAATAGAAACGATGGTTTATCAATTGAAGGTTGGCAAACTATTGGTAAAAAATACATGGGTGAAGAAGATAAGTACAAATACAACCCAACATATGGTTTTGGTATCAATGGTGAACGTAAAACTTCTCAAAAAAATGAATATCACAAACCACAAATCTCTTTGAACCACTTGTGGCAAATTGATAGAAAATCAAGTTTAAGTACTGCTCTTTATGCATCGATAGGTAAAGGTGGTGGCTTTGGTGGACAAGGTTACGGTAAAGACGAAAATGGTGTAAACTATAGAAATAAATGGTATGGTACTACTAATGGTAGACTTAATACTCATTTCCGTAATGCAGATGGAACGTTTGCGTACGATCAAATTTACGATGTGAACAAAGAGAGTGAAGTTGGTTCTAAAATGATTATGTCTAAATCAATTAACGAACACCAATGGTATGGTCTTCTATCGACTTATACTACTAAACTTGGCGAATACTTTGATATATATGGTGGTATTGACCTTCGTTACTACAAAGGTGTTCACAAGAATAAAATTGTAGATTTATATGGTGGCGAATACTTCATCGATGATAGCCGTAATAATGTGAAAGCAGAAAATAATATTGCTGCATTGAACCCAGATTATAGAAATCAAAAACTTCAAGTAGGTGATGTTGTTTACCGTGATTATGACGGACATGTTCACCAAGAAGGTGTTTTTGGTCAAGCTGAATTTAATAAAGATAAAATATCTGCATTCGTTTCAGGTTCGTTGTCTAATACAGGATATTGGAGATATGACCGTTTATACTACGATAGCAGCAAGTCTAAATCGGATGGTAAGAACTTCTTAGGTGGTACAATTAAAGGTGGTTTAAACTACAACATTAATGAGTATCATAACGTGTTCTTTAATACAGGTTACATTAGCCGTGCTCCTTACTTCTCGGGTGGTGTGTTTTTACAAAACCAAACAAGTAATGCAATGAACAATGATCCTATCAACGAGAAAGTAGTTTCTTTTGAAGTGGGTTATGGGTTTAATTCTTCTGTTTTCAGTGCTAACGTGAATATGTATAACACAAAATGGAAAAATAAAACAATGGTAAGATCGGTTGTTATTGAAGATGCAAACCGTTCGGAAATTGACCGTGCTACTATTAATATGTCTGGTGTTAATGCTCGTCACCAAGGTATCGAGGTTGACTTTAAAGCTAAACCATTGCGTTGGTTAGAAGTTACTGGTATGTTCTCAATTGGTAATTGGCAATGGATTAGTAATCCTAAAGGTTACTTCTACAATTCACAAGGTCAACCAGTTGCCAACTTAAGTACGGGTGCTATTGCAACTGCTCCAGGTGCTGATAATCACGTGTGGAGTCAATTAAAATTGAAAGATGTAAAAGTTGGAGGTTCTGCTCAAACAACTGGTGCTCTGGGTATGAGTGTATATCCTCTAGATGGCCTGAAGGTTGGTTTTGATTACCTGTTTATCGGTCGTAACTTCTCGGATTGGAAAATCCAGTCAAATGACTTAGTGGGTGGCTCTGCAACAGATTTTGCATCTCCTTGGAGAATTCCATCGGCTCATGTATTTGACTTGAACTCAAGTTATAAATTTAAAATTGGAAATGTAACAGCTATCGTTTCGGGTAACGTTAATAACGTATTTAACCAAGAATACATTACTGATGCTACTGATGGTGGTGGTACATGGGAAAAAGCTTATGGCATTTTCTACGGTTTTGGTCGTACATACAATGTACGTCTTAAGTTGAACTTCTAATTAAATTGGGAATATATGAAAAAGAAGATATTAAGTCTGCTGGCTCTTTCAACACTGCTTGTAGCTAGTTGTGACTATAATGATAAATACTTTAAAGAATTAGATGATAATTCTAAGCCTACAGATATTGTAGGTGTAGAGTACACGCTGACTGATGCCGATTATGGTATAATCTCAGGTTTAGCTGCAAACAAGACCATAGCTGCTGAATTAGATAAAGAAGGGGTTCCTGAAGACTCTGTGTATCTTAAAGCTTTGGCTAAATTGAAAAGCAAAAAAGAATTCGATGAATTGATCCAAGCTAAAGTATTTATACCTGCTTTTACAGCTAATAAATGGGGACATAAAGATCCAGGATCAGCTGTTAAAATAACGTATAAAAACGAAGTGGATAAACCAGAAATATTAACAAAGCTTGATGTAGCTGTAGAATATATCGTTTCTGGTAAAGATTACGAAACTGTATGGGGCGAGGATGTAGATGCTAAGTTCTTTACAGCTAAAAATGCTCCTGAAAAGTTTATTCCTGGCTTTTTGCCAACAGAAGCTGAAGATGGAGATCGTTACGTTGTCAATTATAAATATTCAATTAGTGAGCCTAATACCGGAGGTCAACCTTCTGTAGGTGGCTTTTCTGAAAATTTTGAAAATGATTTTAAAATCGAAGGATCTGATTGGAAGGTTGTACATCTTAAAGGTAATAAACCTTGGGATATGCGATATTTTGCGAGCGATGATAATAATTATATTCAGTACTCAGCATTTAAAGCAGATGGTCCTCAAGAGAATTTCTTAATTAGTCCAAGTACAAAAATAAATGAAAACTTCATTTTTACTTTTGATGTGAACGTAGGTAACTTTAATGGTAAGTGCTTGACTATTCATGTAGCTGAAGATAAAGGTTCTGAAGTTTATGACTGGAAAGATATTACATCTAGCTTTACTATACCAGAGCCAGAAAAAGGGTATGCGGGTTTTGCGAATGCAGGAGAGCATAGCCTGAAAGACTTTGTTGGTAAGAAAGTTGTATTTGGTTTCAAATATACTGGGGCTGGCGATGGAGTTACATCTACTGTTCAAATTGATAATGTGGAGGTTCGTCCAGCTGTCAAAACAAGAGCGATGATTACTCGTGCTACTCCTTCTGCAGTTTCTACCATTGCTGATGTGTATGTTTTTGATGGTGGTAAATGGGCAAAAGACAAGGCTTCTTTCGCTCTTCAAGAAGAAGATTATGCTGTTTTAGGTTTGACAGATTTTTCTGCAACAAAACCATTTGAACAACCAATTGCTAAGTTGTTTAATCGCAAATTTGAGTTTGCTTCTGCTGGTGATCTGAAAACAGTAGTCTTTAAATTTTTCGAAAAAGATGCTGTGAATAAATTTAGATCAGCTCAGTATAAATTTGATGGTACTACTTGGGCATTTGTGCCTTATTTTGTAGAGGAAACGTCTCAATTCGTACGCTTCGATAAAAATGAGTGGAAATTTGACCCAAGTGTTTACTTGATTCTTGCAGCTGGTCCAAATATTGCAGCTTCATCAGCATTCTATCAACCAATAACAAATTGGGTTTGGGAAAATATTGACAAGAAAGAGTTAGGGTTTACAGGAGAAAAAGGTAAACAAGGTGAAACCTATACCACTTCTTACGGTAATAATGACTACTACTTTGGAACGTCTGCTCACCAAAATAACGTAGATATGCGTCTTGGTAAGTACAGAGAGCAGTATGGTAAAGCTTACGAAGACAAAACTGATGAACAGCTTAACAAGTTTTTAATGGAAGAGCGTTGGCCAGTAGGTTTCAGAATTGGTCTTGAAGCTGCTTATCCAGAAGTTGAGCCTATTGAAGGTATGGATGTGTTCTATACCGTAAACTTTGTTGCTTACAGTGGTTCGAATAACACGTACGAAATGAAGTATAAACTAGTTGCTAAAGGTAGCTTCGAATTTATTGAAGGTTCATTAGTGAAATTGAATTAATCTATTAAAAGATAATCTTAATGAATAGCAAAGGCTCTGTAAGGAAAACTTACAGAGCCTTTTTTTGCATTGAACTGAATAGGTATTGAATCAATATTCTTTTTAATTTAGATTGGAAATCGTTTTATGCTTTTTAGTTAGATGTTTCTTATAAAATTTGTATTTTTGATTTATAACTAATTAACTAAGGCAGGTATGCAAAAAAGAATTCTAAGTGTTGCATTGGCAGGTATGTTATTATTACCCGCATACGCACAAAAGACGAATGGAGGAATTTCAGCAGAGATGTTGACAAAAATTCAACAAACGTACAAGAACACCAGTGAAGATAAAGCGATTCGTAATGCGCTTAATGCTGCGGATATTCAAAAGCTAGCAATGAATAGTGAAGTTGCTCCTTTTGATGGTAATTTTTCAATTAAAGTAGAGTCTAAAGGAATTACGAATCAGTATTCTTCGGGCAGATGTTGGTTGTTTACAGGACTAAATGTAATGCGAGCAAAAGCCATTGCGAAATATGATTTGGGTGCTTTTGAGTTTTCGGAAGTATATCCATTTTTCTTTGACCAACTAGAAAAATCAAACTTATTCTTACAAGGTATTATTGATACTCGTAAATTGGGTATCAAGGATCAAATGGTTGAGTGGTTGTTTAAAAATCCGTTAAGTGATGGTGGTACTTTTGCTGGGGTAGGTGATATCGTTGCAAAATATGGTTTAGTACCTCAAGAAGTGATGCCCGAAACAAATAGCAGTAAAAACACACGTAGCATGGCTAAAATCATAACTCTTAAATTAAGAGAATATGGTATTGAGCTTCGTAAAATGAGTGCTGATGGTGCATCAGTAGCTAAACTCGAAAATCGTAAGACTGATATGTTGAGTACAGTTTACCGTATTCTAGCATTAAATCTTGGAACTCCCCCAAGTGAATTTACTTGGGTTCGTCCTAATGCAAAAGGGGAGCGTGTTGCTTCGGAAACTCACACACCTAAATCTTTCTTGCAAAAGTATGGCGATGAGAAGCTATTGCATAATTACGTGATGTTGATGAATGATCCTAGTCGTGAGTTTTATCAGTGTTATGAAATTGATTACGATCGTCATCAATATGATGGTACAAACTGGACTTACGTGAACCTTCCAATTGAAGATATAAAAGAAATGGCTATTGCTTCAATGAAAGACAATACAATGATGTATTTCTCTTGTGATGTTGGTCAATTTTTAGATTCCAAAAAAGGACTATTGGATATTAATAACTTCGACTACGGTTCTTTGTTTGCTACCGAATTTAATATGGATAAGAAAGCAAGAGTTGAATCGTATGATAGTGGATCATCTCATGCTATGACTTTAATGGCTGTTGATGTGAATGATAAAGGCGAAACAACGAAATGGATGGTAGAAAATAGCTGGGGTGCCGATAACGGTTACAAGGGGCATTTGATAATGACTGACGAATGGTTTAATGAGTACATGTTCCGATTGGTTGTAGAGAAAAAATATGTTCCTTCTAAAGTACTTAATATCTTAAATAAAAAGCCAATTCGTTTGCCAGCTTGGGATCCGATGTTTGCTCCTGAACAATAAGATTTTGGAAGAAAATAAATAAGACTGTCAAGTGTTATATTTAAAACAATTTGACATTTTGGTTAAAATATAAGAGGTTCAAATATTTATTTATTTATAAAAATATTTATTTACTTGAATTATACTGAATAACATGTGAAAAGTGGGTTGAATGCTGAAAAATGTCAGTAATTCATCCCACTTTTCTTATATATTGAGCGTAATATTTATTACTTTTGTTCAATAAATAAACAAAATCATTTATTTGTAATAACATGGCAAATGTAATTAAATTACGTAAAGGCCTTGACATCTCTCTAAAAGGTGATGCGAAAAAGGAATTATTCACTGTGAAAGGTACTGGAGTTTTCGCTTTAGTGCCAGACGATTTTACAGGCGTTATTCCTAAAGTAGTAGTTAAACCTAATGATAATGTGAAGGCTGGGGATACTTTGTTTTATGATAAGAAAAATCCCGATGTGAAGTTTGTTTCACCAGTAAGCGGTGTCGTTACTGCTGTTGAACGTGGTGCACGTCGTAAAGTTTTGAACGTGTCCGTTAAAGCTTCCGAAAATCAAGAATACGTAGATTTTGGTAAGAAACAAGTATCAGCTCTATCTGCAGAACAAGTAAAATCTGCATTATTAGAAGCTGGTCTTTTTGGGTTTATGAAAGAACGTCCTTATGACGTTGTTGCTAACCCAACAAGCTCGCCAAAAGCTATTTTTGTATCTGGTTTCGATAGCAATCCACTAGCAGCTAACTTCGAGTTTACCTTGAAAGGTGATGAAGCTAACTTCCAAACAGGTTTAGATGCTTTAGCTAAAATGGCTAAAACATATCTAACTTTAAGTACAAAACAAAAAGCAGCGGCTTTAACCCAAGCTAAAAACGTAGAAATCAATGTTGTTGATGGACCACACCCTGCAGGTAATGTAGGTGTTCAAATTCATCACATCTCTCCAATTAATAAAGGAGAAGTGGTATGGGCAGTAAGTCCTGAAGTAGTAATCTTCATTGGACGTCTGTTTAATACTGGTAAAGTTGACTTTACTCGTACTGTAGCAGTCGTTGGTTCTGAAGTAAAAGAACCTGCATACTGCAAACTACAATTAGGAACTCAGTTGACTAACCTTTTCCAAGGTCGTGTATCTGAAGGCAGAAAACTACGCTACATTACTGGTAACGTTCTTACAGGACGTAAAATTAGTGCAGATGGTTTCTTAGGTGCAACCGATGCTACAATTAGTGTTATCCCAGAGGGTGATGACGTAAATGAACTATTCGGTTGGATTATGCCTCGTACAGATCAATACAGTATGAATCATTCATACCTATCTTGGTTACAAGGAAAGAAAAAATATGCTTTGGACGCTCGTATCAAAGGTGGAGAACGTAAGATGATTATGTCTAACGAATACAATAAAGTTCTCCCAATGGACATTCATGCAGAATATTTAATCAAAGCTATTTTAGCTGGTGATATAGACCGCATGGAACAATTGGGAATTTATGAAATTGCTCCAGAAGATTTAGCGCTATGCGAATTTGTATGTTCTTCAAAAATGGAACTTCAAAAGATTGTACGCAATGGTCTTGATATGCTAAGAGCTGAAATGTGTTAATAATAAAAAAGATATAAATAAATGAAAGCGTTAAAAAATTATATCGACAAGATTAAACCTCATTTTGAAGAAGGAGGAAAGCTACATGCATTCCATTCTCTTTTTGATGGGTTTGCTACTTTCCTATTCGTACCAAATGATACCTCTAAATCGGGTACTCATATTCACGATGCGGTGGACAGTAAACGATTGATGTCGTTTGTAGTTCTGGCTTTGGTTCCAGCACTATTGTTCGGTATGTACAATATTGGTTACCAACACTACGGTCTTGTAGTTGGTGAACTAGGTACATTCTGGGAAATGTTTGGATTCGGCTTTTTAGCTGTTCTTCCAAAACTTATCGTTTCTTATGTTGTTGGACTAGGAATTGAATTCGTAGTTGCACAATGGAAGAAAGAAGAAATTAACGAAGGTTTCTTGGTGTCGGGTATCTTGATACCAATGATCGTCCCTGTTGATTGTCCACTGTGGATTCTTGCAGTAGCAACAGCGTTTGCTGTTATTTTTGCAAAAGAAGTATTCGGTGGTACAGGTATGAACGTATTCAACGTAGCTTTGGTTACTCGTGCATTCTTATTCTTTGCTTATCCTACAAAAATGTCTGGAGATGCAGTTTGGGTTGCAAAAGATAGTATTTTCGGTTTAGGAAAATCTGTTGATGCGTTTACTCAAGCTACTCCCCTAGGTGAAGCTGCTACTGCTTCAGTGGCAGAATTAGCACCATTTAATTGGGATATGGTAACAGGTTTAATTCCAGGGTCAATTGGTGAAACAAGTGTTATCGCTATTGGTATTGGTGCAATTATTCTTCTAGTTACAGGTATTGCAAGTTGGAAAACAATGTTCTCAATGTTCGTTGGTGGTGCGTTTATCGGTTGGGTATTCAACGCTGTTGGTCCTGATACTGCTATGGCACAAATGCCTTGGTACGAACATATCGTTCTAGGAGGTTTCTGTTTTGGTGCCGTATTTATGGCAACAGACCCAGTAACTTCTGCACGTACTGAGACTGGTAAATACATTTATGGTTTCTTGATTGGTGTAATGGCAATCGTAATCCGTGTGTTAAACCCAGGTTATCCAGAAGGTGTGATGTTGGCAATTCTATTGATGAACATCTTTGCTCCATTGATTGACTACTACGTAGTTCAAGCTAACATTAGCCGTCGTCAAAAACGCGCATTAAATAACTCTAACAAATAATCCGACATGAAACTAAATACTAATAGTAATAGCTATACTATCATTTATGCTTCGGTACTTGTTGTTATCGTTGCGTTCGCTCTTGCTTTTGTGTCTTCTTCATTGAAAGATACTCAAGCGAAGAATGAAGATTTTGATAAGATGAAGCAAATTCTATCTGCTATCAATATCGACGCTAGCCAAGCTGCCGATGTTCAAGTGGAATTTGATAAATACATCAAGGCTGATGAGATTATGAATTCTAAAGCTGAGGTTGTTAAAACTGAAGGCGGTTTCTTAATCGATATGAAAGCTGAACTTGCAAAAGATTTAACAGATAGATCACTACCTGTTTACATTGCAGAAGTGAATGGTGAAACTAAATATATTCTACCTTTGTTTGGTGCTGGTCTTTGGAATTCAATCTGGGGATACATTGCATTGAACGAAGATAAGAATACTGTATACGGTGTGTTCTTTGATCACGCAGGTGAAACTCCTGGTCTAGGTGCAGAAATCGTTACGGATCACTTCCAAAATCAATTTAAAGAAAAACACATTTACTCAAATAATAAAGTGGCTTTAAGCGTTGTTAAAAACGGTAAAGTGAAAAATACTGAGTTTGAAGTTGATGGACTTTCTGGTGGTACAATTACATCAAATGGTGTGGATGCAATGTTGAAAAACTGCATTAGCCAATATGATGAATTTTTAAATAAACAATAAGGAGGAATAAGAATATGAGTCAATTATTTTCTAAAAAGAATAGAGAAGTATTCGCAGCTCCACTAGGGATAAATAATCCTGTTACAGTACAAGTTCTTGGTATCTGTTCTGCTCTTGCAGTTACAGCTAAATTAGAGCCAGCAATTGTAATGGGGCTTTCAGTAACTATTATCGTTGCTTTTGCGAACGTTATTATTTCATTAATCCGTAAAACGATTCCTAATCGTATTCGTATTATTGTACAACTTGTTGTAGTTGCTGCTTTAGTAACTATTGTGAGTGAGGTTTTGAAAGCTTATGCTTATGATGTGAGTAAACAATTATCTGTATATATTGGTCTTATTATCACGAACTGTATTTTGATGGGTCGTTTGGAAGCATTTGCTATGGCAAATGGTCCATGGGAATCTTTCTTAGACGGTGTTGGTAATGGTCTTGGATATGCTAAGATTCTTATCATTGTAGGTTTGTTCCGTGAACTATTAGGTTCTGGTACAATTTTGGATTTCAGAGTAATTCCAGAAATTGCATACGAAAATGGCTATATTAATAATGGTCTTATGGTAATGCCTCCAATGGCACTTATCTTGTGTGCTTGTATTATCTGGTATGAAAGAGCTAAACACAAAGAGTTACAAGAAAAATAATATGAATAATAGTTTGAAGTGCATTTATGTCATGTAGATTAACTTCAACTTAAATTCTTAAAAGAATATGGATTATCTAAGTTTATTTATAAGATCGATTTTTGTCGATAATATGATCTTCGCATTCTTCTTGGGTATGTGTTCATACCTAGCGGTTTCGAAGAACGTAAAAACAGCATTAGGACTTGGTATTGCAGTAACTTTCGTGTTAGTTGTAACTCTGCCAGTTAACTATTTGCTAGAAAATTATGTACTTAAACCAGATGTATTAATTGAAGGTGTAGATTTAGGCTTCTTGAGCTTTATTCTATTCATTGCAGTTATTGCAGGTATTGTACAATTAGTTGAGATGGTTGTAGAACGCTTTTCTCCTTCTCTATATGCATCTTTAGGTATCTTCTTGCCTCTAATCGCTGTAAACTGTGCGATTATGGGTGGATCTCTATTTATGCAACAAAAGAACTTTGTAAACGTTGGTGAAGCAACTGTTTACGGACTTGGTTCTGGTATCGGTTGGATTTTAGCAATTGTTGGTCTTGCTGCTATTCGTGAAAAAATGGAATACTCAGACGTTCCTGCTCCATTGAGAGGATTGGGTATCACATTTATCACTGTAGGTTTAATGGCAATGGCCTTCATGTGTTTCTCAGGATTGAAAATTTAATTAGTAAAACAGAAAACAATGACAAATTTAATATTAGCGAGTATAATCGTCTTCTTGGCTGTTATCTTGTTACTCGTTGTAATTTTGCTTGTAGCTAAAAAATATCTTTCGCCATCTGGAGAAGTTACAGTTGACCTTAATGGAAAAAAAGAACTTAAAACTGAGCCAGGAGGTACTGTACTAGGTACTTTAGCAGCTAATGACATTTTCTTGTCTTCTGCTTGTGGAGGTAAAGGTTCTTGTGGTCAATGTACTTGTCAAGTAGTTGAAGGTGGTGGTGAAATTCTACCAACAGAGAAAGTACACTTTTCTCGTAAGCAACAAGCTGACCACTGGCGTTTAGGCTGTCAAGTGAAAGTGAAAGAAGATATGAAGGTTCAGATTCCAGAATCTGTACTAGGAGTGAAAAAATGGGAATGCGAAGTTGTTTCTAACGACAACGTTGCAACATTTATCAAGGAGTTTGTAGTAAAACTTCCAGCTGGTGAACACATGGACTTCGTTCCAGGTAGCTATGCTCAGATTGATATCCCAGAATTTGAACTAAATTATCAAGATTTTGCGATTGACAAACAATTCCACGGTGATTGGGATAAATTCAAAATGTGGGGATTGAAATGTAAAAATGACGATCCGACAATTCGTGCATACTCTATGGCTAACTATCCTGAAGAAGGAGATGTTATTATGCTGAACGTACGTATTGCAACACCACCATTTGACCGTAAGAACGGAGGATTTATGCAGGTTAATCCAGGTATTGCTTCTTCATACATCTTTAACCTAAAACCAGGTGACAAGGTAATGATGAGTGGTCCTTATGGAGATTTCCACCCAATCTTGAATACGAAGAATGAAATGTTGTACATTGGTGGTGGTGCTGGTATGGCTCCTCTACGTGCACATGTTCTTTACCTTCTTAATACACTTAAGATTACTGACCGTAAGATTTCTTATTGGTATGGTGCTCGTTCTAAAGGTGAAATCTTCTACGAAGAAGACTTCCGTAAATTAGAAAAAGAATTCCCTAACTTCTCGTTCCATATTGCTTTAAGTGATCCAATTCCAAGTGATAATTGGAAAGGTAGCGTAGGCTTTATCCACCAAGTTATTCATGATGAGTATTTGTCTAAACACGATGCTCCAGAAGATATTGAATACTACATGTGTGGTCCTGGTCCGATGAGTAAAGCGGTTGAAGGTATGCTTTGGAACCTTGGTGTTCCAAGAGAAAACTTACTATTTGATGATTTTGGAGGTTAATCCAGTTAATCTAGTAAAATAATATATTACGGCAGATGATTTTTTCATCTGCCGTTTTTTTATCTTTGTAGCTATGAATAAAATAATCATTGAACAAGCCTTAAAAGCATTAGAGATAGAACAACTAACTCCGATGCAACAAGAAACTATTAATTACGCTACAGACAGACGTGATATAATTCTTTTATCTCCAACCGGATCGGGTAAAACATTGGCTTATCTGTTACCTACTTTACTTATGCTTGAAGAAAGAGGTAAACAGCCAGGTTTTTACTCTTTAATTTTAGTTCCATCGAGGGAGTTGGCACTACAAGTTCAACGAGTTTTTACCTCATTAAAATCGGGATACTCTTCGGTATGTTGTTATGGTGGACACTCATTATCTGAAGAGAAAAAATCTCTATCTGCCAATGATGCTTCTATTGTTATTGGTACTCCTGGTCGTATTCTTGATCATATTGAACGTGAAAACTTAAATACCAATGATATTGAGCTATTAATAATTGATGAGTTCGATAAAGCATTGGAGTTTGGTTTCCACGATGAGATGTCTAAAATAATAAAACTACTTCCACGTTTAAATCGTCGTTTCTTATTGTCAGCAACAGATGCTGAAGAGATACCACAATTTACAGGTGTAGGCAGATTGCGCAAATTAAACTATCTGAATGAAGGTGAGGAGTTGAGTACTCGTCTTGAACAACAGATTGTGAACTCTCCGAACAAAGACAAATTAGAAACGCTATATCAACTACTTTGTTGTTTTCAAGGTGAGTCAACGATTGTTTTCTGCAACCACAGAGATGCGGTTGATCGTATTAACGACTACCTTAAAAAACAAGATATTGATAGTGAAGGTTTTCATGGAGGCTTAGAGCAAGACAACCGTGAACGCTCATTGTATAAATTTAGCAATGGTTCTGCCAATGTTTTGGTATCTACTGATTTGGCTTCTCGAGGACTTGATATTCCTGAAGTAGAACATGTTGTTCATTATCATTTACCTGTTAACGAAGAAGCTTTCACGCATCGTAATGGTCGTACTGCTCGCTGGAAAGCGACTGGTGCATCCTATATAATTCTTCACGAAGAAGAAACTGTACCCGAATACGTAACCAATGCAGTTACTAAATTTGAATTTCCAGACGTACTTCCAAAGCCAGCTCACTCTTCTTGGGCAACGCTTTATATTGGTAAAGGAAAGAAAGACAAAGTAAATAAAATTGATATTGTAGGTTTCGTTTATAAGAAAGGGCAACTCAATAAAGATGAAGTAGGACGTATTGATGTAAAAGATCATTTCTCGTATATAGCGGTTAAACGCAATAAACTACCACAATTGTTAAAACTAGTTCAAGGGGAAAAAATTAAAGGAATGAAAACTATCTTTCAAGAGGCCTATTAAAAGTAAAATATAAGTTTAGTTAGTAAACTCATACATAGAATAAAAGCACACTTAAATCTACATTTTAAGTGTGCTTTTTTATTATCGGACCTTAAACTTATATTTAATATTATTAACATAATGTTTGTGAATCCATGTATATTTAATCAAAAAGTATTCTTAAAAGCTTCTTTTAGTAATATTTTATCCAATATCTTGGCTAGGAAGTTATAATTTCATACTTTCGTATTGAATATACATACAAAAGTATGAATTATAAACTAAACACATATAAATGGTGAAATACAATTTTAATGCAGGCCCTTCCATTCTTCCAAGTGAAGTTATAGAGGCTACAGCAAATGCTGTTCTAAATTTAAATAATAGTGGATTATCTGTATTAGAAATAAGTCACCGATCGAAGGACTTTCAAGCAATTTTAGATGAAACTAGAGATTTGTTTCGCGAATTGCTGAATATTCCAGCAGGTTACTCTGTTTTATTTTTAGGTGGTGGTGCTAGCATGGAATTTTGTCGCATCCCTTTCAATTTCCTAAAAAAGAAAGCTGCATATATTGATACAGGCATCTGGAGTCATAATGCAATTAAAGAGGCGAAAGCGTTCGGTGATGTAGAAGTAATAGCCTCTTCAGAGAGTGATGGCTATACTCATATCCCTAAAAACCTTGCAATACCAGCTGATGCCGATTATGTTCACTATACAACCAACAATACGGTTTATGGAACTGAGTTTTTTGAAGATTTAAATTCTCCAGTTCCATTGATTGCCGATATGTCTTCTGATATTTTCTCTAGACCTATAGACGTCTCAAAATATACATGTATTTATGGTGGCGCACAAAAAAACTTAGCTCCATCGGGTGTATCCTTCATAATCGTTAAGGATGACATGCTTGGTAAAATGGATCGTCAAATTCCTACAATGCTTGACTATAAAGTACATGTAGAGAAGGATTCGTTGTTTAATACCCCTCCAGTACTTCCTATTTTCACAGCAATGTTGACGTTGCGTTGGATTAAAAAAATGGGTGGTGTAAAAGTTATGGAGCAATTGGCTATTGATCGTTCAACACTTTTATATGGTGCGATTGATAACAGTGAAGTATTCCACAACCCAGTAGCAAAAGAAGATCGTTCAAGAATGAATATTCGTTTTGTTATGAAAGAAGAATACAAAGAGTTAGAAAAAGAATTTCTTGAATTTGCGCAATCTAAAGGTATAGTTGGTATCAAAGGTCACCGCTCTACTGGTGGTTTCCGTGCATCGTGCTACAATGCAATGCCAATTGAGGGCGTACAAGTATTGATAGATTGCATGCAAGAATTTGAGAATTTGCATAAGAAATAGGAATTAAACTAAAGTTTATGAGTGAAATAAAAGTACTGCTAGCTACACAAAAGCCGTTTGCCCCGGTTGCTATTAAGCAAATGGAAGAGGCTCTTGATGCTGCAAATATCAAGCTTGAAAAACTTGAGCAGTATTCGGACAAGCAAGAACTAATTGAAAAGCTACCAGGTATCAGTGCGCTAATTGTGCGTAGTGATAAAATTGATAAAGAAATTATCGAGGCTGCTAAAGATTTGAAACTGATTGTTCGTGCAGGCTCTGGATACGATAATGTGGACATTAAAGCAGCTCACTATGCAGGAGTTGTTGTAATGAATACACCTGGACAAAATGCTAACGCTGTTGCTGAGCTGGTGTTTGGAATGTTGATTTTTGGTGCTAGAAACCGCTTTAGTGGTGTTTCTGGCTTTGAACTGAAAGGAAAAACAATTGGAATTCACGCTTTTGGTAATGTGGGAACAAATGTAGCTCGCATTGCTAAAGGGTTTGGAATGACAGTTCTAGCATACGACCCTTATACATCGGCTGCCACCATTGAAAGAAATGGGACAGAGGCTGTTTCAAGTGTTGAAGAATTGTATAAACGTTCCAATTTTGTGTCGGTTCACTTGCCTTACACTCCTCAAACAAAAGAAATTATCAATGATGAGTTGCTTTCATTAATGCCTCAAAACTGTGCTTTAATAAATACTGCACGTAAAGAAGTGGTCAATGAGCTCGATTTATTGAAAATTATGCGTCAGCGTCCAGATATGATGTATTTATCCGACATCGAACCCGATTTTCTAGATGAATTTAGGGTTATGGCGAATCAATTTTTTGCTACTCCAAAAAAAATGGGTGCACAAACTAGAGAGGCCAATATGAATGCAGGTGTAGCTGCTGTAAACGAATTGGTTGAATTTTTCAAAAATGGAAATGTGCAATTTAAAGTCAATTGAACAAGAGATAATATTGTATATTTAAATACCGAAATAAAAAACGGAGTAAAATGATTTGTCATTTTACTCCGTTTTTTTTATTTCGCTACGCAAAAGTTATCAGTCGTCAAATCGTTCCTTATAATCTAGTATTGAACGTTGAATTACATCGTGTGCAACTTCTACATCATAAACGTCTACAATTTCGCAACGATGTGTTTCATCAGAAGGGAGGTCTTTGTAGGTTGTGAAATAGTGTTTCAAGCGGTCAATGACCAATTGTGGCAATTGGCTGATACTTGTGAATTGGCCATAAATAGCATCCCCCTCAAGAACAGCAATCAATTTGTCATCGGCCATATTTTGGTCTAAAAGTCTAAAACCGCCAATAGGGCGTGCGTGTACAATAATATCTCCGTGTGTAATGTCCTTTTCAGTCAATACACAAATATCCACAGGGTCGCCATCACCCTCAATATCGTCTCTGCCCAGTGCCTCATTGGTTAATTCGGCTACGTGCTTTGAGCTGTAAGTTTGAGGAAGAAAACCGTACAATGCAGGAATGATATTTGAATATTTTTGAGGCCTATCAATCATTAAATACCCCGTAGTTTTATCTACTTCATACTTAACGGTATCGGTTGGAACAATCTCTATAAAGGTGTTTACGATATCTGGCATTCTTGAACCTAGCTTGATGCCGTGCCAAGGATGCGCCTTAAATTTTCTCATCATATCTTCTTTTAAGTCGGTATATTTATTTAATTATTAACAAATATAACAAGTTTCAAGTTATTGTGTTCTTGATTATGGAAAAAGTAACGCTTTTATAGCATTGAGTGTGGATTATGGGTGTAGTTGAAGCTGTTTGAATCTGGAAGTAGAGCCTACAACTTTATATAGGGTTACTCTAATGGAATAAGCTTGTTGAATTTTTTTAGCTCGCAGATGCTCACATCAGTAGTGATAAATAGCCCATTGTAAAAGAGCGAGAATAATGTAGCTGGGCTAGGGCAGGTCTGTGCATCGGTATAGCTGGTAATCTTCTTTATTTCAAGAGGAATGTTACGTTCTTGGGCTGTTTTTACTAAATTCTCATTAACGTGGTATTCTGTAAAAGGGCAACGATTTGAATAGTAAACTACTAATCCATTTTTCGTAGGACAAAAAGTTTCTTTAGTACATTGATTAAATGAAGGTAAATCAGCGTTTTTGTTTAATTGCAAAACATAGAGTGCCAATCCACTCGGTAGTGTTTCAATAGCCTTAAAACCTTGTTTAATTAGCCATTTGCCATCACTCAGGAAGTGCATCTTCTTGACCCCAGCAATGGCAATCAATCCGTCTTTGTGTTGTTTTTTTGCATCATCCAAGGCAAATTGTAAAAGTTGTTGACCATAGCCTTTCCCTTTGAATTGTCCAGAAACCCAGAAGCATCCCAATACCAGATAGTTTTTAGCAATAATAGGTGCCCATGCAGTTTCAGATGGTCCATACTCTATAAACACTTTTCCTCGAGTATTGAGTTTTATAAATTTGTATCCACGTTGGTACTCCTCGCATAACCACTTCTTTTTTAGCAGATAGCCTTCCGTACATTTTTTGTCGGAAATGGCACAGCAAATATGCTCGTCTTTACAGTTCTCGGGCGTGAAAGTGCTAAAGTTGTTCATAGAATATTATTTATTGGAAAGGTAATTATTTTCTAAAAAATAGCAATGTTAGAGCTGTTTTATTTTCCATGGAATTAGCTTTGTATACAGTATAATTAGAAATTTTATTCCTTACTAAGATGCATCAGTCTTCTTCCTATGAGAACTCAGTTCTCTTAGGAAGGTAACTAGTCTATCATCGGGTAGTAAAATAATTGAGCTTACTAATTGTGAGTATATCTCGTTATTTTGATTAATCTTTACTAATAGATTGCAAGACTAGTAAATGAGATTAGTCTAAAATCCTTATATTTGCATTATGGTACAAGATGATGTTTTTAAAACAATAACCGATCCTTCGGAAGGCACTTACAGTGAGAAGCGAAGTAAATTTTTATCTTTTGCCTATCCTGTGGAAACAAAGGAAGAGGTAAAGGAACTGATTGACGAGCTTAGAAAACAATATTATGATGCACGTCATGTGTGTTATGCTTATATGTTGGGCTTCGAAGGAACTGATTTCCGTGCCAATGACGATGGTGAACCATCTAGTACTGCTGGAAGACCGATATTGGGTCAAATCCGTTCTAACGAACTTACCAATGTTTTGGTGGCTGTGGTCCGTTATTTTGGAGGTATTGAATTGGGAACAGGTGGATTGATTGTAGCCTACAAAGCGGCGGCTGCCGAAGCGTTGTCTGCAGCCAATATTGTTGAGAAAACGATTGATGAGGAGGTGTCAATCTTATTCGAATATCCTTTTATGAACGATGTAATGCGTGTGGTAAAAGATGACGAACCTCAAATTGTAGAGCAAGATTTTTATCTGGATTGCAAGATGAAATTAAGCATTCGCAAGTCGATGATGCCTTCGTTAAAAGAAAAATTAAGTAAAGTAGAAACCTTGAGTTTCTTGGATGCCGATGGTAATCCGGAAATATCAACCGAATAAATAAGTGTAAGATATGGCTTTTGAAGTAAATAAAACCGAATGGAGTGAATTGTATGTTTTCCTAAAGCTACTTGCTGATGGAAAATTATTTATGGGTAACCATAAAGGAGAGAAAAACGAAAAATCATTTTGGCCTATCTCTACCATAGAACGTGTGGACGAAGATGGTCCTCGTCGCTATTTTATTGAGGGTGATATGGTTCGTGTCGAAGGTAAAGGCGAATACATTAAGTTGAACAGAGCTGCTTTGGCTGCTATGGCAGATAAAGTATTGGCATTGATGAAGTCTTCAAATGAAGAGGTTATTGAGTGTCCAGAGGATATTGAAAAATTTCTTGATCAAACAAAAATATTCCAGTTAGAACCAGAAACTTCAGACCGTACAGATTTGAAAATTGGTTTTTGGAGCAATGCAACAATTCCCTCGGGCTTTGTTATCCAGTCGCGTTTAGCACCTGCACACTTGTTGCTTGATGGCGGACGTGCTGCAAATATTAAACTAGAACTTTCTGGTGTTAAGTTAGCTAATCCTGAAGTTAACAACATTAATGCTATTGATTCAACCGAAGTGGTTCGTGATCGCATCATTGAAATTGAACGTTTGGGGGGTGTATTGAAATATAGTGACGTTGCAGATAAAGTGTTCCGTTGCAACCTACAGATGATTGACCTTCACTTTGCTCGTATTTTGAGTGAAATGTTGAGAACTTTCCAAATGGAGGGTAAATCACGTATTTATGAAGTTATGAATTTGGTGAAGATTCAAAATCCTGTTAAGGTTAAAGAAGATTTAATTCAAAAGCACCGCTTCTACGAATATAAAATGAAAGAATTCTTAATGACTGTGGTTCGTGGAATGCGTCCTGCTAAAATTTTCAATGGTGAACATTCGGCAGTTGACGGGATGTTGCTTGTTAATGGGAATGGTGAAATTGTGGGTTTCCATAAAAATAACCAAGATGTTTTTGAAGATTTCTTATATCTAAATACAAGATTCGTAAAAGGATCGGTCGATAAAGATAAATATGGATTCCTTGAGCGTGAAAATGGGGTTTATTACTTCAAATTGAATGCTAAAATAGGATTAGTAAAGAGATAATAATCTGTTTTATTGATATAAAAGAGGGACTTTATAATTATTATAAAGTCCCTCTTCTTTTATGGTGTATCATGAAGTTACTCTTATGGTTCTGGATGGTGTCTGTATTGTGATGTAGGATGTCTATATTTCGGATATCTTTAATAATCTGTTTTCCTAGGTTTAGGTGTTCAATTTATTGATGTATGGTTGTTTAATGTAATAAATGTTGAGTTAATTGTGTAAGTATTGTTCTTAAACCTAGTTTTATATGCATGTTGATGTATGTCAAGTGAATTTTAGCTCATCTTAGAATCCCTTTTCTGTGACTTGTGACAAATGTTATTCAGATTTCTTGCTTTTTACTTCAAACAACGAGCCAATTGTATGATTAAGTCAAAATATAATACTAATTAGGCGGATGTTATAAATTTAAATATATACATTTGATTATACTATTTTCAAGGAAGTGCTTAAGTTATAGCCTTCAACTATTAATAATTTTACTGATCATTATCCAAACATGTGATAGATATATGATGTCGATGTGATAGATTCGACAATCAAGTTTGGGTAATATAATATTACATTATGAAATACCAATTGAGGTCTTATTTCGTATTACTAGCCCTTATTGTTTTTTGTTCGGGCTGTACCAACGATTTATTTAGTGAGGATAATAAACCCTCGGAGTTCAAGTTAGTTACATTTTCTTTAAAAAGTTCGTTCGATAATTCATTATCTAGTTCGGACACGTCTCTTCCAGACGGACAGTTTACTTTCTGTTTTTTCAATGCAGGAAGCGAACATAGTAGTAAGTTAGTATATCAAACCAGTTTAGCGGAGCAGGAGATGCACAAAGTTAATGGAAACTACACGGTTTCTATTCATGTCCCTGCCGATTTAAAAGGTAAAATGAAGTTAGTCGCTTTGTTTAACTTTGATCCGAATGCCAACTATGGTATTTCTTATAAAAATTTCAGAAATCTTTTGTCATACATTGTGCCAAACTCTTCAAATACAGAAATGCCAATGTGGGGCGAAATGGATTTTGAAATGAAGGGTGGAACAAATCTACTTAAAACAACAACTTTACTACGCAGCTATGCACGTGTAAATGTGATGTTGGACAAGCAAGATGAACAGGCGAAGTATAAAATGCAAGACGTAAGTTCCGTGCGTATATACCTATCTAGAAGCTATGGTAGTGTTTACCCATTCCCTGCAAATTTTGACGAAACTACGATGAGTGTTAAAAAGCCAAGTATCCCCGTAAGTAATCCCGCATCTGGAATGTATCATTTGGGAAATGGTCGCTTTACTAACAATCGCGATGAAGCCCTGAAGTTCCCTTTGCTTTACGATTATAATGAAGCCCCAACTAAGCTTGTGTTTAATAATATATTTGTACCTGAGGTTTCTCATAAAAGTAGCCAAGATTTTAGAACAACAATGTGTGTTGTTGTTGGAGTTCATTTAGAAGGTCTAGAAGGTGTTGAGCGTTTTTATCGTTTAGATTTTGCTTCCTATGATGCAAATAAGCGTCCTGTTAATTTCAACTCTATACTACGCAATAAATCATATAATTTTCACTTAAAAGGTGCTTCAACAAGTGGATTCCCTAATCCTGAAGATGCTTTTGATAACCCTATTCCTGTATTTATGGATGTGAAAGTGTGGGAAGACTACACGCAAGAAGTAGATATCACCACGAGCTTTTATTTTAAACACGATTACAAAAATACACCTTTTGATGGAAAAATTTATCAAGATGTGTTTCTGAGCTACGATACGGATTTGTCGCCTGAACAAGTAAAACAAAATTTGAAATTTGGTTTTGGTGGAAACATGAATACTACTGAAGGAGCGTATTTTAGCGTTATCGGAATTAGTTATGAAAATAAATACATGTACTTGCGTTCAATGACTGAAAACAATACTGGGAAAGAGAAAACAGAAATGTTCCATATGGAAATTTTGAACCAAAAATTCAACATCAAATTGGTTCAAAATTCATTGTAACCTCTTGGTTACCCTAGTGTGATAGATATTCTTCTTAATTACTCATTTTAGAACATAAATATGAAATATTTTAAACAATATATATGGGCATCTGCCTTATTCGCTGTTGTGGTGATGTTTGGGGCATGTGTTACTGAAAGTGCACAAAATCAAACTTCGTTAAAATCTAACTCTACTCGTTTGGAGGTCTATTTAAATGTACCCAAGGCGAATGCTAAATTTGCTAGTACACGTAGTATGAATGACGAAGATACATACCGTGTTGATATGAATGCTTCTCGTGTATTCTTATTCAAATCGGGGCTTTTTTACAAAGAATTAGAGATTGATGAAGAAAATGTGGAGTTTGATTCTTTCTCAAAACAATATAAACTGTTGTTCGATATTGAAGGCGATAAATCGACTGTTGACTTTGTTTTCCTATCGAATTATAAGGGCGAGAGGCCAACTGAAAGACAGTCTAAAACGAACTTCTATGCAGCTGTTGAATTTCCCGTTCAAGGTGCTTGGGATATGGAAACTCCTCGTTTAGTACCCATGTGGGGAGAAATTAAAGGGGTGGATTTAAAGAAGTTTGAAGGTATAGGTGATGCACCTAGATTAGAGGTAACGATGATACGCTCGTTTGCTAAATTAATGATTGAAAGTAAAGGGAGTGTAGATATTAAATCAACCTATGTTTTTCGTAGCAACAACAATGCGTTGGTTGTTCCCAATCTAAAGAACTACAATGCCATTGACCGAATTGTAACGAAACCATCTATTCCTTCTAGCATAAACTACAATGACATGGAGTCGGGTGTTGAAGCCGGCATTTACAGTAACCTTTCGTTTATGAATGAGGGTGAGTTGGGTAAAGGGGGATTTACACTAATTCCAGAACAAGAAGCCAATGCCAATGATATGGCAGCAAATTTATGCGTCGTTGTTGAGGCAAATTATCAAGATAAATCTTATTTCTATCGAATTGATTTGGCTAAGGATGTGAATGGGGTATTAACCTATCTGGATGTATTGAGAAATCATCAGTATAAAATTATCATAAAGAATATTCATGGTGTTGGATATGAAGATATGTATGAAGCAGCTACTTCTCCTAGTGCAGGAATTAGTACCGAAGTCCATGAATTAGATGAAGGTATTAATGAAACTTACGTGCACGATGATCGCTATTTTTCGATTAAAAATTATCCACTGGTATTTGAAACGGGTCTTGCGAATGAAGTGCAATCGTTCTCATATCAAACTAATTGGGATGTAGATAATTTAGAAGAGTTACAGCAATCATTGCAATGGAAAAGTGAATCGGATAAGTTTGAAGCGACTATTAATACTAGAAATCGTCAAATTGATGTGAAAACGTTAGAAGATAATTATACGACCGATATTAAAGATGCGTTGTTGATTCCTGTTGGCAATTACACCTTCGAAGTTTTAGTAACTCAAAATGTGGCAAGCCAAGGTGAAGAAATATATTGGGCAGATTGTGAGTCCATAACTGTGCATGGGGATTATCGAGTGGGTGAAGAGCTTACTACGGATAATTACATTAGTATGACCTTAGTGTCTAATCGAGTAATTACATCTGGAGGCTATGAAGTTTATACTCGCGCTGAAAATGGAATTTACTTTTCAAGTTATGGAGATTTGAATATTTCAACTCGTAGGGCGGATGGAAAATTCGAACAAGTGGTGAAATTGCAAGGTGTCTCCACACCAACTAAAACGGGTGAAGCATCTTTCCATATCTCTTCAAATAAAAATGAATCTATTAGTTGTGATGTAGTAGTGAATGTGGAGGGTAAAGCACCTGTAACTCCTACTGTTGATGGCAAGTGGATTGTGGGTATTGATACGGGTAGTAACGGATATGTATTAGATGGCTATAATGGACGACGCTTCAGAGAGTCAATCTACAACTTTGGTTTAACTCCAAATGCCACTGTTCAAACCGAGTCATTGAAAGATATTTCTATTGAAGAAGCTGTTGCCGGCAAAGCTGGATATACGTTTATACCTGTTTCGAATCAAAATTATGGTCGAATTTTCTCTGGAGAGTTAGGCCGTGTGCCGGACGTAGTTATTATTGGTGGCTCCATTCGTATGGAACAACCTTTTGGACAAGCATTAGCTCGTTACATGGGTAATGGAGGATATGTAATGTTGATGATGAACAACGGTCAAGACGTAAAACAATTCCTAGATTTGGTGGGTGGTTTTGATATCAAAGGTGTGAATGGTAGTGGCAACGTGTTTAAAATTGACGCGACTTCTGGTGATGACATTGTTGATGGACCTTTTGGTAATTTGAATGGTAGTTATTGGACTGCTTCCGGCGAATCTGTAGGTTTAGGTAACCAAGGTGGATACTTTAACTCTTACTCGGATGCTATGCCTTTAACAAGTACAAATCCACAAGATAATCGTGGTGCAGGTATTATTATGGGTAAAGAGAACTATGATAAAAATCTATTTTTTGTAGGGAACCCATTCTTCTTGGGCGATTCGTACTTCGGTATAGATGGTTCTGGCAGACCTACACATGTAAATTATGGAGACAAGCGAATTGGAAATTCAATTTTATTTGCAAATGCATTGATAAAAGCGTTGCAACAATCCAATTTAAGATCAAGATAACTGTAGACATCTGTCTTTTTTTATAAATCTGTTAGGGCCTCGTGTACTGTGAATATACAATACACGAGGTTCTTTTTATCGTTCAAAGTGATGTTGCTTATTCTAAAAGTACAAGGCTAATAACGGGTTCTGATTTGAGGCTGTGATGCTTGACTATCATAAATAGAAAGGTTGATTTAGCTATGATCTTAGCATTAAATAGGTTACTGTTTCGAAGCTTATAGGTAGGCTGGTTTAGGAGTTAAAGAACAATTAAAAATTACATCTTAATAGGCAAATATTTATTATCTTTGCAGTTCTTATTATAGTCTAAAATACAAACTAATTCGCGAAATATGGGATTATTTAATTTTTTCTCGAAAGGGAAGAAAGAAAAGGAGACTCTAGATCAAGGTCTATCTAAAACAAAAGAGAGTGTTTTTAGCAAGATTGCTCGTGTAGTCGCTGGTAAGTCTAAGGTTGACGACGACGTACTAGACGACCTAGAGGAAGTGTTAATTACATCGGATGTGGGAGTAGACACGACGCTTAAAATTATTGAGCGTATTGAGAAAAGAGTCGCAGCCGACAAGTATGTGAGTACAAGTGAGCTGAACAGAATTCTCCGTGAAGAAATTGCTTCTCTTTTGATTGAAAATAAATCGAGTGAGGCTGCTTTCGATTTACCCGAAAGTAAATATCCTTATGTAATTATGGTGGTAGGTGTCAATGGTGTTGGTAAAACAACAACAATTGGTAAAATAGCATCAAAATTCAAAAGTGCTGGAAAGTCGGTTTACCTTGGTGCTGCTGATACTTTTAGAGCAGCTGCAGTTGAGCAATTGGTGATTTGGGGCGAACGTGTAGGTGTACCTGTTATTAAACAAAAAATGGGTGCCGATCCTGCTTCCGTTGCGTTCGATACATTAAGCTCTGCGGTTGCCAATAATGCCGATGTCGTTATTATTGACACAGCTGGTCGTTTACACAACAAGATTAACTTGATGAACGAGCTTACTAAAATTAAGAACGTAATGCAGAAAGTTATTCCTAATACACCCAATGAGGTGTTGTTGGTTCTTGATGGTTCTACTGGACAAAATGCATTTGAACAAGCGAAACAGTTTACTATTGCTACCGAAGTAAATTCTTTGGCAATTACTAAATTAGATGGTACTGCTAAAGGTGGGGTCGTTATTGGTATTTCAGACCAATTCCAAATTCCAGTGAAATACATTGGACTGGGTGAAGGTATTGACGATCTTCAAGTATTCGATAAGAAGGAATTTGTAGATTCATTATTCGGAGGAAAAGAATGAGTAAAAAAACAATCGATATTATTACACTAGGTTGCTCAAAGAATCTAGTAGATTCGGAACAACTAATCCGTCAGTTAGAACAAGCAGGATATGACGTAAAACATGATCCTGAAAAACCTGAAGGTGAAATTGCAGTAATTAACACTTGTGGTTTCATTGGTGATGCAAAAGAAGAGTCAATTAACATGATTCTTGAATTTGCACAAGCTAAAGAAGAGGGCGACCTAGAGAAACTATTTGTTATGGGTTGTCTTTCTGAAAGATATTTAAAAGAACTGGCTGTCGAAATTCCTCAAGTAGATAAATTCTACGGAAAATTCGACTGGAAACAGTTAATGGAAGATTTAGGTGATGTATATGATCCTAAAATCTATCTAGAAAGAAGTTTGACAACTCCGAAGCATTATGCTTATTTGAAAATCTCTGAAGGTTGTGACCGTACTTGTTCATATTGTGCTATTCCAATTATTACGGGAAAGCATGTGTCAAGACCAATGGAAGATATCCTTAAAGAGGTAGAGCTTCTTGTTAAAAGAGGTGTGAAGGAGTTTCAAGTTATTGCTCAAGAGTTGACCTACTATGGTGTCGATATTTATCAAGAGCAAAGACTTCCTGAACTAATTGAACGTATTGCTCAGATTCCAGGAGTAGAGTGGATTCGTTTGCATTATGCTTATCCGGCTCACTTCCCATTTGACTTGCTGCGTGTAATGCGCGAGAATGATAATGTGTGTAAGTATATGGATATTGCTTTGCAACACATTACGGATAATATGTTGAAGAAAATGCGTCGCAATGTATCTAAAATGGATACACTAGACTTGATTCAACGTATGCGTAATGAAGTTCCAGGTATACACATCCGTACCACATTGATGGTTGGTCATCCTGGTGAATCAGAACAAGATTTTGAAGAGTTGAAAGACTTTGTTCGCATGGTTAAATTTGACCGTATGGGGGCATTTGCATATTCTGAAGAAGAGGGTACATACTCGGCTGATAAATATGAAGATGATATTCCTGAAGAGGTTAAACACGCCAGATTGGACGAGTTGATGGATATTCAACAAGGTGTTTCTGCAGAAGTAGCACATCGAAAAGTTGGAACGACTCAACGTATTATAATAGATCGTTTAGAAGGGGAGTACTTTATTGGTCGAACTCAATTTGATTCGCCAGAAGTTGACCCTGAAGTTTTAATTAAAAATGAAGGTCAAGATTTAAAGGTAGGAGAGTTTTACCAAGTAAAAGTAACTAGCTCGGACGATTTTGACATTTATGCAGAGTTGATTTAATTACAGCAATGGAAAAAAATATCTCAATCTATATTGACAAGTTAGCCGATAAGATGGGGGAGAAAAGTGCAAAGGTTTCAATGATTATTGAAACCTTTGTTTTAGGTTTTTCTTCCGATTTGAATGCAAAAGGTAAAGTTGGTTTTGAACCTATTGGGGCTTTTGAAATTCATAAACACTTAGAGTATATCGAAGAAAAGGAAGATGGAACAAAAATTTTGTTTCCTCCTCGATTAGAGGTAATATTCTCTTCTTCGGCTATTGCGGGTATTTTATTGTCTTCTGATGAAGATGAATTAGAACATACCTATCAAGAACTGCATACCCGATATGGAATGAGTTCGGAAGAGATATCCTTGTTCCTTTCTCAGTTGAAGTCAACACTTAAAACAATACTACTGCAAGAGAAGTGTGCAGTAATACCCTATATAGGAACCTTTGAAGGGGAACTTGGAGGTGAGATATTTTTCACTCCTCATCGTTATTTTGCGGAGTTGGTAAATAAACCTTTTTCCTACTTTGAACCAGAGGTTATATCACCGGTAATGGCGGTAAATGATATAGTGGATAAACCTGTAGAAAGCATTGCTTCAGTCGAGGTTCTTCAAGATAAGACCGACGAAGATAAGGAGGTTGTCAATGTGGAATTACCGATTGAAAAAGTCGAGGAAGGTGTGCCTGAAAATGAAACTTCTCAAGAGAGTATTCCAGTTGAAGAATTTGAGGAGAAAACTGATGATCTTGAGAATGAAGCGCTAAATGATTCAACAGACCTTCCAAAAAGCGATAGTGAAAATTTTAGTAAAAGCATAATTATTCATGGAAATTCAGATGTTGCCACGGATGAGGCTCATAGCGAGCAGATGGCTGTTTTAAATAAATCTGAAGAAAAGAACATAAATGATAAATTGGAATTTTACACTGTTGAAAAATTGTTAAATGATAAAGACCGACAAATTAAGTATTATCGTCGTTTATCATTGGTTTTGGTTTCTTTGCTATTCGTTCTTCTACTTTCGTTTTTCCTTCTTTGGTCTACACGTGTATTAGCATATAATCCGGTTTTAGAATCGAATAATGATGTTTTATCAACTGAAAATCAGAATATTGAAAATAAACATTTATTGGATTCTGTTTCGAATACGGTTTTTGTTACTGAAACTGAAATTGATTCTGTTTCAACAATAAAAGTTGATTCTGTTGTTGTCGAACCGCAGATTTTAGAAGAGTCTATAAATGCTAATATTAAAATTGATACGTTAAACTTTGTTCTTCATAAGTTGAAGCGTGGAGATACATTACGAGATATTTCGTATAAATATTACAATGATAAAGAGATGTGGACTTTGTTAGTTGATGCAAATCAAGGAGTTATAAAAAATCCTAATCGTATACCTGTCGGGGAGGTCATTCGAATCCCTAAATTAGTTGAATAAATATGAATTTGTCTTCTGTCTGAATTGTATTAAATTTGTGTCGGGTATTAATTCTTAGTTCTTTAAATTATAATTTGACTTTTAAATGAAAGCTTTGGTTATATACGTCAAGGCTTATAGGGGAAAATTATATTTAAAAAACTGAAGTTTAAACAGTAACTATACAAAATTCAATTAAATTTTAAATGGTATGAAGACATACACAAATGGATTGTTCTTCGGTGGCAAACTGAAAGGACTTCTAACCCTTCTTGTCTTGTTTTTTGCGCTACCTATGTTTGCACAGAATGTAAACATATCTGGTAATGTAAAAGATGATACTGGTGAAGGTGTTATCGGTGCCAGCGTTCTTGTCAAAGGAACTTCTAAAGGTACAATTACCGATTTTGATGGTAATTATATCTTGAATGATGTTCCTGCTGGCGCACAGTTGGAATTCTCGTTTATCGGGATGAAATCTGTGACAATGACATTAGGTAACAAAACTGTTATTAACGTAACCCTTAAAGAAGATTCAGAACTTCTAGACGAAGTTGTTGTAACTGCTTTAGGTATGAAGCGTGATCAAAAAGCGCTAGGTTATGCAGTAACAGAAGTAAAAGGTGACGACCTTAAAAATGCGAACTCTATCTCTCCTGTAAGTGCACTGCAAGGTAAAATTGCTGGTGTAGAAATCTCTAACTCTGATGGTGGTATGTTTGGTGCTTCGAAGATTCAAATTCGTGGTGCTTCTACTTTAGGTAGCAATAACCAACCTATCTATGTTATTGATGGTGTTATTCTAGATAATAATGTATCTGGTAATGATGACTTGAACTGGGGTGCAAATGCAAATGACTACGGTAACGAGTTGAAAAACTTGAATCCGGATGATTTTGAAACAATTTCTGTTCTTAAAGGTGCTGCTGCAACAGCT
Source organism: Bacteroides sp. (assembly GCA_030151635.1). GTDB lineage: Bacteria > Bacteroidota > Bacteroidia > Bacteroidales > Bacteroidaceae > Bacteroides_E. Next base: position 4,048 of record JASLDF010000009.1, on the reverse strand, counting down.
CTTTATGGTTCACGTGGTTTGAATGGTGCTGTTGTTATCACTACTAAAAGTGGTAAAGGCATGAAAGGTATTGGGGTTTCGGTATCTCAAACTTTTGGTTTCGATGTGAACGTTGGTTATCCTAAAGCTCAATATGAGTATGGTCCTGGTTTCTTTGCTGGTAACAGAAAAGGTTATGCAGGTGGTGGTGTAGAAAACCGTTGGGATGACCAAACTCTTTATAAAAACAGTGCAGGTGATTATTCTTTCCGTGGTGAACCAGGGATTGGTATGGCTTGGGGACCTCGTTTTGATGGTCGTCCTATGGAGAACTTTGATGGTTCTATGACTACATACTCTCCTTATAAGAATGGTATTAAAGATTTCTTCCAAACAGGTTTTAACACCAATACAAACGTGTCTGTACGTGGAGGAAATGATACAACTCACTTCTTCACTTCTATTTCATATAAAAAAGCACAATCAACATTTAGAAGAAATACATTTGATCGTTTTTCTTGGATGTTGAAAGCGAGCCATAAAATTACTGATAAAGTAACTGTGGAAGGTTTTATTAACTTTGCACACTCTAAACCAAGAAATGCAGCTCAAGAAATTGGTTTGTCTGCAGTGAATGGTGATATTGCTAACTTTACTAGACCTGGTGATTGGCGTAACAAATACCATGCTAATCAAGGTGGTGGTATTGCTAATTTGAACAATGGTGATAAGTATGGCTATGTGCCTGGTGATATCCGTGGTACATGGTGGAATATCTATGAAAATGATGATACTCACCGTGAGTATGTAATTCGTCCATCTCTTGAAGTTAACTATGAAATTCTAGATTGGTTGTCTTTCAAGGCTGAAGCTAATATGAATATCTATAAAAATAGCTACCAAGGTAAAAGAATGGGTAGTGGTTTGAATAGAGAAGGTGGTTCTTATGCTTTAAATAGTAGTTTCAAGGAACAACTAACAACTGCTGGAACTTTCACAGCAAATAAAACTTTTGGAGATTTCTCTTTAGGTGGTTTTGCTCGTGCTGAATTTTATGCTAAAAGAGAGCAAGAACATGGTTCTTCTACTGTTGGCGGTCTTATCGTTCCTGGTCAATATTTTATTGACAACTCGAAAGAAACTCCAAATTCTTACGCAAGAATTTTAGGTACAAAACGTATGACTTCGCTTGTAGGAGCAATTAACGCATCTTGGAATGATCAATTATTCTTGGATGTTACTGGTCGTAACGACTGGTCTTCTGCTTTGGTTTATTCTCGTGGAACGGGTAATAACTCATTCTTCTATCCTTCTGTATCGGGTTCATGGTTAATTTCAAACTCGTTTAAACTTCCAGAAGCTATCTCGTTTGCTAAACTACGTGCTTCTTGGGCACAAGTAGGTAACGATACTGATCCTTACACAATTAATCAAGGATATAACATTGGTAGAATTGAAACAGAAGAAGGATTTATTTATACTAACTCTTTCTCTGTAGATCAAATTTTACAAGCAAACCTTAAACCAGAGCGTAAAAATGCTTGGGAAATTGGTGCTGATGTTCGTTTCTTAAATCACAGAATTGGTGTTGATGCTACATTCTACCGTGAGAATACGAAAGATCAAATTATGCAAATTGCTGTGCCTTGGGAGTCTGGTGTGACTTCAAAACTAGTTAACGCTGGTAACATCCAAAACCAAGGTATTGAATTGGCTTTAAACTTTATTCCAATCCAAAATAAAGATTGGGAATGGTCTATCGACTATACTTTTACAAGAAACAGAAGTAAGATTGTTGAGCTTCACCCTGATGTAGCAGACTTTATTCCATTGGCTGGTCAACCTAACGCGTATGACTTCCGTATTGGTTCTGTTGCTCAAGTAGGTGGTGCTTACGGTACATTGATGTCGGATATTCTTCCTGCAAAAGATGAAAACGGTAATACTATTTTAGACTGGAGTACAAACTTACGTGCAGCTTATGCTAAACGTGATGGTACAATTAGAGAAGTAGGGGATATGAATCCTAAATTCTTAAGTTCTCTAGCAACTACATTGTCTTGGAAAAACTTATCTCTTCGTGTAGCTTTAGATGCACGTGTAGGTGGTTATATTGCTTCTTATGCTAACCGTTATGGTACTGCTTATGGTAACACTCAACGCTCTCTAGATTATAGAGGTGGTCATGGTGGTATCGAATGGACATCAAGTCAATTGGATCGTATTACAACAACAGGTGCAGATGGTGAGAATATTACAACTATTGAGCCATCTGGTAGCTACGGTTTAACATATACAGATGGAGTTATTCCTGAAGGTGTGTTCGGTCAAGGACAACAACTTGTAACTGTTGATGGTACTTTAAAGGATGTTTCTGGTATGTCTTACCAAGAACTTTATGCTGAAGGTGAACTAGAACCAATGCATGCTGGTGCATATCACTACTTCCGCAATAGCTGGGGACAAGGTGTTATTAATGATGACTGGGTAAATAAATTGTCATACATCTCTTTGAGAGAGATCACTTTGACTTACCGTTTCGACAAAGCGATTGCTCGTAAACTTCGTGCTCAAGCATTGAGTATGTCATTTACAGGTAGAAACTTAGGTTATTTATACAATTCATTGCCAAATAACTTGAATCCAGAATCTATCCGTGGTAACCGTGCAGGTGAATTTAGATCAAGATCTTTCAATCCATACACTGCAAGCTTTATGTTTAGTGTAAACGTTGATTTCTAAGTCAAGACTATTAATTACTTAAGAATACTACAATGAAATTTAAATATATATTTTCATCAGTACTCGGTTCTGCTTTATTGTTAAGTAGCTGTATGGATAAATTTGGTGATATTAACACCAATCCATCGGTTGTAACTGATGCTGACATTCGTTTTCAGTTCACTCAACTGGAAAATGATTTTATACCTTCAGATTACTGGGCATGGTATTATGACTATTCAAACATGTTGAAATGGGGTCAAATTACTGTTTCTGGTGGTGGTAATGAAGAGAAATTGAACGAAAAAGATGAGTCTTCTGGTGGTGCGAATACCATTAAAAAGATGATTTCTTCATATAGAGATATTCAATACAAAATTGCTAATATGCCTAAGGAAAGAGGCGCTGGTTTCAAACATATTGAAGCTATGAGCAATGTATTGACTGTTTATATGGTTCTTCTAAATACTGATATGTATGGTTCAAGACCTTACTCAGAATTAGGTTTAGCTAGATATGGTGGTACATTAACTCCTAAATATGATACTCAAGAACAACTATTGAATGATTTCTTGACTCAATTAGAAACTGATGTAAAAATCTTATCAAGCAAGACTTACTCTTTAGAAGGAAGAGATATTGCACAAATTAATGCTGGAAAGCAAGATTTATTCTTTGCTGGTAATGCTGAAAGCTGGGCGAAGTTGGCTAACTCAATGCGTTTGAAAGTTGCTGCAAGACTTATTAATCATGATAAAGCTAAAGCTTTAAAAGTAGTAAATGCTGCAGCTAAAGAGCCTATTGGTTTTATTACTGATAAAAAAGACAATGCAATCAACTACAAAGGTATTAAGTATTATGGTCCAAATGACAATCCTGGTCCTGGTACTCCTAGCTATCAGATAATAGAGTTTATGAAAGAAAACAGAGACCCTCGTCTTCGTTTCTTCTTTACAAAGAACTCTTATAACTCTAAGGTAGTTCAAGCTTATTTTGACGCTAAACAATCTGATCCTAATCAACCTGACTTGCCAAAATATATTGCGGATAAAGTTGAATTTGAAGTGAAAGATGGTAAAAAAGTCTTTAAGGCCTGGAAAGAACCAGGTGAACCTTGGGTTCGTTACCACGGACTTCCTGTAACAATCGATGCTAAGAATGATGTAGATTGGAAAGAGTATTTTGATGCTGGTAACTACTGGAGCAAAATATCTATCAAGAATGAGAAAGGTGAGAAGTTTGAAAAAACTTATGGTTTGATGTCTGGCATGCAAATGCAACACTTCAAGAACAACAATAAGTTGACTTATCCAGATTCACCTCTTGTTACAGTTACTCCTGATACAGA
>JASLDF010000015.1 GCA_030151635.1 Bacteroides sp. | reverse complement strand
TTGTATCATCATTCGGATTGCCTTCTACCCAATCTTCAATGTTACCTTCTGGGTTAATGATAACAATAGTACCATCAGATCCTAGTTTAAGCTTGTAAGTAAATTTTTTACTAGCTATTAAAGCAATGTCATTTTGAGGAGCCCAAATAAAGGTCTGACCGTTTAATTGTAGCGTTACTTGAGATTTAGCCATGTTTTGACCTGGTAGCAAAATAGCTTCAACAATCGCTTTATTTCCAGATACTTTAACTAAAGGCTGAATTGTAACTTCTTTGGCTCCCTCTTTAATAGAAGCAACACCATCTACAAGGTTCAATTGACCATTCACAAATACATTTGTCAAGTCTTTTGCTGTTAAAGCAGCTGCAGATCCCGAAGCAGCTTCAACTTCTAGAACAACTTTAGACAACTGGTGAGTAAAAGTCAATGAACTAGACATGTTAGCAGTACTAATTTTAGTTCCATTATTAGAATATAGAACATCAATTTTACCAGGAGTTCCTTGTTGAGTAAGATCTATAGGAAGTACGAAATCTTTAACAGTAGCTGAGTATGGGTAATATGCGACAACATCAACACTCTCTTTGCCTTTAATTTGCAAAGCTTGAGTAGGAGTAGCTGCAACAAACTTAGCTGTTGCTCCTCCTACGGTTGTATATTTAATATTGCTTTTTTCATTAAATATATTACCGTTTTCTAAAGACGTACCTGCATTTTTTGCAAATAGTCCAATGGCATCAGCGGTTTCCCATGTGTTATTTACAACACGAGTTGATGTCCCCGAGTAGGTTGATATGTTCGAAGTGAACTCTACTGTTGACTTCCCGCTATAATCGAATCCATCAAATGAATCCTTATCGCTTGAACATGCACCTAGCACCATGACAGAAGCTAATGCAAAAATTGATTTTGTTAAACTTTTCATAATGATATTATTAAATTAGGTTATTTCTTTTTACCTGTTATTTTTAAATTATCAAAACGAATGCCTTTATGGTTTCGTTCATCTGTACTTATCTCTAACTCTGTAAATGGTTTATCCACTTTTACAATAGTTGTATAGTAAATATTGTTATCCGCGTTAGATAATGCATGCGATGGCACTTCTAAAGCTTTTCCATCAACACTAATATTCATATAGTCCGTATCAATAGGTTTATTACCTATATCTCCCGTGATATCAAAAGAAATCTCAATGTCGATAAGCCCCTCTGTATTGATATTCTTAATATTCAATGTCGGAGTTACATAGCCATCAGGCTCTCTTCCTGGTTTTTTAGCCGCAGGAAACCAAATATGATGGTTACCAGATTGAACTGTATTCTTTCCAATCACAGTGACACGGCTTCCCATATTGGAAAAGATATATCCCTCAGAATCATATCCCGTATATTCATTGAACTTCTTATAGTCAAAATCTATAGTAGCATTCTTCGTGTCTCCAAAACTTTCATTCATGACAACAACCGTTTGAAGGTTTGCATTAAAATACTCATTTTGTACAACTTGAACAATTATTTCAAAAGTCCCTGCTTTTAGTATTAACTTTCCTTTTCTCTTTTCAGCTGATAAGTTTTCGGTAGTAGAAACGGTAATTTCAGCACTTCCAGAACCCATTATCTGTTGTGGAATTAACCACTCCTCAGAAGATGAAATATTCCAAGCCACAACATCATTTTTGGCTTGTATAGGTAACTTAAAGCTTTTATCAGAATGATTAATTACGACCTCTTTAACTGAACTAACTTGAGGCTCTTTATCTTTGTTACCATCTTTATCATTAGGGTATAAATCTTGTTCATCATCTTTTTCAACTTCCCAATCTTCTATATCAGCACCTGGAGCTACAGAAACAGTTCCATCTAAAGACACAACTGCTGTGTAAGTATATTTGGTTGCACTTTTAGCAATACTATTCTTTAAGTTCAACTTGAAGTTCTTTCCTTCAACTGTACTCTTAATCACAATATCGTTCAAAGCTTGTCCTGGCAAAATCAAGAAACTAACAATAGCTTCCTCTTTAGTTTTCAAGATTTGAATATTACTCAAGGCACTCTTCGTAGATTCTACATTTAATTTTCCAGATACAATATCGAATACACCCGAGGTTAGTACACCTTCAATACTAGCAACGTCAAAACCTTCGAGAGAAGTTATCCCTCCACCTTTATTAAAAACCAAGATTACTTGAGATAATTGATGTTTAAAGTTTAGTTCTAACTTTTGGTCTGCACTACTTACACCTTTTACATTTGAAGCATATAATAAATCCAACTTCGAACGATTACTTTGATTCGATAAATCAATTTCGATTTGGTTAGACTTTACCGACTCGTTAAAAGGGTAATAAGCTACAAAATCAAGTGTTTGCTTGGGTTCAATTTTAATTGCTTCACTTACATTAGAAGCAGTAAACTTACCATTCCCCGAAGTAACATACTTTACATTTTTGCTTACTTGAGCATCTTGCTTACCAGCTTCAAAACTAGTTAAGCCAATTGCATCTTGATTCTCCCATTGTGTACCAACTACACGCGTTGTTGGTTTTATTATATTCGAATAAAACTCTATGGCTTCTGACTGATCAGAGGTGTTTAATTCTTCTTGTATGTTTGAACACGAGTGTCCAAACATTACTGCTACCATAACCAACAGTAGCTTTGCTATATTATTTATCATTTATAGTTATAGTTAATTGCTTACCAAACGGAATTATTGATTTTGTTTTTTACAGCTGGGTCAGGAAGACCTGGATAGAATGTATATCCCGTAATTTTCTCAATTTCGCTTACTGGTTTTCTAAATTTATCGTAATTCCTCTCCGTATCTTTATTCTCAAAGAAATAACCAATAGTTTCATACTTTCCATTTACCTTTTTAAGTAAGGTTTTATAATAGTAATCTGGTTTAGCAACCATGTCATTGCTGTTATCTTTAACATAACTAATATTATTCATATCATAAATACCCGCTCCCGTAACCACATAAATCGTATCTCTATGCGAGGTAGTCCAATCTCTAACTTTACCCTCTAAATCTGCCCAAACCTTTTGATTCAAATTTTTACCCTTTTGAGGAGTCATATTAGTAAAATAAAAGGTAGTTGCATTAATAGCTCTATCTTTCGTTCTATCTCCACTCGGAATTTGATGACCACGATCAATATCTAAACCTTGATTATTAGGATAGCCTTTTGTTAAGTTCGCTTGATCTCTACGATCCACCTTGGGATCATATTGCCAAGCATTGGTTCTTTTCGTAGAACCTAAATAGTAAGAATGGTGGGGGTAAGCTACCCAAGTCGCAAACTTTAATTTCTTATCATACAACATACTGTAATTACGTTGTTTTGGGTTTGATGGATCCATATGCATCAATACGACTTGATTAGATGTCAGCTTGTCGATTTTAGGATACTCCATATAAGCCACAGTCGGAACTGGTTTTGGGTCTGGATTTTCTGGCTCCTCTGGATCGGTTGTTTCACCCTTGGCATTCAAGTTTAAATCTTTAGTATAATTCTTACCCGAATCCCAAGTCCATTTGACAGGTGTTGAGAAGCTAAACTCCTCTCCATTAGTTAATTCTATTAAAAAAACGACTTGTCCTAATGAAGCATCTGGTAATAATAATAGATTTGAAGTCATTGCACTACCATCGTAAGTAGACTGTGCTACTACATTTTGGTTTGACTGTTTGTTTATTAGAAATTTACCAGATATCAAGTTGAAATCTGCTTGAGTTGGAATATTTAGTGCAGTAACCTTAGCACCCTTAAGATCATACGACTTTGATTTAAATACCAAAGTAACTCTAGCTAATTGGTGCTTAAACTTCAGCTCCAACTTAGAAGGCACGTTCGAAACACCCTTCAAGTTATTTGAGTATAGTAAATCAATTGCATCAATGTTCTTTTGATTATCTAGTCTTACTGGGTACGTAAAGTCTTCCAATAATTGATTAGAGTTGTAAGGGAAGTATGCCACAAAGTCTTTAGATTCTCCTGCTTTAGGATACTCTAAAGATTCTGTATCAGGTGTAGTTACAAAAACATATCCGTCGTTCGTAATCATTTCTCTGTTGTAAACATCCTCATCAACAGTTGATTGTGATTGATTTTTCCCGCTTTCAAAAGCGTATAAACCAATTTTATCTCCCTTTTGCCACGTACTATCTAATTTACGGGTCAATACTGCGTTCTCTAGAGAACCCGTAAAATTCATTGTTTTATTAATCAGCTCTTGAGTGTCTGACTTAACATCATTTGTGCAACAATAAATCATTGTAAGTGCCACAAATAATAAGCAGAATTTAAAATCCTTCATTGTGTATAGTTTATCTTTTGTCTAGTTGTTAGTTCCAAATATTTTCACCTAGAACATTCTTTACATTTTGGTCGGGAAGACCTTGGTAAAATGTAAATCCGGTGATTTTTTCAATTTCTTTTACCGTTTTCTTATGAGGTCTAAAATCTCCATCTCGCAAATTATGGTCTAGCAAATAACCAATAGTAGAGTACTTACCATTGATTTTACGAGCCATCAGTTTATAATAATAATCGGGGATAGGTGTTATCTGACCACTCTTAGTCTTGGTTATTTTCGCTTTAGCCCTATCATAAAAGCCAGCACCAGTAACCATATATATTGTATCGTTAGTAGATTTTACTAAATCTTGCACCGCTCGTTCCAGCTGAAGCCAAATACCACCATTAAAAGCTTGAATTTGTGGTGTCATATTTGAATAGTAAAAAGTTTGGCGATTCAGTTCTTTAGATTTTGTACGGTCGCTACTAGCCACTTGATGACCTCTTGAATAACTTACATAAGCACTTTTCAAATTAGGTTGCTCATTTTCTGGCACTTTAGGATCATAGCCCCAAGCATCAGTTCTTCCGGAGCTACCCATAAAACCTTTATGGTGTGGAAATGCAATCCAATACGCAAATTTCACATCGCTATCAAACAACATCGTGAAACTTCTTTGCTTTGGATTTAGAGGATCCACATGCATTATAAGTCTTTGAGTACTTGTCAAGTTATCCAGTGAAGGATACTCAATATACGGGCTTTGGGGTAATGGCTTTGGATCTATAGGTTCCTCTGGTGTATCGGGATCTGTTGAACCACCTTTTTTCTGTAGATTAATCTTCTTAGTATAGACTTTAGCCTTTTCGATACCCCAATCTTTAGGAGTTACGAATCGGAATTGAACGCCATTATCCAACGTTATGATAAAAGTTATGCTCTGAGGTTTATCCAATGGTAATAATAGAATTTCAGCCGTTAGAGAAGATTTGCTTGAGGCACGATTATAGGCTTTAATATCCTTAAAATTAGAATAATCGACCAAAAACCCTCCTTTTACTAAATTAAAGTCTGCTTTAAAAGGCACACCAATTGCAGTAACAGAAGCACCTGTTAAATCATACTCTTTAGAAGTTATTGCAAGAGAAATTTTACTTAGTTGATGATTAAACTTTAAAATAGCGCGAGAATTTATACTTGAAACGAGTTTAGAATCGTTTGTATATAAAAAATCTACCTCATCAATGTTCAATTGGTTTGAAACATCAATAGGATAGATAAAGTCGTTTAGAATTGCTTCTGCCGAGTATGGATAATACGCCACTAAATGAATAGAGCTACTCTCTTTAGGATATTCAACGGGGAGTGTTCCCGGAATTACCGTAAAAACATTTCCACTCGTCGTTATAAAACATCTGTTATAAAGCTCTGGATACACCGTAGCCTGCGACAATCCTGCACCGCTAGAATCATAGGCATATACACCTATTTTATCTCCAGAAACCCACGAATTATTCAATTTTCTTGTTAAAACTTGATTACCTTGGTCAGTAACTGTCCCGATAAACTCTATATTATCGTTCGGCTCATTCTTAGAGTCGAGAACTTGATTTGTAGTACAGCCATAGATTAATGACATTACCACAATCAATAAACTAAATTTAATAGTTCTCATAAAATGTTTTATTGCGACTTATTCAAAGAGAATACACAAAGTTAAATACATCTAAGTATATAGCCTTTGATTTATTGTTAAATCCGTAAGAAGTGTCAATTAATAAAGTTTAAATTCTGTCTCTTAAAGCCAATATAATGCTATTTTTTTAGAAAAGTATCATCGTTTTTCACAATGACGTATAATAAATATATTTATAAAGCCGGTACCTAAATTTGTATTAATCCTTTGGATGAGGGTAGTCAATTGAGAAGTGAAGACCACGACTCTCTTTACGCTCTTTAGCTTGCCGCATAATTAAATATCCGACATTAATCATGTTTCGCAACTCACATAGCTCCCTAGATGGGGTACTTCTTCTAAATAAACTTTCTGTTTCTTCGTACAATATATCCAATCTCTTCCATGCACGCTCTAATCTTAAATCACTACGAACAATACCTACATACGCACCCATTATCTGATTAACTTCTCGCATACTTTGAGTAATTAACACCATTTCTTCTGGAGATTGAGTTCCTTCGTCATTCCACTCTGGAATATCATCTTGATAAGTATAAGCAGATATCTTCTGTAAACTATCTTTGGCTGCAGCATCTGCATAAACTACCGCTTCAATTAACGAATTTGATGCTAATCGATTTCCACCATGAAGCCCAGTTCTCGCACATTCACCTACAGCATATAAACGTTTTATTGAAGAGTGTGCATTTAAATCAACATCAATTCCTCCACATAAATAATGGGCAGCGGGAGCCACTGGAATATAATCTTTTGTAATGTCAATGCCTAACTCCAAACACTTAGCATAGATTGTAGGAAAATGATTTCTTGTGGTTTCGGGATCTTTGTGAGTAACATCTAAATAGACATATTCATCTCCTCTATTTTTCATTTCACTATCAATGGCACGAGCCACGATATCACGAGGGGCCAAACACAATCTACTGTCATACTTATGCATGAATTTTTCTCCGTCTTGAGTACGCAATACTGCACCATAACCACGCATGGCTTCAGTTATAAGAAAAGAGGGACGCATTCCTGGGTGAAACAATGCAGTAGGATGAAATTGAATGAATTCCATATCTTTGACAAAACCCTTAGCACGGTAAACCATAGCAATACCATCACCCGTTGCAACTAAAGGATTGGTCGTTGTTTGGTAAATAGCACCACAGCCACCAGTAGCCATCAAGGTTACTTTAGCTAAAAACGTATCTACTTTGTTCGTCTTTGGATCTAAGACGTAAGCCCCGTAACAAGCTGTATTTGGATTTGAGCGAGTAATATTCTCGCCCAGATGATGTTGCGTTAGTATTTCAATTGTAAAGTACTCTTCAAAAATATCAATATTATCGTGTGCTTTAATGGCACGAATTAACGTATTTTGAATTTCAGCACCTGTGCAATCTTTATAATGAAGAATGCGGAACTCAGAATGCCCACCTTCTTTGTGTAAATCGTATGTGCCAGAAGGTGATTTATCAAAATTAACCCCCCAGCCAATCAGTTCATCAATCTGCTCTGGCGCTTTACGAACAACTTGTTCTACAGCCGCACGGCTACTTAACCAATCGCCAGCAATAAGTGTATCTTCTATGTGCTTATCAAAATTATCTACTAATTCATCTGTAACAGAAGCAATTCCTCCCTGTGCATAATATGTATTAGCTTCTTCTAATTTAGACTTACAAACCAAGGCTACTCGTCCTTTGTTGGCAACCTTCAATGCATAACTCATTCCAGCAATGCCAGAACCTATAACAAGAAAATCATATTTCTTAATCATACTCTTATTTTAATAACAAGATAAACTCTAATGAGCACAACAATGTGTATATTACAAAAA
>JASLDF010000231.1 GCA_030151635.1 Bacteroides sp. | reverse complement strand
AAATGTGGTTCCACTTCTCCAGTGTCCTAAGATAAAGACAGGGTCATTTTTCATAGGAACATTTGCTAAACGCTTTTTATATTTCTTGTTTTGAAAATAGGCTAGTGGAGATAGTAATCTACAAACAGCTTTAGTTAATCGATATTTACCTTTGTAACCTTTATCTATTTGTCTGCCTTTAGTAACTGCCTTGAAGGTTTTCCAATCGGCACCCACTAATGTATTAATTGGTAATTTATTAAATTCTAATCCCATTTTGGTTTATTTAATAACACGAATACCTAATCCTTGACGTTCAAGCTCTTTTACAGCTTTCATCACAGCATCGTAGTCTTTTTCTTCTATTCCTAATTTCTTTAAGTCTAGTACAGGTCTATCGTCCGAGTTGTGAACATCTTTCATTTCAACCTCGTCAATAATCATACCCACAGCACTTGTATTATTGGTCATTGGGTCAATCAAAATGAAAGCCCCACATGATTTATTCTTTTGATACGGATCAAAGAATATCTCTTTGGCTGTTGTAAATACAATACGACCAATTTCATTCAGCTCTAAATGATCCACATCGGCATGCTCCATTGTGTTTACATCGACTCTATATTTCAAGCTATCAATTTGAACACGGCTCAAGTTTGTGGTGTGCTTCAAGAAGAATTGTTTCTTCGGATTCATTGGCTCCTCGTCCATCCACACTAACATGGATTCGAAGTTACGACCAACTTTAGGCAATGCATTTGGGTGCACCAGCATTTCACCTCTTGAAACATCAATCTCATCTTCTAAGGTAATCGTTACAGATTGAGGTGGAAAAGCTAGGTCTAATTCACCATCGTATGTAACGATGCTTTTTACACGTGATTTTTTGCCCGATGGTAATGCCATAACTTCATCACCTTTACGAACGATACCCGACGCAATCTTACCTGAGAATCCTCTGAAATCTAGATTAGGTCGAAGTACATATTGTACAGGGAAACGAAACTCATCAAAACTATGGTCTTCTTCTGTACTTACAGTTTCCAAGAATTCCAACAATGGCAATCCATTATACCAAGGTGTTTTATCCGACTTATCAACCACATTATCTCCTTTAAGGGCAGAAAGTGGTACATAAGTAACATCAGGCACATTCAATGGTTCAACAAATTTCTTGTATTCCGATACGATATCATCAAATACCTTTTTATCGTAATCTACAAGGTCCATCTTATTGACAGCCAATACTACATGTTTAATACCCAATAAAGAAACCAAGAAAGTGTGGCGTCTTGTTTGAGTAATAACACCTGTACGAGCATCAACTAGAATAATTGCTAAATCGGCAGTAGAACCACCAGTAATCATATTACGAGTGTATTGTTCGTGTCCTGGAGTATCAGCAATAATGAATTTTCTCCTATTTGTTGAGAAATATCTATAAGCAACGTCAATTGTAATTCCTTGCTCTCTTTCAGCTTTAAGACCATCTAACAAAAGGGCGTAATCAATTTCTTCACCTGCGTTACCCACACGTTTACTATCACGCTCAAGTGCGTCTAGCTGGTCTTCATATAATTTTTTACTATCGAAAAGAAGACGACCAATTAAAGTCGATTTACCATCATCTACAGAACCAGCTGTTAACAATCGAAGTAAATCTTTTCTTTCATCTTGATCTAAGAATTCTTTTATATTTAAATTTTCTGCCATTTCAAGTCTAATTAAAAGTAACCTTCACGTTTTTTCTGTTCCATACTACCCTCTTGGTCAAAATCAATGACACGAGTTGTACGTTCACTTTTGGTTGTAGTCATCATCTCTTCCACAATCTTTTCAATTGTATCAGCTTCACTTTCTACAGCTCCAGTAAGCGGCCAACAGCCAAGGGTTCTGAAACGAACCATCTTGTATTCTACATTTTCCAACAGCTCTTTTGGGATACGGTCGTCGTCTGGCATAATGTAGTTTCCTTCCATCTTGATAACTGGACGCTTTTTCGCATAATACAATGGAACAATAGGAATGTTTTCTAGGCGAATGTATTGCCAAATATCCAATTCAGTCCAGTTACTTAAGGGGAATACACGAATGCTTTCGCCTTTATGAATACGAGCATTGTAGATGTCCCATAACTCTGGACGTTGATTTTTCGGATCCCATTGGTGGAAAGAGTCACGGAAAGAAAAAATTCTTTCTTTTGCTCTTGATTTCTCTTCATCACGACGAGCCCCCCCAAAGGCAGCATCAAATTTATATTTATCTAAAGAAGCCAAAAGAGCTTTTGTTTTCATCAAGTCGGTATGTACTTTACTTCCATGAGTAAAAGGACCTACCCCTGCATTGAAAGCTTCCATGTTACTTTCAACAATTAAATTCCAACCGTGCTTCTTTGCATACTGATCACGGAATTCAATCATTTCATGAAATTTCCATTTCGAATCAATGTGCATTAACGGGAAAGGTACTTTTCCAGGATAGAATGCTTTTTCAGCAAGTCTAACCATAACAGCCGAGTCCTTACCAATACTGTAAAGCATCACAGGATTTTCAAACTCCGCAGCCACTTCGCGGATGATGTGGATTGCCTCAGCTTCAAGTTCTTTTAAGTGGCTTAAATTATATTCTGACATATTAATAAGTATTCTTTCTTATCTTGTTAAGTTTATTTTTTTACCAAAGGTAGAATTAATTCCAACAAAGCATTCACCGATTCCTCTAAGGTTAACTTAGAAGTATCAATTGATATCGTTGGATTCTCAGGGGCTTCAAACGGAGCCGATATTCCTGTAAAATGTTTAATCTTTCCTTCTCTGGCTTTTGCGTATAAACCTTTCACGTCTCTTCTTTCGCATTCTGATAATGGAGTACTAATAAAAGCTTCAACAAAACTTTCACGACCAATAATATCGGCAGCCATTCCACGCAATTCATTGCTAGGACTGATAAACGCAGCAAGCGTTATAATTCCTGTATTTACAAATAGTTTTGAAACTTCTGCAATACGACGAATATTCTCCTTACGGTCTTCTTCCGTAAAACCTAAGTTATTATTAATACCCGTTCTGATGTTATCTCCATCTAGAATTCTACATAATAGACCACGTTGGTGTAGTTCACGTTCTAGAGCAATAGCAACAGTACTTTTACCTGAACCGCTTAAGCCCGTAAACCAAACCATTAATCCTTTTTGATTAAGTAGTTCTTCCTTATCCTCTTTGTTGAGCATTCGATCAAAAATTGGATAGATGTTGTTTTTATTTTCGTGTATATTTTCCATTTATCATTTAATACTTTAAAATGGCCAAATCAATGGAACCAATAGAATTGAAATTATAAAGGTGATGATATTTAATGGTAATCCTACCCTTAAAAAGTCTGTAAATTTGTAATCACCAATACCTTGAACAATCAAGTTTGTTTGATAACCAATTGGAGTTGCAAAACTAGCCGATGCTGCAATACAGATTACAACAAAGAAGGGCATAGGGCTCACTCCCATCTGTTCTGACAACGACAGTGCCAATGGGAATGCTAAAGCTGCAGCTGCATTATTAGTTATCAGCTCGGTAAATATATTTGTGATTAAGAAAAGTGCCGCCAGAAGGACATAAGGTCCATAATGCTGACTCAAAACAATTAATTTACTAGCTATAAAATCGGCTACCCCAGAGTTTACCATACCTTTACTAATTGCAAAAGCACAAGCAATAGTAACTAAGATATCCCAAGATATGTATTTTGTATATTTTCGAGCGTTAAAAAGTTTAAACCAAGCCATAATAACCGTCGTCACTGCTACAAAGAAGAACATATCCAATTGAATATTCGGGAACATTTTCTTCGTTACCGGTAATTCACCTAACGTAGCACCAACAATCATTAAAACCAACAACATGATTGCCAAGTATTTTCTTTTCTTACCAATAGGCTGTGTCTCCTCTTGGCCATTTGCAACAAGTATAAAGACTGAAGACTCTCCCCATGTAGGAACAAAGCTGTCATCTGCAATAAGCACCAAAGTGTCTCCTTCTTTTAATCTTATCTTGTCAATATCGTTATTAATTACTTCACCCGAACGTTTTATTTGACGAACCTCCGCTCCATAATGACGAGAGAAGTTGAATTTACTAAGTGTCTTATTAATACCCGGGAAGCGAGGTCCAATGATAACCTCAACGATATTCAACTTATTGATAGATTCATCTTCTTTTAAATCTTTACGATCATCGGGAAGCAATTTTGAAGAGAATAAAAACAAATAGATCATACCTGCAATTGCAATAACGATTCCTATTTTGCTCAATTCAAACATCGTTAATCCCTCATATCCTGCATTTAAAATCATACCATGCACAACCAAGTTAGTAGATGTACCAATCAAGGTACACATCCCCCCCAAGATAGTAACATAAGATAAAGGTATTAAGAAACGAGATGGTGGAAGTTTAACTGCCTCAGCCCAACGCTTTATTATAGGTGCAAAGATAACAACAACAGGAGTATTGTTTAAAAATGCAGATATAAAAGCGATAACCGGCAACATACGGAATTGTGCCTTGAAAACGGTCGTTTTCTTATGCGGCAATAGTTTTTTTATCAGCTGGCTCAAAGCGTTCGAGTTTCGAACACCTTCACTTATTAGAAACAGCAATGCTACCGTCATAACTCCCTTGTTGCTAAAACCTTCTAAAAGCTCTGCAGGGCTAATAATACGGGCACATAAAAAGAATACTGCTACAGAAAAAAGGATCATTCCTGGTCGCATTTTATCCAAAGCGAGGGAAACCACCATTCCAACCAAGGCAAAGACTACTAAAATCATTTCTATAGACATAGCGCTCTCGATGTTATTTAACAATAAACCAAGGATTCAATAAGTCTTCCTTATTGTAGTGCAATGGAATAGATTGATTTGTAGTTAGATATACATTTTTACCTGCAGCAAGCGCTACAGCATGACCAGCGGCAGTGTCCCACTCCATAGTCGGAGCAAAACGAGGATAAACGTCAGCAGTACCATCGGCAACCCAACAAATTTTAATTGAGCTACCAGCCGATATAAATGTTAAAGGGCTGTGAACTACCTCTAGCTTATGAATGTATTCTTTTGTTTCTTCTGATAAATGTGAACGAGAGGCTACAACGATGTAATCTTCCGTATTCTCACGTTTCAATGGAAGTTTATCAGCTTTTAATAATAAGCTTTCAAAATCAGCCTCATCAAAGTGGTTGAAGTTATCAAATCGGAATGCACCTATACCTTTTTCAGCAAAATAGATGCGTTTTTGAAATGGAATATAAACAACTCCTAAAATTGGAATACCGTTTTCTACCAAAGCAATATTAACAGTAAATTCGCCATTTCTTTTGATAAACTCTTTTGTTCCATCAAGTGGGTCAACAATCCAAAGTTGACTCCAATCTTTACGATTAGCAAAAGAATCATGTTTCCCCTCTTCACTTAGGATGGGAATTTCTGTATCTTTTAAAAAGGATAGTATGACGTTATGAGCAGCTTTATCGGCTATTGTTAGTGGAGAATTATCAGATTTGCTTTCAACTTGAAAGTCGGCATTAGGGTCATTATAGATACCCATAATTGCATCTCCAGCTTGAAGAGAAGCTTTAATAGCTAAGGAGAGTAGATTCTTTTTCATCCAATTTTATTTAGTTAACCGCATACAAACTGCACCGGTTTATAACAAAATAGGGCTAACAACCATAAAAATGATTGTCGGCCCTATATCTTTTATCTTCTAGAATTAATAGATGCGATATAGTAACCAAGCACCTTGGAAATCTTTACGACTAGGATATCTAGATTTGAAAGAATCTCTAGAACGTTGAGCAGAAGCTTTGTCATCAAATGTTGACACTACAACTCTGTACATGTTGTTATTTGCATTGTAAACAACCATTGAGTCATAACCTTCAGCATCCAATGTTCTTTTCAAATTATCTGCATTCGATTTCACACCAAAGCTACCAGCAATAACGCTATAGTTTCTTAAGTTGTTTGCACCAGGAGAAACCACTGTTACTCTTTCTTCACGTACAGAAGAGTCGTGAACTGGTTTTGGTTGAGGTGTTGGAGCAACTCTGACTACTGGAGCAGGTGCTACGTATTCAACTTCTTCAACAACTACTTCTTGTTGTTTAGCTTGTTCGTAAGCCTTTTTGTATGCACTTTCGCTAGTTTTACAAGATGTAAAAGCAAATAGCAATAACGCACTAAAACCGAACATGAATAGCTTTTTCATAATCCTTTTTTTACAATTTATATTTCTAATTTATCAATTTTCGCTGTGGAATAGTTAATCTAGTGAATTATATAATAATTGTTCCACCCTAATTAAACAACAAATTAATGTATTTTTCTTGTCCTTTCAAAAAGAAGAGCACTAAAATGTACTAAAAAGCAATTTATTTACAATTTTAAAAAATATTTTGTAATGTATTGCACCCCATTAATCGACTGAGAAAGACAATCATTAAAACTAAATCACCTTTTCTTGTACAATTCATATTTTTTTTACGATATTTACTTAAACATTTTATATAAAATAGACGTTACATTTATAATATAACCATTAAAAAAAATAACAATTATGAGATCATTAAGTATTTTAGCAGCATTCGTAGGTGGAGCAGTTGTAGGTGGTGCACTAGGTGTATTATTTGCTCCTGAAAAAGGTGAAAAAAGTCGTCAAAAAATTGCTGATGCTCTTAAAAAAAGAGGCATTAATCTACAAGGAGACGATATGAAAGAATTGGTTGAAGAAATTTCTTCTGAAATCAAGAATATTACAGAATAAATAGGACTTTGCTTTTACAAGAGATCAACATCTAAAAAATACAAACGAGAGTAATTAAACCGAATGTTTTTAAAGAAAGAAAATATCGACAACTTTAAGGATCTTATTGCTGAAATCAAGAAGTACCTGGAGTTACAGAAAGAATATACTAAAATCGAAATCACAGAGAAACTTTCTATTCTGATTTCCCTTTTAACCATGTGCATGGTATTCATATTAATTGGTACCATTGCCTTACTCTTTTTCTCTTTCGCATTGGCCCATTATATGGCTCAATTCGTTGGAGGTCTAGGTGCAAGTCTTTCTATTATGGGCGGTGTACTTATTCTATTGATATTAATCATTTATCTAGTTCGCAAAAAGTTAATACTTAATCCTATGATTAACTTCCTAGCTAGATTATTCCTTAACGATTCGAACAAATTATAATGAGTGATATTAAATATAAAATAGAAAACAACTACCCCATTACGCTTGCTGATTTAAGAAATCACAAACAAGAGGTTTTAAAAGATGTAAGAGCACAACAAAACTTGTTGAACAATCGTTTTGAACGAATTATTGCTCCATTTACACGCACAGAGGGAACTAATCCTTTGCTTAACTCCTTCAACTTCGGTGTAGCTGCAATTGATGGCATCATTATGGGTGTCAAAACACTGCGAAAGATTACTCAGTTCTTTAGTAAAAAGAAATAGCCCATTTCCAGTTTCGGAAAAGATATAAAAAAAGCGTATTGAATTCAATACGCTTTTTTATTTATAATTAAATTATATATTAAACATAAGTTTCAAGTAGCTTAACACCACTTTCACTTGGTTTAATCGTAACCTCTTCAACGGTTGCAGGATACAATATAGTTTCGCCAGCTTTTAGCGACACTTCATTACCTTCGTTATCAACAAGTTCACAAGCTCCTTCAGTACAAATCAAGATTATAAAAGAATCTAGCTCTGCATAATCACAAGTAACCTCTTCTGTCAAGTCATACAAAGAAGTAGTAAAATATGGACAAGCCACAAGTTCTACTGGTTCATCTTTAACTTGTTCGTAGTCTGTACGGTAATCATTTAACACCTCATAATCAATGGCATCTTTAGCCAATTCAGTATGAAGCTCACGTGTGTTACCATTTGCATCTTTACGATTAAAGTCGTAAATACGATATGTAATATTTGATGTTTGCTGGATTTCAGCAATGAACGAGCCAGCACCAATACTATGTACACGACCAGCAGGTAAGAAAAAGACATCACCCGCATTAATTTCATACTCTTGAAGCGCATCACATATGGTATCTTTTGCCACCATATCTTTGTACTCGGCAGGAGTAATTTCTTTTGAGAAACCTGAACGTAATTTAGCACCTTTATCTGCATCAATAACGTACCACATTTCAGTTTTTCCAAACGAATTGTGACGTTTCTTAGCTAATACATCATCTGGGTGTACTTGAATAGACAAGTCTTGCTTTGCATCAATAAACTTAATCAACAATGGAAATTTCTCTCCAAAAGTCACATAGTTATCTTCACCAACAAGCTCTCCTCTATGTCTACGAACAAGCTCAGTTAATGTTAAACCTTTGTCAGGACCCGATGCAACAACAGATTCGTCGCCCTCTACACCTGATATCTCCCAACTTTCTCCTACTCTATCTACTTTATCAACTAAATGTTTATAGGGTACGATTTTTTCACCTCCCCAAAGGGTTTGTTTTAAAAGTGGTTCAAATTTAAACGGATACATTTTCCTTACTTATTTTTAATATTAGTATTAATATTTTTTTACCTCACAAACATACAAAAAATATCAGAAGTTGACCGTTCTAGAATAAAAAAATACGAATTAAGAATTTTCCCATTCCACGAACCAATTACAAAGAAATTTTAATAATTGTGCACTGTTTCTTGTTTTTATTTAGATAAATATATTTGGGAGTCCAGTTTAATTTATCTTTATTTGCATGTATTTTATTACAATAAAAGCACCCCATGGAAAACACTGATAAGGATTTTAAAAATCTATCCAACCTAAGAGTTGAAGATTTCAAAACTAAAATGAATGGTAAAGAGAGCACTTTATTCCTATTACACAACGATTTAGGAATGGAAGTTGCCGTAACTAATTATGGTTGCACCCTATTATCCATCATGGTTCCTGATAAAAACAACCAATATAACAATGTTATATTAGGCCATAGCAGTATGGAAGATATCTTACACTGCCCCGAACCATTCCTAAACACAGCCGTGGGTCGTTATGCCAACAGAATCGCTAAAGGTCATTTTACTTTAAATGGAAAAGAATTTAAATTGGCTATTAACAATGGTCCAAATGCCCTTCATGGTGGTCCTACAGGCTTTCATGCTAGAATTTGGGACGCTGAACAAATTGACCAACGTACTTTAAAACTTTCATATTTATCTAAGGATGGCGAAGAAGGCTATCCAGGCAATTTAACTACAGAAATTATTTATCAGCTTGATAATACTAAAAATGCATTAATCATTAAATACAAAGCTACAACAGATCAGTCTACAGTAGTTAATTTAACGAATCATGCATTTTTTAATTTAGCAGGAATTGCTAACCCAACCCCAACGATAGAAGACAATATTGTTACAATTAACGCAGACTTCTTTACACCAATGGATAATGTATCCATTCCAACAGGCGAAATCAAATCTGTAAAAGATACTCCAATGGATTTTACTACAGCGAAAGTCGTGGGCAAAGAGATTAATGCTGATTATGATCAAACTAAATTTGGAGCTGGATACGACCATTGCTACGTATTAAATAAAAAAGAAGCGAATTTATTAACAGAAGCTGCAACTTGCTACGATCCGAAATCGGGCAGAATGCTAACTGTAAAAACAACGGAACCTGGTGTACAATTCTACACTGGAAATTGGTTGGGAGGATTCAAAGGAGCACATGGAGCAACATTCCCTGCAAGAAGTGCACTTTGCTTTGAAGCACAACGCTTCCCAGATACACCTAACCGTCCATATTTCCCTACTGCTGTATTAAATCCAGGAGAAGAATACAAACAAACTACGGTTTACGAATTTTCTATTAAATAAATATCAATAATTAAAATAAACTAATCAATTAATCATGTCTACTAAACAGAACCAAAATTACGTATTGCCTATCATTATGATGATAGCTTTATTTGGTATGATATCCTTTGTCACTGGACTTCAAAATCCGATGGGGATCATTGTAAAAAATCAGTTTGGTGCATCAAACCTTATGTCGCAATTGGGTAATGCAGCCAACTTTATTGCTTATGCCTTTATGGGTATCCCTTCAGGTATCTTACTTCAAAGAGTAGGTTACAAAAAAACAGCCCTTATTGCTGTAACTGTAGGATTCGTAGGTGTAGGTATTCAATTCCTATCTGGTAGTGCTGGTAGCTTTGCTATTTATTTAGCTGGTGCCTTTGTATCAGGTTTCGCTATGTGTATGCTTAATGCCGTAGTTAACCCGATGCTTAACACACTTGGTGGTGGTGGTAAAACAGGTAACCAATTAATCCAAATTGGTGGATCATTCAACTCATTAAATGCTACAATTGTTCCAGTTCTTGTAGGTTATTTAATTGGTAACGCTGCACAACCAACAATTAAAGATGCTAACCCTGCTCTATTCCTAGCAATGGGTATCTTCTTGCTAGTATTCATCGTACTTTACTTTGTGAATATTCCTGAGCCACGTTTAGCTCAAGAGAAAGCAGATCACCAAAATCATATAAAAGAAAAACATAGCCCACTTTCTTTCAGACACTTTATCTTTGGTGCTATCGCAATTTTCGTTTACGTAGGTATTGAAGTTGGTATTCCAAACTTTGCAAACCTTTATATGACATCTACTCCAGCAGAAGGTGGTCTTCACATGGATACAACTATTGCAGGATCTATTGTAGGTACTTACTGGTTCTTAATGCTTATTGGCCGTCTATTAGGTGGTGCATTTGGTGCTAAAATTTCAAGTAGAGCAATGTTAGGTGCTACAGCTTCTTTAGCTGCTGTGTTTGTATTGCTATCTATCTTTAGCCCTGCTGATACAACTGTTGGTATGCCAGTATTCTTAAGTGATATTTCATTCGGTATGGCTAATGTACCATTGAAAGTTGCTTTCTTAATCCTTTGTGGATTGTGTACTTCGGTTATGTGGGGTGGTATTTTCAACCTTGCAGTAGAAGGACTTGGTAAATATACAGAGGCTGCTTCTGGTATCTTTATGGTACTTGTTTGTGGTGGTGGTATCATTCCATTGGTTCAAGGTGTAGTTGCAGACTATATTGGTTTCGTAGAAAGCTTCTGGGTAATCCTAGCTTGTATTGCATTCCTAATTTACTATGCAGCAGTAGGATACAGAAACGTAAATACAGATATTCCTGTTAAGTAATTCTTAATACTATTTTATATTATGAAAACAGAAGAAGTTAGAAAACATTTTTCAGAACAATTCAATCAAGCTAAAGGATCAGTATATACATCTCCAGGTCGTATTAACCTAATTGGTGAACACACAGACTACAACGGAGGTTTCGTATTCCCTGGTGCTATTGATAAAGGTATGATTGCAGAAATCAGACCTAATGGAACTAATAAAGTACAAGCTTTTGCTATTGACTTAAATGAATGTTCTGTTTTTGAACTTGTAAAAGATAAAGCTCCTAAAGAATCATGGGCTAAATACATCTATGGTGTATGCATGGAAATGATGGAAAGAGGAGTTAAAGTAGAAGGTTTCGATACTGCATTCTCTGGCGATGTGCCTTTGGGAGCAGGTATGTCTTCTTCTGCTGCACTTGAAAGCACTTTTGCTTTTGCAATAAACGATTTATTTGGCGACAATAAAATCGACAAATTCGAACTTGCTAAAGTAGGTCAAGCTACAGAACACAAATATGTTGGTGTTAAATGTGGTATCATGGACCAATTTGCATCTGTGTTTGGTAAGAAAGATCATTTAATGAGATTGGATTGCCGTTCTCTTGAATTTGAATACTTCCCATTCAACATCAAAGGATACAAATTAGTACTTCTAGATTCAGTAGTTAAACACGAGTTAGCATCTTCGGCATACAACAAACGTCGTGAAAGTTGCGAACGTGTGGTTGCTGAAATCCAAAAAACACATCCTAAAGTAGAATTCTTAAGAGATGCGTCAATGGATATGCTTAACGCTGTTAAAAACAACGTATCGGCAGAAGATTTCATGAGAGCTGAATATGTTATCGAAGAAGTTCAACGTGTTCTTGATGTTTGTGAAGCTCTAGGTAGCGGCGACATCGAAACCGTTGGTCAAAAGATGTATGAAACTCACCACGGTATGAGCAAGCTTTACGAAGTGAGCTGTGATGAGCTAGATTACCTTAACGACTGTGCTAAAAAATGTGGAGTTACTGGCTCACGTGTTATGGGCGGTGGTTTTGGTGGTTGCACAATCAATCTTGTTAAAGATGATTTATACGACAACTTCCTAGAAACAACAAAAGAGGCATTCAAAGAGAAGTATGGTCATGAACCGAAAGTTTATGATGTCATCATCTCTGACGGCTCTAGAAAATTGGCTTAATACATATTATTTGAAAGAGGGACTAACGCAGTCCCTCTTTTTTTATGTATAAAAACCACATTAAATGTGAACTTCAAAACATTTCACCTTGTTTTAAGTTTTAATGATATAAATTCTAAAGTAAACAAAGTTGGCAATCTTGAGTACAAAATCTTATCTTTGCCTTACAACTTAAATAGATCAAATATGAATACCCCAAAATTAATGAACCGTGCTGCTGATAACATCAGAATATTAGCTGCATCTATGGTTGAAAAAGCCAATTCCGGACACCCAGGTGGTGCAATGGGAGGTGCAGATTTTATTAATGTACTATTCTCTGAGTTTTTAATTTATGATCCAAGTAATCCAAAATGGGAAAGCCGTGACCGTTTCTTCCTAGATCCAGGTCATATGTCGCCAATGTTGTATTCAACACTAGCACTGACTGGTAAATTCTCTATTGATGAATTAAAACAATTCCGTCAATGGGATAGTCCAACTCCAGGACACCCTGAATTAGACATTATGAGAGGTATTGAAAATACTTCTGGACCATTGGGACAAGGACATGTTTTTGGTATTGGTGCTGCAATTGCTGCTAAATTCCTTAAAGCTCGTCTTGGTGAAATTATGGACCAAACCATTTACATCTATATTTCTGATGGTGGTATTCAAGAAGAAATATCACAAGGTGGTGGACGTATTGCAGGTCACTTAGGCCTAGACAACATTGTTATGTTCTATGACTCTAACGATGTTCAATTATCAACAGACACAGAAGACGTTACTAGTGAAAATGTAGCCATGAAGTATGAAGCTTGGGGCTGGAAAGTTGTCACTATCAATGGTAATGATTCTGAAGAAATAAGAAAAGCCTTGACAGATGCTAAAGCTGTAAAAGGACAACCCGTACTTATTATTGGTAAAACAATTATGGGTAAAGGTGCACTAAAGGCAGATGGCACTAGCAACGAAGCAAACTGTTCTACTCATGGTTCTCCATTGGGTGGTGATGCTTACATCAAATCAATTGAAAATTTAGGTGGAGACGCAAAGAATCCATTTACTATATTCCCAGAAGTTCAAGAGCTTTACAGCAAACGTGCAGAAGAGCTTAAGAAAATTGCAGGTGCAAAACAAGCAGCCGAAGCAGAATGGGCTAAAAAGAATCCTGAACTAGCAGCTAAGAAAAAACAATTCTTCTCTGGAAAACCAGCAGATATTGATTGGAGCAGCATTGTTCAAAAAGAAAATGCGGCAACTAGAGCGGCATCGGCAACTGTACTTTCAACACTAGCTGAAAAAGTAGAAAACATGATTGTTTCTTCTGCCGATTTATCAAATTCAGATAAAACCGATGGTTTCCTTAAGAAAACTCACGCTTTCAAAAAAGACGATTTCTCAGGTGCATTCCTTCAAGCAGGCGTTTCTGAATTAACAATGGCTTGTCTATGTCTTGGTATGTCACTTCACGGTGGTGTTTATGCAGCATGTGCTACATTCTTTGTATTCTCTGACTACATGAAACCTGCTATCCGTATGGCAGCTCTAATGGGACTTCCTGTTAAATTTATCTGGACTCACGACGCATTTAGAGTAGGTGAAGACGGACCAACACACGAACCTGTTGAGCAAGAAGCTCAAATTCGTTTGATGGAAAAACTTCAAAACCACAAAGGTCAAAACTCAATGTTAGTTCTTCGTCCTGCAGATGTTGAAGAGACAACTCAAGCTTGGAAACTAGCTATGGAGAATGTTTCAACTCCTACAGGTTTAATCCTATCACGTCAAAACATCAAGAACCTACCAGCTGGTAATGATTACGCAAGTACATCAAAAGGTGCATATATTGTTGCTGACTCAGATAAAAACCCAGATATCATTCTAGTAGCTTCAGGTTCTGAAGTATCAACATTGATTGAAGGTGCTCACTTATTACGTAAAGATGGTGTAAAAGTAAGTATCGTATCTGCTCCTTCTGAAGGTCTATTCAGAACTCAAGATGCTGCTTATCAAGAAGCTGTTTTACCTCATGGTGCTAAGATTTTTGGTCTAACTGCAGGTCTTCCTGTTAACTTGGCTGGTCTTGTTGGTAGCAATGGTAAAGTATTTGGTCTAGAATCATTTGGTTTCTCTGCTCCATACACTGTGTTGGATGAGAAATTAGGCTTTACTGCACAAAACGTGTACAACCAAGTTAAATCAATGTTATAATATATTAGACAAATGGAATTAATTGGAATATGTTCTGATCATGCAGGTTTTGAACTAAAAACGTACGTTGCAAAATGGCTTAAAGAACATGGCTATGAAGTAAAAGACTTCGGTACTAACTCTACAGCTAGTTGTGATTATCCAGATTATGCACACCCACTTGCCAATGCTATTGAAGCTGGCGATTTTGAGCGAGGTGTTGCACTTTGTGGAACAGGAAACGGCATTAACATGACTCTGAACAAACATAAAGGTGTGCGTTCTGCGCTATGTTGGTGCGAGTCTATTGCAGAGCAAGCTAGACTACACAACAATGCAAATGTATTGGTTTTACCAGGAAGATACCTATCAGAAGAAGAAGCGGATGTAATTCTTACAAAATTCTTCTCTACAGATTTTGAAGGTGGAAGACACCAAAATAGATTAAATAAAATGATCAATTGGTAAGTTGATACTTCAACTAAATACAAAGGGTGAAATTAGTAATTTACTAATTTCACCTTTTTTTTATACCTCTACCACAGCTAGCCTACAAAACCCCTAAAGCTAGATTTATTACCTTAGGGAGAAGAACGAGTTACCTTTGAAAGAGAAGCGTGTCTCCTTAGTAAGAAGACACAGTCATCTCAGGGAGGGCATAAAAAGAGCGTAGATGTCCGAAGTATTCTTCCTAACCAACGTTAATTTATATGGATAGATACGCTATTGAAATATTAGATTCATTTGAAACGATTTCATTTACAACTATTATTAATATCATAATTAACTAGATTACAAAGGAATAGTATTCACTAAGGAATAAGTAATGTGAATTAATATTTAGTGTAGAAATAATAATTAATCTTTTTTTTCTGCTAATTTAAAGGCTACAAATTTCTACTTATCAAAATAAAAATTATCTTTGATTTTAACCAATATTAAAACAATTACCTATGAATGAGCAAGAACGTGCT
>JASLDF010000222.1 GCA_030151635.1 Bacteroides sp. | reverse complement strand
TTTGTATTCGCTATTTGACTCTTTTAATTGTTTTAAAAGAGTTTCTCTGTCTACACGTATTCCCATTGAAGAGAATTCTACGGCGCGATTTAATACACGATCCCAAAGAAGTAAATCACCATTTAAGCCAGGAAGATTATTCATGCCAATCGTTGTGTAATCGTCATAGTCTGGTGCCCTTCCATCATGTTTAGTGCCATCGCTAAGCTTGGAACCAATGCCTATAATAAAGACAGCACCGAACTCATCGGTAATTCTATCTTCTCTCTCTTTAGGAGATAAATCAGGGTACTTAGCTCTCAACTCTTCCGAGTGTATGAAGTGTATTTTCTCCGGTAAGTAGGGCTTAATACTAGGATAGTTCTCGTACACCATGTATTCGGTACGAATCATTGCTGCATAAATACGCTCAACGGTTTCGATTAGAAACTCAACATTGCGTTCTTCTTCAGTGATTACGCGTTCCCAATCCCATTGATCTACATATAATGAGTGTAGATTTCCCAACTCTTCATCAGAACGAATAGCATTCATGTCGGTGTATATACCGTATCCAGGATCAATATCATAGTCTGCGAGTGTTAAACGTTTCCATTTAGCAAGTGATTGAACAACCTCTGCTTGTGCATCGCCTAAATCTTTAATAGGAAAGCTTACAGGGCGTTCAACTCCGTTTAAGTCATCGTTAATACCCATGCCTTTTAGTACAAAGAGAGGTGCAGTAACACGTCTAAGACGTAATTCTGACGACAAGTTGATTTGGAAGAAATCTTTAATATGTTTAATTCCGAGCTCTGTTTGCTTTAGGTCTAGTATGGGCTTATAGTTAGTTGGTTTTATAAAATAGCTCATGTATTGTAATGTATTATTTTGTTCACAAAGATAGTTATTAATTGATTAATAACCTTCTATCGATTTGTGAAGATTGTATTATCAATCAAAAAGAATGGTAATGTGCATAAAAAGTAACTTTTTGTCTTTAGGTGTTGATGTGGAGAATATGATTATTCTGTTGTTTAAATAACTATAAATACCTAACTTTGGTTTGTAATTGGCCCAGTAGCTTAGTTGAATAGAGTGTCAGATTCCGGTTCTGAAGGTCATGGGTTTGAATCCCATCTGGGTCACATTTAACGTTGATAATTAAGGGCTTATAGTATTTGAGCCCTTTTTTGAGCCCAAAAAGTTATTTTGAGGCATAATTCATGCTTGATATCAATAGAAAAGTAATTTTAAAGAAGAGGATGTGTCAAAAGGCACATCCTCTGTTTGTTTACTATATTTATACAAAATCTAATTTTACACTATTTGTTCTTTACATATTCTTTTGTGGATATCTAAAAACTTATAATTTTCATAACTTCCATAACCTAAGTCTGCACAAAAGACTTTAAATAAACTTCTAAAGCGAGCATAAAATGATAAAAGAGTTTAAAGAAATTATATCAATTTCTATGTACATAAAAGCGTCATCTATATCTTATTTTGAGCGTTTCATTTTATTTTCCATCTTTTAAACTCTATATAAGAACTCAATTTCTCATATTCTAAATACCTCATATATTGCTCCATATACTCATAGTCAGGTTGACCTAGAGTGTTGATAGGTAATAATATTTTTTCTTTTTTCACTCGTGTGTCATTAATTTCCCTATTAAAACTATATTTCTCGCTTAATCTTTTTATTAGAGAAGCGACAAATAAATATATATATTTATTGAAAGCTGTATTTTCTAGTTTTGTAACATGATCACTAGCAACAAATCTATACGGATGAAAAAATGTAGCCCCAACACTACCACTATTTGCCAATGTTAAGCAATTGTTAAATACGCGTACATTTTTCGTATTGCCAACAAAACCATCTACACCATTATTCATCGCTGTTGATGAGACATAAGGTATATTCCCCTCTTTATGATCACTTTTTTTTAAACGACGTCCTCTCTGTATATTTGTGAATACATCTATAATTTTAAATGTTCCCCACTCTTTTTCTCCTAATGCGACAGGTCTTGATATTGATTTAAGTTCTTTATAACGCTTAGAAATATAATCTAAATATTCCTTCTCTTTTTTATCCTGTAATTCCCTAATATATGTTTCCATATATTCATAGTCAGGCTCATCTTTAGAATTTATAGGCAAATAAATTTTGACTAAAAAAAAAGATTTTAATCGAAACTGTTTACCATAACTATAAATTGAGTCAATTGATATACTAATAAGAGTAGTTATAAATTTTGAGATATTACGAGACAAATGAGATGTCTGTATTACATGGATGTTATCATCACATTTAAACGGATAGGGTCTATGAAAAGTATTACCAAACATATCAATTGTAATTACATTCTTATATGTTTGATTTTCTTCATTATCAATAAATGAAGATATTCCTTGATCTGTAAATCCAGCTGTTGCAAATGGATAGATACCAGGTCTTCGATTTTGAATTATTAGCCTCGTACCTCTATCAACAGAAAAAAGGTTACTTAAAGTGAATAATTTCCAATTAGTCGATACGTCCTTCATCTTCAAATAAATATCCTTTATTTTGCATTACCATATTAAATTCAAAGGTAAGATAATCACCTACAGCTTTTTCAAAGTCAGCATCTATGGGTATTTCATCATTGAAATAATAAAATGAATGTAACCATTCATCATCAGCTTCGATAGTCGTTTCCACACAAAATTTTGTTTCAGTATCCAATCGATTAAACCACACATCAAGCAGATGTTGCTTTTTATCTACGGCTTCAATAGTTTCTACTAAACCTCTATGCTTTTGAACCTCAAAGCCATCATTCTCAAAGTTAATGAACTTTACTATTTTATCTTGATCGTGAGGGATACCTGCTGTAAAAACTGCTATACAAGGATTAGTTCCTACACCATAAAATGTGTTCTTATTTAGTGTGATTACGCCTTCAAGTGTGTGAAATTTGAGAATATTAGCCTTTAAAGCTTGTTCTTCTTTCGTTTTCCCCGTCATACTTGATTGAGGAACTATAACAACAACTTTACCTCCTATTGTAATACTATTGAGTAAGTGTTCAGTAAAATTTATCTCATATAAACTTGGATTAGCCTTTGTTCCCATAGAATATGGAGGGTTCATCATTCCCACATTACAACCTTTCAACTGTAATTGAGCTGGATTTTGTTTCAAAAAATCTTCTTGATCTAAATTACTTTTTCCATCACCACGCAAAATCATATTCGTTGTGGCAATAGTAAACATATAAGGTTGTAATTCAAAACCATGTAATAAATTAGTTCGAATATTGTCTTGCTCTCGCTTATTCTTTGCTTGTAACAGCATATAATGCATTGAAGCAATTAAAAAGCCTGCTGTCCCACATGTAGGATCTAACACACTATCAGTAGGTTTTAACTCTGCTAAGTCACAGAATAATTCTGTAATATGTTTCGGAGTGAGTACTATTCCTAAGTTTTGACCATCTCCTCCTGAATAAGACATAAACTCACCATAAAATCGACCTAAATAATCCTCTGATGAATTGATATATTTTATGTTTTGATAAATGTTTTTATACAAAAACTCGGTGTAGTGTTTTAATGGAGTCTTACCCAAATGAGGATTAATCTCGTTGATACCTACGGTATCTTTTATTATTAAAAATTGACTAAGCAGTTTGTCTTTTTTGACATCTGGTGAAACTCTTGCTCGCTTTAGATTATCTTCAATAGCTTTATATATCTTTTCCCCATCCGTATTGATTTCATCCCCAGTAAGGCTTTCTATATCAAAACCTTTAAAATCCATTTCACGCAAAGCTAGTAATATTCCTGATACAACTAATGGTTTATCCTTATCTTGAATACTTCCATAATTTCTTAAATCTTCGTGTAGGATTTTTGCATCTTTCAAAATCTCTATTGTTGTTTTTTCTTCAGGGGTTTCTTCTTTAAGAATATTTTTCAAATAATACTCTTCAATATTTTGTTCGCTAATTAGTGTAAAAGTCTCTATATCACTTAGCTCTTTATAATCACCTCTTTCATTAATAAAGATTGGAGATATTTTATGTTTAGCTTCATTACCTGAAACAGCAATTGCTATTATTTTTTTATAACTAGTGTGTTTTGCTAGATGTAATCCATAGAATAACGCACCATTAACAGCATAGTCTTTAATACTTATAGTATCGGAACTAATCAGATTCTTATCATTTCGCTTAATATGATAACTAACATCAGCTTTATTTTCGATGACAATTAAAAAATCTTTTACGATTGCTGTAAATTCTGGAAAACCAACGTTTCCTGTTCCTGCTTTTGATGCTGTTTTTAAAGCTTCATCAACCTCTTTGATGTTGCTACCTTGTGCCCCAAACTTGATATCCGCTTCTTTGAGTAAATCACGCACCCAAAAATCAGTTAGTATTTCTTTCTTTGCCATATAAAATAATATTAAGCCTTTCATTTTGTTTCAACAAATATACAAAATACTACAAAGAAATCTTTTATAGCTACTCTTTTATACATCGTTCTTATACAACACGACCCATTACAAGTGTTTATACCATAAATTTTCACCTAACAGCAATTATCTGTTTTTAATATTTTCTATGTACTCTCTTTCAGAGTACTTCCAGTGGAGCTGGAGGTTCTCACACCTATATATTTTTACAGGTCGTTATACTCTTTTGGATACTACAAGCACTTTTCAACATCACGTCTATAATATCGAAGTACACATAAGTACATTAGACTAGTCCCTGTTCTTTAAATCAGGGGACTATTTTATTTTATATAATATTTATAAGTACCTTTATATAAAAATTACAAGATTATATATTATGAAAAACAATCTCTCCAAATTTCTAGTTCTATCATTTTGTATAGTTAGTATAACTGCAATGATCTGCTTGTTTTTTAAGGCTGATGTACATATAACTCATGAATCCTTTATTGGCATCATCGCAACATTTATTGGTGTTATCGCAACATTTATAGTTGGCTTTCAGATTTATAATGTTATGGAAAATAACACTAAGCTTGAAAAGTATGAATCCTCTCAAAAAGAACTACGTCTTAAAATACTCCAAAACAAAGAAATTTACATAGAAAAATTAAACAAGCTAGAAAGCCAAATAAACACTAATAACATTGAAGTTAACCAATTACTTTCTAAATATAAATATGAAATAAGCTATTTAAAATCTCAACTAGACCTATACACTCCCCATATTAAAACATCTGATTGGAATAGCCTAGTCTCTACAATACTAACATTGGATAGGGCTCTCAATAATAATGTTGAAAAATTTGCACAGTTTTTACTAAGTGAAATAATGACTCACTATTTAGACATGATGGATTCTCAGCTAAGCAACAGAAGTATTGAATTTGAGGATAATCTTTATATGAGTACAAATATCATAAATAAATTTTATTTAAACTTGAAGAATAAAGAATCGTTAATAAAAAATATCTCATCAAATAGTTCGCAAGTATTAAACCAACTTATTGAAAAAATCGATAAGCTAAGAACTACAACTGCGCAAAGACATAATTCATTTATGGAGAAATATGGCGAATATTTATTATAACGTCTACAGCTTAAACATCAAGCTAAAATCAGCCACATTCTTTTTCTCACTAAAACTATACTTATACCCTCCAATAATTCCAATATTTTTATAAATGATACTTGCAGTTGGCCCTATGTAATTATTGCTGGAGCATCCTGCACCAACTAAGAATTGCCACTTCCTTTGAAATGATTTAACTCGTTTTATAGGCTCATAATGATACGAAGTAGAAACTAGGCTATTGTACTGCGTACTTTGATCGAGTGTGAGCTTTCCGTACTCGTTATTAAAGAGATTATAGGAATAGTTTTTAATTGCTGTGTAGTCCCTAATAATAGCTAGTGTATCAATTGTAACAACGTTTGTTATTGTATCTGTTTTTACTATCTCCTTGAAAACATAGTGTGGAATAGTGGATAAGTTTAGCTTTTCGTATTCGATTTTAGGAGGTGGCAAATAAACCACCTCCTTAATTGTCTTACCAGGGACTTCTTTTACGATCGTTTTATAATCTTGTTTATTTAAGAATAAACCTAAAATTACACCAACGATAAACGCAAACGCTGTTAGAATATACTCTTTCATGGATTAAACTCATTTAGTTTGACATCATTAGCCATATCCATACAATCAATATGTATCCAGCTAACACTTCTTTCTAGTCTAAACGGATATGGAGCTGTATCCTTATTCTTACGCAAAATATTACGAACACCTTCTGCTTCCATACCAGGGACACTAAAATCTA
The DNA here is from genome assembly GCA_030151635.1 of Bacteroides sp. GTDB lineage: Bacteria > Bacteroidota > Bacteroidia > Bacteroidales > Bacteroidaceae > Bacteroides_E. The sequence goes on along the minus strand of JASLDF010000222.1, from coordinate 152 downwards.
CTCCATTTGCTAGTTGATGTTGCGACATATAGTGCTGTCCCTTATTCGTTTTATCCTTTACTAATTGGCAAAGATTACAACGTAACCCTCGCTGTGAATAAGTTCCACCAACATTGTAGTTATTAATCACAATCGGTTTGTTTAATAATTCA
>JASLDF010000220.1 GCA_030151635.1 Bacteroides sp. | reverse complement strand
AAATAACGAATGTTAGTTTCTTTACCATTCACAATATTAGAAAGACTTTCGTTATGCAGGCCTATCACGAAAGAAGTTAAAGATGTTTTATTTTGATCAAAAGTACCTCCGTTATTTTCCAACAGATAAACTTTACGTTTTACTGGTTCTTTCGTAAAATCGTCCAATTGAATATGCAATGGTTTCAACATACCTGCACCAGCTGGAAGTGTAGGCTTTGAAACTTCAAAACCTGTCAATGCAAGATTCTCATCTTTAGGAGCAATAAGACCACTTTTAATCGCCTTATTCACATAAATACTACTCAGTGCATATTCTTTTCCACTTTCATTAGTCAATGGCGTCCATTTCTCTTGGCTTAACTCATCAACACTAAAGTTAAAACCAAAATCAACTCGTGCAATGGAACGCATCAATAATACATCTTCAATGATTACTTTTGATTGATCGAGTAGAACAGCTTTGGATTCTCCCCACATTGGGATAGAGGTATTTTTATCAAATCCCCACTTATAAGCTCCTTCATTGTCTAAACTTGAGAAAGTCATTTTTGATAAAACCTCAGATTTGGCTTTACCTTTATATTCTGATAACGTATTATCTAACCTCTGGTTGGCTATAAATACAAGATTAAATTCTGATTTATCTAGCGATTTATTGACTTGAAATTTCAAGTGATATACACCGTGCTGCTCGTCAAATTGTTTATCCTTAACTAAAGCACGATATAAGAACTTATCTTGTTTATCGAATACCAAGACGGCAACATCGTCCAATCGTATCTCATTATTGGACTCCGTTAAATCAGAAGAGTCTAAACGCACATTAGAACTTAAATTCACGTCATATATAGGTCCACCATCAAAGCTAGATGGTTTTGAAGTCTCTAAATCGCTTGTACAATTTAGTAGAAACATCGTCATAAGTAGGCAAGATGATAGGAAACCGGCTTTTTTAAGGCTCCTAACAATACTCCTTCCTAAAAATGTGTTTTTATTTCTTTTCATAGGTCAATGCAAATTAAATCTTAGTTGTGTGATTCCTAAGACATACATTTGTATGTCAGTCTATCCTTAAAATAGTTCATAGTTTTTTATCTAAAAGGTTTAATCAATTCCTGGCACCGATGGCTTAGTGATCCAATCTGGAACTTTTACCTGAACTGATAAATCCTTATACTCTATAAGTATGGGGATAAATATTTCTTCATGACCTAATTGTACATTGGGTAAAGAAGAGTGTAAATAAGAATTCAAGTTGATACTATATAAAGATCCACCTTCTGGTGTTACTTCTAAATGGACTTTGTTTGTTTCATTGATTCTCCACGTATTAAATTTAGCTTGGAAGCTTTCTTTTTCTACGTTATGCTTAAATTCAGGTTTGTAACCTATTTTTTCTTGCTCTGTAGCTTGAATGTTAAAGTTTATCTCGGGCGATAGATCTGTAACCTCTAGCAATGGTTCAACATCTAAGCCTTTGACATGGACATCGAACTTCACATGAGCAGAATGGAATTTCATACTGACACGCTGATCAGAATTATCATCTACAACCACCACCTCTTTCTTAGCAATATAAAGGGCATCATTTCCTGTAACTACTTTACCTAAATAGTAATTCGGGTGAGCAAGTAGTTTTGAATGATAAAAATCAGTAATTGGCTGTGTTGAATTCTTTTTTTCTGTGTGATGAGTTTTATTACCTAGAGCTACTAAAATATACTCACCTGGCAATAAATTAATAACTACTCCGTCTTTATTAGCCAATTGATCTTTTGTATATTTAGGAATTTGAACTATTTGCTTAGTATCCTTTTCATATACATATAAATCTGCCAAACTGATATAGTTCGCCACTACATTTTCTGTTGAATTGGCTAAATAGCTAAAATCAATTTTAAGTTGTTTGTCATAGACACAATCGTCTATGTCTTCGGTAACACAGCTACTCATAAAAGAGAGTAACAAAAGAGCAACTATATGGAATGACTTATTCATATTAATATTTTTTATATCATAAAATCTTGTAACACCCATTTTAATGATAAAGCTTTTATTGGCGTGAAATAAGATTTAAAATCTTCAATATTTGTATTAAAAATGGATTAAAAAGTTGTGTTATAGAATATCACTCAAAAGTAATTACACCCACTAACACGCTCCCTAAAGCGGTATTTCGTAGTCAACCACTTCCCAATCCAAAATATCAAAATCCAAGACAACACTCACATTTCGATTGTATGCCTCTTCTGGCGTGGTATAACCTATACCACGAATATTTTCTAGACTAATCATATACCTCACATTGCGAAGCATAGATTCAATTTCTTTTACTCCATCACGAGCTAAATCAGCTCTAAAATAGCGAACGTGAGTTTCTACATCTTCCACTAAGTTTGAGAAACTTTCATTATAAAGTCCAAATACAAATGATGTAATTTCATCTTTATTATTTTCGAGAGTTCCTCCAGTATTCTCTAACAAAAAGAGCTTTTGTGAGATTGGCTCTTGCGTTACATTATCCAATTGAATAACAATAGGATCTAATTTCTTTGGATTTTTAGGAAGTGTAGGGTTAACTACTGCAAAAGCAGTACTACTTAAATTCTCATTTTTAGGAGCTATTGCACCATATTCTTGTGCATTATAAACATGAATACTTTTCAAAGCGTACTCATTCGAATCTTCATCTGTCAATATTTCGGAAACTTCTTGTCCCGATTCATTTAGATGATATTTAAACCCAAAATCAAAACGAGAAATAGAGCGCATTAAGGTCGCTGTCTCGACTACTTTATTAGCAGGGTTTAAGTGTATAGACTTTAATTCTCCCCACATCGGAAATAAAGAGACTTTACCATTTACCCACTTATAATTACCTGAAGCATCAATACTC
>JASLDF010000169.1 GCA_030151635.1 Bacteroides sp. | reverse complement strand
TCAAATGGATTTACGGAGATGCAATATCTTAAAATGAAATCGGGTGGGATTGAAAAGTACTTTAGTGGAGTCTTTCTATCTGATGAAATAGGTGTAAATAAACCCGACAAAAGGATTTTTGAGCATGTATTACGAGAAATTAATTTGTCTCCTTCGGAAGTTGTAATGGTTGGTGATAATTATAATACTGATATTGTAGGGGCTATGAATGTTGGTATTGATCAAATATATTTATCTGAGGCCGAGGTAAGTAACGTAGATAAGAGAAATTCTACATATAATTTAGTTAAATTAATAGATATTGTAAACATTATTTAAAATTGTGATGTTTAGTAATCATAATGAAATGGATGTTATAAAAATTCAAATGTCTTTGTTAGTAATGATATATTATTATTAATGAGTGTGTTTAATCTGAATATTTATTCTTACATTCTAAGTAGTGTATATTTATATCGATTTTTAGTGAAATGTGTTTTATTGACTAACCTATGCGTATTGTAACATAAACAGTAATAAAGTGTAATAATATACATTGTATATGTGTCTTTTTGTAACTAATATCACTTTTTAATGTGAATATTTGAATGATTTGTTTTTTTTTTATAAAATTGCATTTTGTAAATAATAATAAGGTAAAATTAAGTTGAACTTCAAGATTGAATTTATGGAGAAAAGATTGATGACTTTATTAACCCTCCTATTCGTAGGGATTGGGTTAATGACAGCCCAGACAAGGAAGGTTACTGGTACAGTGCTTTCTGATGAAGATGGTCTACCTGTAATTGGTGCAAGTGTACTTGTAAAAGGTACGTCAATGGGGACTGTTACGGATATGGATGGTATCTTTGTGATAAGCAATATACCAGAGAGTGCTACAACGCTAGTCGTTTCATACATTGGTTTGAAAGCACAAGATGTTAAAATTCAAGATAAAGTAAGAGTGGTTCTTTATCCTGATACTGAAGTTTTGGATGAAGTAATGGTTGTTGCGTTTGGTAAAGCTAAAAAATCGGCGTTTACAGGTTCTGCATCTGTGGTTAAAAGTGATAAAATTATCGGTAGACAAGCATCTAACGTGACTAATGCACTTTCAGGTCAAGTTGCTGGTGTGCAAACGACCAGCTCTAATGGTCAACCAGGAGAGTCTGCAAAGGTTCGTATTAGAGGTATTGGTTCTATTGCTGCAGGTAATGATCCGTTATATGTAGTAGATGGTGTCCCTTATGATGGAGCTATTGCATCTATTAATCCTCAAGATATTGAAAGTATGACAGTGTTGAAAGATGCTGCTTCAAATGCTCTTTACGGTGCTCGTGGTGCTAATGGCGTGATCTTAATCACTACGCGCTCTGGAAAAAAGGATGGAAAAGCAACAATCAATGTTGATGCTAAATGGGGCAGTAACAGACGTGCAATTCCTAACTATGATGTTATCAAGAGCCCAGCAGAATACTATGAATTAGCATATCAGTCAATTTACAACCCTTTGGTTCCTAAAATGACACCAGCTGAGGCTAATGCTAAAGCAAATGAAGTTATTTTCACTCCTAAAGATGGAGGTCTAGGTTATCAAGTATATTCATTACCTCAAGGTGAAGGTCTTATAGGTATGGATGGTAAATTAAACCCGAATGCCACTTTAGGTTATAGCAATGGGACCTATTTCTATAAACCAGATAATTGGTTTGATGAAGTCTTCGATACTGGTAATTTACGTCAAGAATATAACGTAAGCGTTAGTGGTGCTAGTGATAAAATTAATTATTTTATGTCTGCTGGTTACTTAGATGATAAAGGTATTATTCCTAACTCGGGGTACACACGTTATACTACTCGTTTGAAATCAGACTATCAAGCAACAAAATGGTTGAAAGTTGGTGCTAACATGAGTTATGTAAACTCTAAAAGTTCCTATCCTCGTGACCAATCTGGTTCTTCTTCTGCAAATATTTTCTATGTAGCAAACTCAATTGCTCCAATTTATCCACTTTATATTCGTGATGCAAATGGCGATATTACGACGGATAGAAGAGGATATACAATGTATGATTTTGGTGAGGGACCTGCAGGTACAAGACCTTTCATGAGTCAATCAAACCCTGCTTCTGCAATTGAACTTGATAAGCGTTTATATACTACAGACTTTTTTAGTGGTAAAGGTTATGCTAACATTTCATTTATTGAAAATTTAGTGCTTAGCTTGAACATTGGTACTGATGTAACTAATAGAAGAACAGCAACACGCTTGAATCCATATTATGGACAATTTGTAAATAGCGGTGGTATTTTATCAGCTGCTAGTTTAAGACATGCATCAATTAATAAACAAGCATTATTAACTTATAATGTTGATTTCGATAAACATGGAGTCGATTTCTTGGTAGGATATGAGGCTTATGACTTGAAAATGCAAAGCTTATCGGGTAGTAAAGAGAAAATTTACAACCCTGATAACATGGACTTAGATAACGCTATCTTGAAACCTATTGTTGGTTCGAGTACTGAAAAATACAGTACTGCAGGTTATTTGTTTAGATCACAATACAACTATGATAATAAATACTTCGGTTCTTTATCATTCCGTAGAGATGGTTCATCTCGTTTCCACAAAGATAATAGATGGGGTAATTTCTGGTCTTTAGGTGCTGGTTGGTTGATTAGCCAAGAAGAATTCATGAAAGATGTGAAATGGGTTAACATGTTGAAATTTAAAATG
>JASLDF010000147.1 GCA_030151635.1 Bacteroides sp. | reverse complement strand
TGCTAAAAAAGATACTATAAACAAAGAGAAAGAACTTTTCCTATTCGACCTAGATAGTAAAACGAAACAACTCTTATCAAAAGGATTCTATGAGTATAAGACTCCTGTATTTGATGAAAGCGGAAAGCAACTAGCCTATTTTGCTTCGAAAGATTCAATACTTCCTACAAATCGTAATTTTAATTTATACCACGTAGACAACTCTAATACTCCTGTAGCTTTAATTGATACCAACTACGTTACTGGATTGCCTCAAAACTGGCACTTCACAACCAATAGCAGCATTAGATTTAGTGAAAATGGCAAGCGTATTTTCAGCTCTATTGCACCATTAACTCTACCGCAAGACACAATTACGGATGGTGATGAAGTTTCTGCACTTGACATTTGGCACTATCAAGACTACGCTGTACAGCCTAGTCAACTAAAAAACAAAGCTAGAGAATTAACTAGAACTTACGATACGTTTATCAATCTTGATGAGCCTAACAAAATGATTGTGCTATCTACCAATGCGCAAGAATCGGTTAACACAATGAATCGTGGTGATGGAAAATACGCCATCGCTTTTGACAAAGCACCTTATGCCATTGCACAACAGTGGAGTGTATCAACAGGTGTTGATATTTATAAAATTGACTTAAGCTCTGGTGAAAGAAAACTTCTGTTTACTAATTTCATTGGCTACCCACGACTTTCACCAAGTGGTAGATTCTTACTTCTATATAAAAAAGAAGATTTAAATTGGTATAGCTTTAATTTAGAAACAAACGAAATTACCAATTTAACAGGGAACTTGGCTGTTAATTTCTGGGATGAGTCTAACGATACTCCAAGTGAACCTTACCCTTATGGCGTAGCGGGTTGGACAGAAAATGATAATTCTGTGTTGCTATACGACAAGTTTGACATTTGGAAATTCGATTTAACCAGTGCTGGAAAAAACACATGTATCACAAACCAATCTGGAAGACAAAACAAACTTTCATATCGTGTTCTCGATACTGATCCAGAAAAAAGATACTTCGAAAACAACGATAAATTATTGCTTAGTGTCTTCAACAACATAACTAAAGATGAAGCTCTAGCAAATGTACGTGTAAATGATAAAAAAGCACCAACTGCCTATATCAAGCAAACTCCGTATCAATTTAAAGTATTGGCTAAAGCCAAAGAAAACGAGACCTACATATACAACAAGTCAAACTTCACTACAACTCCTGACATTTGGGTTACCAAAAACTTTTGGAAGACATCTAAACAGTTGAGTCATATTAATCCTCAAATGAAAGATTACAATTGGGGGACTGCCGAGTTAGTAAATTGGAATGCATATGATGGCAAAAAGATAGAAGGACTACTATACAAACCTGAAGATTTTGATGCTAACAAGAAATACCCAATGATGATTTATTTCTATGAAACACATTCGGATGATCTTAATCAACACTATGTACCTCAACCAAGCTGGTCGATTATCAATATTTCATTCTACGTGAGTCGTGGATACCTTGTTTTTTGCCCAGACATACATTATACCGCAGGTCTTCCTGGAGAATCTGCATACAACTGTATTGTATCGGGTGCAGAGGCTATGGCTAAAAATAGCTGGGTAGATAAAGATAACATGGCCATTCAAGGACAAAGTTGGGGAGGTTACCAAGTTGCCTATCTTGTAACACGAACAAATATGTTTAAGGCTGCAGGTTCTGGTGCACCTGTTTCTAATATGACTAGTGCATATGGTGGCATCAGATGGTCAACAGGAACTAGCCGTCAACTTCAATACGAAATGGGGCAAAGTAGAATTGGGGGTACACTTTGGGATTGTCCAGAGCTATACATAGCAAATTCCCCAATCTTTAAAGCCGACCGAATTGAAACTCCACTTTTAATTATGCACAACGATAACGATGGTGCTGTACCATGGTACCAAGGAGTTGAATTATTTATGGGAATGCGCCGTCTTCAAAAACCTGTTTGGATGCTTCAATACAATAATGAAGAACATAACTTAACCAAACGAGTTAACCGAAAAGATTTAAGTATTCGTCTTCAACAGTTCTTTGATCACTACTTGAAAGGTGACCCAATTCCGGAGTGGATGGACAAAGGCGTTCCTGCCATTAGAAAAGGAAAATCAATGGGATATGAATTAAAGTAACATATTCTATCACTCGATAATGATATGGGGAATCCACGTATAGGATTCTCCATATTTTTTTGCTTAAAACTAAAAAACAACAACAAGTTCCTGTAAATTCATAACAAATGAGGATTGAGGGATAAGCATTATTTATTTTACTTTGCAATGATCAAACTAAACACAGCTATTGCAAATGCGATTATTCAAATTACTCACATTACTACTCCTTGTTGGCAACTTGCCAATGATGGCTTCAAATAGTATTCCCCTAACATCTATCCCCTTAAAGATAGACTCTGAAGACTACATAGACTCATTACTCTCTGCCTATCCGAAACAGTTAGACGAAGTAGTAGTAGTCGGATTTAAACAAGATAAATCGTATCAATTATCCCCTCAGTCAGCCAGTTCACTAAGTGCCTCTTTTTTAGAAAGAGAGAATTTCAATAACATCAAAGACATTACGGCAGTAGTTCCCAATCTATACATGCCTGATTATGGATCAAAACTAACTTCACCAATTTACATTCGTGGAATTGGTAACAAAACGGGCACACCTGCAATTGGACTATACATAGACGGCATTCCTTATTTTCAACAATCTACGTTCGACTTCAACTTGCATCAAATTGAGCAAATAGATGTGTTAAAAGGTCCTCAAGGAACACTTTATGGACGTAATACAATGGGAGGAGTCATTGACGTGAACACAAAATCGCCACTAAGCAAACAAGGAACAGATTTACGCTTCACCGGCGGTAATTATAACCACTACATATTATCTGCCAATCATGCTTTACTTTTAAAAGAAGATATGGGACTTTCGTTGTCGGCTTCATACAATTATGATGGTGGATATTACGACAATGAATTTTTAAATAAAAAAGCAGATGAATCTGATGCAATAACTGGCAGAATTCGTTACGATTGGAGAATTAATTCCAATTGGCTATTAAAGATTATCTCTTCCTTTGATTATACAAACCAAGGAGGGTATCCATATGCAAAATACAATACTGAAACTCACAAAATAAGCCCTATTCGCTACGACGGAGATAGCTCATACCGAAGATTAATAAGCTCATCTGGTATAAACCTTCAATATACTGGAACTTATATAAAGGTAAATAGCCAGTCTTCTTTTCAATATTACACAGATCATCAACGCATTGACCAAGATTTTTCCGAAAAGCCTTTAAATTTCACAAAACAAGACCAACAACAGCACATGGCTTCGGAAGAGATTACCATTAAATCGGCTATCAATTCGAAATACAACTGGCTATTTGGTGCTTTTGGTTTCTATCAAAAAATAAAGAATGATGTAAATGTCGACTTTATTCCTCAAAAATATCAAGTGGAAAAGAACTATAACATTCCTACTTATGGCATCGCTTTATATCATCAGTCCACATGGAATGATATACTTATTGAAGGATTATCGGCAAATGCAGGGCTTCGTTTTGATTATGAGCATGCAGAAAACACCTTCAATAGCTTTAGAAACACAGAAAGCCAACAAACTCCAACGGGAGAATTTACACATAAATTGAG
>JASLDF010000131.1 GCA_030151635.1 Bacteroides sp. | reverse complement strand
ACCTATCTGTTTTGAAAATGCAAAATGGGCTTATGTTGTTGGTGCTGCTATCGCAATTAAAAAAGGAAGTAAAAATGCAGCTGAAGCTGCTGAAGCTATCGGTCTTGGACTACAATCATTCTGTATTGCTGGTTCTGTTGCAGAAGATCGTAAAGTAGGTATCGGTCACGGTAACCTTGCTGCTCGTCTTCTTCGCGAAGAGACTAAATGTTTTGCTTTCCTTGCAGGTCACGAATCATTTGCTGCTGCAGAAGGTGCAATCAAAATTGCAGCTAAAGCAGACAAAGTTCGTAAAGAACCTCTACGTTGTATCTTGAACGGTCTTGGTAAAGATGCTGCTCAAATCATCTCTCGTATCAATGGTTTTACATTTGTTGATACTAAATTTGATTACTACACTTCTGAACTTACAGTCGTTAAAGAAATCGCTTACTCAAACGGCCCTCGTGCTAAAGTAAAATGCTACGGTGCTGATGACGTTAGAGAAGGTGTTGCTATTATGCACAAAGAAGGTGTTGACGTATCTATTACAGGTAACTCAACTAACCCAACTCGTTTCCAACACCCAGTTGCTGGTACATACAAAAAAGAATGTAACGAAATGGGCAAAAAATACTTCTCTGTAGCATCTGGTGGTGGTACTGGTCGTACACTTCACCCAGATAACATGGCTGCTGGTCCTGCTTCATACGGAATGACAGACACAATGGGACGTATGCACTCTGATGCTCAGTTTGCTGGTTCTTCTTCTGTACCTGCTCACGTTGAGATGATGGGATTCTTAGGTATCGGTAATAACCCAATGGTTGGTTGTACTGTTGCTGTAGCTGTTGATATCGCAACTGCTCTTGCTAAGTAATCGACTTACGACAGAAAATAAAAAAGCTTCACCAATTTGGTGAAGCTTTTTTATTTTGTATAAAGTTTTATCTAAACATTTCTCAATAAAATTCAGCATTGGTCAGTAAATATAAACTCTCTTATCCCTTAAAAACTTAGACTACTAAATAAGAAAGTTACTTACAACTATAAGGCATCTTCACGACTTTAATCCAAAACTTAATCATCTTTTTTACTCACGAACACACCTTACTGACAAACCAGAGCCACGTTCTTTCGACACCCAACTTATACCTCCGTTACTTCCTCCAATGAAAGCATTTGCATACCCCTTATCAGAGGTCCAATGCCAACCAGTAACTGTCACTGCAGATACCAATCCATTATGGTATCCCATTTGCCCAGGAATAAAGTAAACACCTCCTTTTTCAGGAGCTATTTTGCATATGTTTAATCCTTGAGAATATGTATATGATATTTTATTAAAAGGCTCATGAGAAACTTTCCATCCTTCAGGACAAGGATCATAAATAGTCTTCTTATTTACCTCCCATAAATTATCGTTAAGACTCTCGCCTTTAACATTCACGCACCAGTCTTTAGTATTTAATGATTTTCCTTTATAAAAAATATGAGGATTCATCACAGCAACATGTATATTATTGATTTCTTCAGGTGCATCAGCAAGTAATTTTTTCGCATCACGAAGTACACCATTCTCATCATAAGTAGGAATAGGCTTATTCTCTCCAGATCTTGGCGAATTAGCACTAGGAAATGGATCTTTACGTCCCCATTGGTAATAGAGGCCATACCCCATTGGAGTATCATCTTTCGTTTCAACATTATTTACAAAAGCACCCAAGTTACGATCCATATATTTAAGGTTTTCATTAGGAACATAATCTGTAACCCAAAGATGCCATGACCACAAAATAACACCTGATTTAGAAGTAATAGCAACTACAGCATTCCCTTCTTCAGAGCCAGGTTCAATGATAATTTTAGCATCGGATCCATTCCCCTCAACCACAACACTTTTTATATTTGAGTTAGAATCCAGCCCTTTACTATTATCAGTCCATAACAATTTCACATCAAATTCCTCATCAACACCTAATTTATGCACTTTACTAGGATCCATAGCATCATTTATCCATTCATTACATCTTCCAACAGGTATTTGAATAGGTTGACCTTTTGGCTGCAACATATAACAATTAGCAGGACCTTTATCTTGAGCTCCTACAGATTTGCAATTTATCAAAGCTTCTTGGGGGGTAAATAGATTAGTTGGACTCTTTATTAATAAAGTAACAATAGTTTCCTTTATTTTTCCATCGCTATCATTGATTAAATCAAAACAAATAGGCGTACCTTTCTCACTAATGTCTACATCTCCTTCTGTTGTTTTCAAAGATAAAACTTTTTTTTCATCATCTTTAACTTCTACAATGTAAGGCATATTTGAACGAATATAAAACTCGTGAGTTTCACCATCCAAATCATATACCTCTTTTTCATAATGCACCAAATTTAATGCACGATGATTCAACATCATTGTTTTGCTCAAACTAGCACCATTATCCATTAAAGAATAGACTAAAATTGAACTTCTCACTTGGAAAGGGTCTTTTAGTAACTCTTCGGTACTGAAATCTTGAGGTTTAATCGTATATCTCTTTTCACCACCCAACAAAGATTCTCCCGCTACAATTACATCGTTACCACTATTTTTATCAAATAAGAAACCTCCACCTAAGTAAGGAGTCAAAATAGTAGACAACGGCGACTCAGTAGGTGTCCATTGAACTTTAAATTTTTGAGCTGGAACAGACAAGCCATCAATCGAGATAAAATCTAAGCTTACAACCTCGATATCCTTCTCGTCAGTAATCAACAAAGAGAGATCCGATGTTGTCAATTGCTCGACCGATACAATGTATTTTAAACGACCAGCTGCAATGTGGATAAAACCTTTACGACTTTCATTCGTTCGATTCTCCAATAAAAGCAACTTCGTTTCTGTTTTTTTAGCCGCTCCCTTAGTAACACTCAAACTTAACCAATCTACACTTTTACCATCTTGATCAACTATTTTATCAATGGTCCAGCCCGTAGGATAATCTGTAGTAATAAAAAGACTATTGTCCTTACTTTCTGTTGTTCTCTCTAGTTTTCCAAGTACAAATTTGCTCTGAGAAACACTTAATAAATGTTGTCCATCGAAAGCAATATCATCCAATCCTCCTTGATTCCACTCCACAACATTTGCTTCAATATTTACAGGTCGAGATTTAAGTGCCGTTTCAGGATCAGTAAAACCAGGTCCAGAAACCTTTTTAATCAACATCACATATTGGTGATTTCTTTTCACCTCCATATAAGACAACTGTCCGTTAGTATTACTTGCAATATCAACACGATAATATGTGGGTAAAATATCTCCTTCATAAACTCCCCCTAATACTAGACAGATATTTTTTTCCATATCATTATTTCCAGTACCTTGAGCAGCTTCTGGTGTGTAAATTACATTTTCGCAACCTACCCCTCTATTGCCTACTTTTTGAATCATCGATTCATTGTAAAAGATAGATGAACCTAGAGTAGACTGGTAATTAACAGGCAAAGAAGCTGCAACAACCGCGTTTAAATCGCTATTCCAGTTTTTTGTATCAGGAGCAATTTTACCTCTTTCGCTATAGTTATATAGATAAATATCTTTAAGGTCGAATTTTTCTTTTGATAAATCACTTAACTTTACATCAATCTTCGACAACATGCGGACCAAAGTTACCCCTTGCACTATCGGTTTATCTCCAGAAACAACTAGTTTAGGAATCTCACCAGACATTGGAATGTGTTTGTATTCGCTTTGAGCATCATTCACTATCCACATCGAAGGATTTTCCAAAAGTAATTTATCCAACACCTCTTGTTTCTGTGTTGAACCTGCAGATATTTGATTCATCAATTTTAAAACTGCAGCCCTAGAGTTTGCAATCACAACCATATTAAAAGTACCTACGGGAACTTTTATCGTAAAAGACAACTCTCCATTCTGTTTTTGTACAATCTGATCATTAAAAATAGGCATGTGAGTATAGACACCATTTTGATCAAACAGCAACACCTCAATAGTCTTCACAGTATTTTCATTCTCAACGGTCAATGCACGTGTCAACGACTTTTGAGTCCCAGAAACACTCACCACAAAGTTCACCATTTTTTGGTCAACATCTCCTGTAGTAGCATCTGTAGGAAACTGTTCCGAAATACAGCCACTAAATAATAGTAAGCTGATCAATAGGCTTAAAGAAGTATAAATATATTTTTTCATATGCTTAATTTCATTGTACTATAATCTATTGATTAGATAAATCTATTTTACTCTCACTGCTATATTACACTTTAACACATCGAATAGAACCTGCAATAATCATTCTTTTTATCAAGGTGGGCAAGACGATATTCACTGCATTGTCTTTATATTTAATGATCACCTTGTACAGCCATATAACTGTTAGCAGACATTTAATAACCTTTAAAATTAGAATTGCAATTTATCAAAACCTCCTGTGGGACAAATTGATTCGTAGGGCTCTTTATTATTAACTTTACAAATGTTTGATCTATTTTTTCATCTTTCTTTAGATTAAAAAACACCGGCTCCCCTTTTTCTGTAATATTTACTTTTCCAGAAGTTGTTAATAAAGTCATTACATTATCCCGATCATCTTTTTTCTCAATGGTATAAACCATATTCGAACGAATATAAAAAGCATGTCGATCACCATTTAAACTATAAGACGATTCTTCGCTATGGAATAAGTTCAAGGCTCGATGATTTAATGCCACCGTTTTGTTTATAGAAACACCACCGTCTGACAATGTGTAAATCACGAAAGAGCTACGACTTATAAAGGGATTGTTAGCTAGTTCTTCTAATGTAAAATCGATAGGTTTGATAATATACTTTTTACTTCCTCCTTCTAATAACCCTTCGACCTCTATTTTATCATACCCACCGCCTGAATTAAAAACGAAGCCATTTTCTAAATAAGGAACAAGGTTCAAACTCAATGGTGTAGAAGCTGGATTCCAGCTTACACTAAAAGACTGAGCATCTATAGGATTACTACCTACAGCATCAAAATTCAATTCATTTATATCTTCTCCTTTTTCATTTAAAATAGAAATAAAAAAATCAAGTTCTGTTGTTTGTTGCACTGAGACCACATGCTTAAGCCGTCCAGCACTAATATGAATGAAAGCTGTACGAACATTTAAAGTTTCATTTTCTGCAAATAACAACTTCACTTCTGTACTTTGTGCTCCTCCTTTTGAAACACTTGTACTCAGCCAAGCTTCACTTTTCCCAACATTATCAACAACTTTATCAATTGTCCAACCCAAGGGGTAATCTGTCGTAATTACAAGTGTATTATCATTACTTAGTTCTGTTCGACCAGTGCGAGTAAAAGTATACTCACTTTGAGATACACCAAGTAAATATTGGCCATCAAAAACGATATCATGAATTT
>JASLDF010000049.1 GCA_030151635.1 Bacteroides sp. | reverse complement strand
CCCACTGTTGTTGAACCTTTTACAACAACAGTTGCCCCAATTACGGGTTCATTATCTTCCATATAAAGTACAACCCCCTCAACAGCCTTTGTCTGAGCGAATGCATACCCCATACTCATAACGAGAAATAGAAGAAACATTAATAGCTTTGATTTCCTCATAAATTGCGATTTTAATAAAGTGATATTTATAAAGTTAAGTAGAAAGCTATAGTTTTAAATTTAATTAAAAAAACCTTTCATAGTATTAATAGTGAAGTATATAGTAGACATTATGGCTGGAAAATTAATTAATAGAGCTTGTTTTAAAAGTTTTACACTTATTAAAAAATGTAGATATTACAAGGAGATTTACACTAGAATAGCACCAATACGCTATTTATGCTAAATAAAGATTCTAGAACTAATATTTCATGTTGTTAAAATAAAACTCAAAACTACAACTATTAACCATAAAGTGACATTATTAACATTAATAAATATTATTAGTTATAGAATGCTATTTGTATTCTTTTTGTAACATAATGATATCTATAAACGCATAACACAAATACAATGATATACTATAATCATTAAAATCAACATTATGAATCTACATCAAGCAGTACAATCTGAATAGAACAAGAATAAACTCAAGAAATACAGTTTAATAAATTTACATTTATTAAGTTATAGCATATACCAAATCCATAAGTAACATTTATTAACACAGTATGTGTTTCAATGGAGTAATCTGAGGTTCTCATTCACTTGGTCTGTATTTACCTCCCTATGATAAATCTGTTCTCTCCCTAGGAAGACTGCGTTCCCTTTGAAAGAAGACTGTGTCTTCTTTCAAAGGGAACTACACCACAGATACAAGCCCTATAAACAGGGTGATAAACAGCATTAAAAGGAGCCAATATCGAAAATTAAAGCATAAAAAAAGGTCAAGTAATTTTAAATTACTTGACCTTTTTTTATGTTAAAAGAAATGGAGTATTAAAATGTAAAATCTATACCTACACCAAACACTTTATTAGTTCTTGTGAACTCGTAGCTAATTGGCAATGGTTGTGGTGTTAATCCTGCAATATTTACAACATCCTCTTTGTTAAACTTGTCATACTTAGTCCAGAAATAAGCAACATTTAGCTTCACATTCTTTGCAAGCATAAAGGCTGCACCTAACCCATAAGACATTGAACTTACAGAGAAACTCATATCTGATTGGTATTTACCTGTCACACCATATTTTGTACGTTGAAGTCCTGCACTAACTAAAGCCCAGTCACAAATATCATATTCAAGACCACCTAAATATTCATTTGTGCCTTGTTTGATATGCTTTTGTTTACCATTAGCCATCTTCGCCCCTTTATCAAAATAATGGTTATAACCAACCGATGCTCGAAGACTTGGTAAAATATGATAGGTTGCACCAAAAGTTAAGATACTTGGAAGATCGTTTGGCGTATTCACACCATCCTTAAACATCTTCGTATCGTCTCTTTTTGTTTTATTTTCAATATTAAGCTTCGTACGCATTTCGAATTTCATCGAAGCATCCCATTTGCCATTTTTATAATGCACACCTACAATTGGAGTTACCCCCCACCCTGTTTGCGTAGCATTTAAATATTTATCTTCAGACAAAGCGGCTAACGTACCAACTTCATTAGCTTTCTTTGTAACAGCTAGTGCTTCTTCTGTCTTTCCAGCTTCTTTCAAATCATTAGCTTGTTTGAAAAGGTCTGCTGCGATAGGAGATAATACGCTCGATACTTTTTCCATCTTTGCACCTCCACCAAAATTAGCTTCAATATTTCGAATGTATCCAGTATATTTATTACTTACGTAATTCATACGAACACCACCAAACACACCCCAATTTTCATTGATTTGGTAAGCAGCCCCCATTTGGAAACCAAAAATTAATTGTTTACCATTAATATATGAATCTACACCATACTTACTTACACCCATACCTTTTAAAGCAACAGGTAATAAAGAAACAATTGACTCAAATGATGGTAAACCATAATCAAATGTAGCTTTTCCACCACCACCAATTACAGATATTGCTCCAGAATAAGTCCATTTATCTCTCTTGTAAGCTAGATAAAGGCTTGGTAAAAATGGAGCTGCAGCGTCTCCTTTAAATGATTTAGTATAATTTTTCGGATCCTGATTATCTATATTTGCGCTAAATCCAGGAAACATATTTTCTTTTCCAAAAGTCGAATTAATTGTACGGGTTTGAAATGCACTTTGTCCATTAAAAGACAAACTCCAACCTTCTTTGAAGAATGCAGTTCCTCCAGGATTGTAATACACAGCGTCTATTTCTGTAGAAGATTGTCTTGCCAAGTTACGTAAATAGGCAACGTGTTGATTTGTGTTTGTCAATAACCCTCCTGCATACGTTGCAAAAGAAACTAAAGATAGAGCACAAAAAGAGAGTAATTTCTTTCTCATAAATTGTTTTATTGATTTATCAGGCGACAAAGGTACTATAAAATTGCACATTACAAATTATTATGTGCACAATTTCACATATAACCTACTATATTGTTTTATTTACAACTATTATAACAGTAACCATAAGCCTATATACAAGTATCTCAACCTAAGATTTTAAGATTTTATCTATTGTGTCGAATCAAGATATTTTTCATACCTTTGCACCCGTTTTCAAAATTAGTTCTTACTTTTTTATATTAAAAATACAGATAATGAGTTTAAAGATTTGTTTTTTCGGCTCACACCCTTACGATGAAGAGTCATTTGAGGAGGCCAACAAAGATTATGGATATGATGTAGTGTTCTACAAAGGCAACTTAAACAAGAATAATATTGTACTAGCTAAAGATGCAGATGCGGTCTGCGTTTTCGTTAACGATACCGTAGATAGAGAAGTTATTCAACAACTAGCAGAATTCAAAGTTAAGATAATTGCATTGCGTTGCGCTGGATTTAATAATGTAGATTTAGAAGCTGCTGCAGAGTTCGGCATTAAAGTTGTACGCGTTCCAGCCTATTCACCTTATGCAATTGCAGAACATACTGTTGCATTGATGCTTGCACTTAACAGAAGAATTCCTAGAGCAACATGGAGAACTCGTGATGGTAATTTCTCACTTCACGGTCTGCTAGGTTTCGACATGCATGGTAAAACGGCTGGGATAATTGGTACAGGTAGAATTGCCAAAATTTTGATTCAAATATTAAAAGGTTTTGGTGTCGAAATATTGGCATACGATCTTTACCCTGACCATAAGTTCGCCGAGGAACACCATATCAAATATGTAACCCTTGACGAACTTTATAAAAATTCGGATATCATCTCTCTTCACTGCCCACTTACAGACGATACAAAATACCTGATTAATGATTACTCGATAAGTAAAATGAAAAAAGGTGTGATGATTATCAACACTGGACGTGGTCTTTTAATCAATACAAATGCACTTATTGCTGGACTTAAAAGCAAAAAGGTTGGCTGGGCTGGACTAGATGTTTACGAAGAGGAGGGTAATTACTTCTACCTAGATAAGTCGGAAAGTATCATTGATGATGATGTGTTAGCTCGATTACTATCGTTTAACAATGTAATTGTTACTTCACACCAAGCTTTCTTTACACGAGAAGCTTTAAGTAATATTTCACATACAACATTAACCAACATTAAAGATTTCTTTGAGAAGAACGAACTTCAAAACGAAGTTACTCTTTAAAAGATTCCAAGGGCTACTAAACAACATTTAGTAGCCCTTGCTTGTTCTTAATGCGTAGCATTTTACAAATACAATTTAAGAACTACACTATGGATATTAACCTAAGGTCAATTAGACAAGAATATACAAAGAAGGGATTATCTAGAAACAGCGTCCCAGATAACCCTTTTGTCCTTTTTGAAAAATGGCTTAATGAAGCCATCGAAGGAAAGGTGAACGAACCTACAGCAGTTATTGTCGGTACTGTATCACCAGAAGGTACACCTTCAACTCGAACCGTATTACTAAAAGAGTTTCGAGATTTTAAATTTATTTTCTACTCAAATTACAACAGCAGAAAAGGTAGCTTCCTGAGATTAAATCCTGCTATCTCATTAACCTTTGTTTGGCACGAGTTAGAAAGACAAATCCATATTGAAGGAATAGCCGAACAAATTCTTCCAGAAATATCTGACGAATATTTCCGTACACGTCCTTATAAAAGTCAAATTGGAGCCAGAATATCTCCACAAAGTCAACCAATAAGCAGTAGATTTGAGCTGATGCGCAAATTTGTTTCCGAATCTGCCAAATGGATTGGCCAAACCATCGAACGCCCCCTTAATTGGGGTGGGTATGCAGTGACAGCAAATCGAATTGAATTTTGGCAAGGACGCCCGAGCCGTCTTCACGATAGATTCTTATATCGAAAAACAAATAAAGGAGATTGGACTATTGATAGAATAGCTCCGTAAATAAACTTCACAAAGTTATCTTTGTTCTACTCTTCATTAAAATAGAAACTCTAAAACTAAAAAATCATGAAACTATACTATATTTACCACAGTGGATTCGCCATTGAGACTATGAATTCGATGATTATTATCGACTATTACAAAGATGCCAACATAAGCAGCAGTCCAAAGAAACTAGTGGAAGATGTATTATTAAATACAAATAAAAACATTTATGTGCTATCTACACATATCCACCACGACCATTTCGCACCTCACATTTTTGAATGGAGAAAAAACAATCCAACTATAAAATATATTCTATCTTCTGATATTCTCGAATCTAAAGAGTGTTGCAAAAAGAATGAAGCCATCTTTATTGGCCGTGGAGAAAGTTATAAAGATGATAACTTATGTATAGAGGCCTATGGTTCAACCGATGCAGGTATATCTTTTGCCATTACCATTGACGGTCGTAGAATATTCCACGCAGGCGATCTGAATAACTGGCATTGGAAGGATGAATCCTCTAAGGAATATAGTCAAGAAGCCCAAGAATTTTACCTTCGGGAATTGGCTTTTCTTAAAGAACATCACCGAGAATTCGATTTGGTTATGTTCCCAGTTGACCAACGATTGCAGACAGACTATTATTTAGGTGCTCAGCAATTTGTAGAAAACATAAAAGTACATTACTTTGCACCCATGCATTTCGGTGAACACTATACTGAAGCAAATGATTTTGAAAAAATTGCAAGTAAGAACGGTGCCACCTTTTTAAAGATAAATCATCCTGGGGAGGAATTTGAAATTAAATTTTAAAACATGATACAAGTAAAACACATTTGGTTAGTCCTGATCTTAAGTCTAACCACAACATTTAGCTATGCACAAAATAGCGAGGATAAATATTTAGGAGGAGCTGTTCCTGAAGTTAAAGAGAAAGTTGTATTTGGAAAAGTACTACATCTACCAGGAACAAGTAAAGAAGAAATTTTCCAACAGATGGATACGTGGATGCAAACACAGTTTATAGAACCTACGAGCCGAGTTGTATATAAAGATTTGGAAGAAGGGGTAATTGTAGGTGTTGGAAATGATACGATTGTTTTTAAATCTACAGCACTATCACTCGATAGAACTTACATCAGCTATCAACTAGAGCTAAGAATTGCAGATGCCGAATGTGACATACAACTCACAAAAATCAATTTTAGGTATCAAGAGAAAGAAAGGTACACAGCAGAAGAGATGATTACGGATAAAATCGCCCTTAACAAATCCAAAACTAAAATTTACAAAGGATATAGTAAATGGAGAAAAGGGACTGTCGATTTTGCAAATCAAATATTAGACGATGCTACCAAACATTTATTGGTATCTAAAACTACAAATGCTCCACAAGTTGAAATTAAAAAGGACAACAAAGCTGCTCTTATTATAACTAGTAAAGAATACAAAGCAGAAGACGTTGTCAAAAACATCGATAACAACTCGATATATGCACGATTAGCAGATAAGGACTTGTCTTGTTATTTACAAGTTAATAATCGTGGAATTAAATATAATATTACAAACGCCTTCTCTGGACTAGGTAATTTA
This sequence comes from Bacteroides sp., assembly GCA_030151635.1. Lineage (GTDB taxonomy): Bacteria > Bacteroidota > Bacteroidia > Bacteroidales > Bacteroidaceae > Bacteroides_E. Next base: position 2,576 of record JASLDF010000049.1, on the reverse strand, counting down.
TTCGGTAAAGAAAGAGTTCTGTTGACTGTTTCAATGAGCGAAGAATATTACGATTCACTAGACGAGTCTGACTCTTTCACACTTACTTTTGTAGAAAAAGACGCAGAGAAACCACTTATTGTCATGACCTGTCAAAGAGCAATTGCTCAGTCTATAGTTCCAGAATCTGTAATTGATAGTAATTTAAGAAAAGAGCTGGCTAAGCAACCTATTCATAAACTATATATCAATGATATCATTAGCGTTAATATCAACAAATAAAAATTTAAGAGATATGAAAATAGAATCACATTTTAATCACTGCAACATCAATGTTACGAACCTAGATAAAAGTATTGAGTTTTACAACAAAGCTTTAGGACTCACTGTTGCACGAAAGAAAGAATCTAAAGATGGTTCTTTTACATTAGTTTATTTGACTGACAATAAAAATAGCTTTCAATTGGAACTAACTTGGTTAAGAGATCACCCCGAAAAATACAATTTAGGAGAGAACGAAAGCCATATTTGCTTTAAAGTTGCAGGTGACTACGACGAGGTAAGAGCATACCACAAGGAAATGGATTGTGTTTGTTATGAAAACTTAGATATGGGGTTATACTTTATCGTTGATCCTGATGGTTATTGGATTGAAATACTACCATTGAGCTGGTAAGTAACATCATGAAATGATATAAAGAGAAAAAAAAATAGATGAGCTATAATGGCTCATCTATTTTTTTGTTGACTCTTACGAGCCGCACGTTTTCTACGAATTTCTGCCTTCATTTTCGAAGAATCAGAATTATGCAGCCCCTTAATTCGGGTAGCCTTCTTCGCTTTCGTTTTTACTTTATTTTCGTCATTTTTAGCGTATTCATCACTTTTGGAACCTTTGAAAACGATTCCTCCCATCATAGCTTGTTCAATCTCATTCATAATACACTCTTTATTATCTTGTTTAAATACTGCGTAAAGATACATCGTTTAAATGAAAACTTTGAATTATATTCAAAAACATTATAGTTAAACTAAATTGTCAAATTAAAATGTAAAAGAAACGAAGAAACTAATTTTCTTAGTATTAACAACTTATAAAATATAAGTAAAAAAGATGGCTATTTTAGGTTGTAAATATTTGGATATATAAAAAAGACACCCTACATTTGCACACGCAAAAGCGATATAACGCCTCTTTAGCTCAGTTGGCCAGAGCACGTGATTTGTAATCTCGGGGTCGTTGGTTCGAATCCGACAAGAGGCTCAAAAAGGAAGACTATTATTATAGCCTTCCTTTTTTATTCCAAAAATCTACAGATACAATTAAATATTGTAAATCACTTTCCTCCATTACTCAACCATCAAAGTATTCCACAAACACTTTTTAATCCGAAAGCAATCAAGCCTAAACTATCTGTTTATAAATAGCCATTCATAGCAATTGAGCTTAACAATATCACTGCAAATAAGTACAGAAATGGTGAGGTAGAGGATATGACGACTAACTTAATTGTACACAAATTCCCTTATAGTCTCTATTAAAGTTAAATCTGAAATAAAAAAAATCACACTAGATATTTCTGAACCCTAAAAAGTAGTAGCTGTCGATATTTTAACATGAAACAAACTATCGACAACTCCATTCCCATGATCTAGACAATAAAATCGTACAAAATATCAGAATTCAAGAACATTGGAAAGTTTTTGATTCTAAAGAGTGAAAAATAAATAGCGACAAAGAGCTATAACGGATCAATTTTAGAAGTTGTGTTTCATTGAGAAAAAACAACTTACTTTACGGCTATAAATAAATCCATTTGAAAAACTACACTGAGTTGTAAAGTTGATTCTCTCTGAATTTTTAGTAGATCACTTTAACCTAGTAAAAACAGTAAAGCAAGATGAAGTGATGCATCTTTACTTTGAAGAGCTAAATAATCCTCCTAGCCACGAGGAGAAAAGCCCTCTAGCAGCTCATGGTTTTCATAATGAGGTAACCATACAAGACTTTCCCTTAAGAGGCAATAGTGTATTTCTGCATGTAAAACGTCGCAGGTGGTTAAATAAATCTACTGGGCAACTAGTACAAAGAGACTGGTCTTTAGTGGCTAAGGGAACTCGATTAACCGCTGAGTTTGCCTCTTTTTTAAAAGAGATTAATCGATACTAAAGCTAGTGATTGCCACACCATAGGTGGCTTCTTTGCTATCAATGGTAAAAAGCTACAACGGCAATACAGAGAATCTCTAAGTGACTTTCAAACTTGGAATTCTAAGAGTCATGCTAAAGAATACCTTCTGTTTCCCAAGAATATAGGACCCAAGCTATCTATTGATGAAACCGCTTTATCCAAAGGTGAACTTTACACTATCATAACAAACAAATATAGTAAAGGGAAGAAAGGTAGTCTAGTTGGTATTTTCTCTGGTACTAAGGTGGAACCTATCGTGCAGAAGCTTCTTTCTATACCTGCAGAGATTAGATCTAGGGTTAAAGAGATTACCCTTGATATGGCCGGCTCTATGAAAAATATTATCAGTAGATGTTTTGTCAACGCCATACAAGTAACCGACCGATTCCATGTACAGAAACTAGCC
>JASLDF010000022.1 GCA_030151635.1 Bacteroides sp. | reverse complement strand
GCTGCTTCAGACTTGAATACACTTGAAGCTTGGTATGGTGATAAGCAATTAAAAACAAACTCTAAACCAGTTACAGGTGCAGATCAAAATAAGTTCTACACGATGACTGTAGAGGGTGAGTTTGATGGTGTAGATAATACTCCGTTGAGATTCATTTCGAAATCGTCAACTAATGTTGCTGGGTTACGTTTAGCTAACATTAAGTTTTCTGTAAAATAAAAAATAAAGTGTTATGAGAATTAAACATATTCTACTTACACTCTGTATAGCAATGGGTTTTGTGCATGGAGTACATGCACAAAAATCCTATGCAGCATATTGTGTTGGGTTTTATAACGTAGAGAACTTGTTCGATACAGACGATGATCCAAACAATGAGGGTGACAATGATTATTTACCAACAGGACCTTACAATTGGACTCCTGCGAAGTATAACAAGAAGTTGGATAATATTGCGAAAGTAATTAGTCGTCTTGGACGTGATTATACTCAAGCGGGTCCAGCTGTTTTGGGTGTTGCCGAAGTTGAGAATCGTAGAGTGCTTGAAGACTTGGTTAAAAATCACCGTATTTCTGATTCGGGTTATAAAGTGATTCATTATGATTCACCAGACCGAAGAGGTATTGATGTGGGTTTGTTGTACAACCCTAAATTGTTTCAGGTAACAAACTCTGCAGTTAAGCCTTTTGTATTCCCTGGAATGCCGGAATTCAAATCTCGTGATCAGTTAATTGTAAGCGGAATGCTAGCAGGCGAACCTCTGCACGTAATTGTTTGTCACTGGCCATCACGTTATGGAGGTAACAAATCGAGCAAATTCAGAGAACAAGCAGCTTCTATCACACAATCAATAGTCGATTCATTGCAAACAATTGACCCACTTGCAAACATTGTAATCATGGGTGACTTGAACGATGATCCGACTGACAAAAGTACGCGTGTTGTATTAAATGCGAAGAAAGAGATTAAAGATGTCAAAAAAGGAGGCCTATACAACACAATGTGGAAGCTTTACGATAAAGGCATCGGTTCGTTGGCATATCAAAACAAGTGGAATCTATTTGACCAAATCATTGTGTCTTATGGATTACTTGGTAAACACGACCAATCTGGTTTGAAATTCTGGAAATCGGAAGTATTCAATAAAGATTTTTTAATTCAAAAAGAGGGTAAACGTAAAGGGTATCCTTGGAGAACTTTTGAAGGAAGTACATTCATTGATGGTTATAGTGACCACTTCCCTACTCTAATTTATTTGATTAAAGAAATCTAAGCTACAACGGCTTCTGAAAATATATAGCAAGGCACTTTCAACAAAATTGAAGGTGCCTTGTTTTATTTACCATGAAGACGAAAGAAAGATTAGATTTGTTAAAATCGACTTACAATACAAAACAGTTTATTGAGCAGGATCCCATCCAATTTGCTCATCAATTCTCAGACCTCAAAAATATTGAGGTTGTTGCATTTTTAGTTGCAACTATTACATGGGGAAAACGTCCCATGATTCTTAAATCGGCAACGAAAATGCTTAAGATGATGGGTGGCTCTCCCTACGATTTCATCATGAAGGAGCAATATGTATCTTTAGGAACACAGAATATACACCGCACTTTTTTTGAACAAGACTTTGTTTATTTCTGCAAAGGACTGCGTGAAATATACTCTAAGCAGGATTCAATCCAACCTTTATTTTCTAAAGCTCCTGATTTATGGCAAGGTATTATCGATTTTAGAAACAACTTCGTTCTGGCCAACGACGGCATAGATTCAAAACACATATCCAATCCAGAGAAGAAATCGGCGTGTAAGCGTTTGCACATGGGATTACGTTGGTTGGTTCGCGATGATGGTATCGTGGATTTGGGTGTATGGAAAGATATTAACCCGAGTGCATTATTTATCCCTTTAGATACACACGTTGCTCGAATCTCGCGTGAGTTGGGGCTATTAACCCGTAAGAGCAACGATAAACAGAGTGTAGTGGAGTTAACTGAGCAACTTCGTTTGTTGGACTCTAACGATCCAATAGGCTATGATTTTGCTTTGTTTGGTTGGGGAGAAGATGGTGGAGGGTTGTAAACTTTTATGGACTGCTCGTTCTAAAGTCGTAATTGCTACGATTATGTAGATTAACGTGATTTCTTTAGTCTAAAAATGATTATCTTTGCACACTGATAATATTTATGCTTGATTTTTAGCCATCTATAACGGTGAATACAGTCAATCTTAGAGTTATCAATGAAGATTTAGATAATTAGAAAAAATATAATATGGCTTTACAATGTGGTATCGTTGGACTTCCTAATGTAGGAAAGTCTACTCTTTTCAATTGCTTGTCAAATGCGAAAGCGCAAGCTGCAAACTTCCCTTTCTGTACTATTGAACCTAACGTAGGTGTAATCACTGTACCCGACGAACGTTTGAATAAACTATCGGATTTGGTTAAACCAGACCGTATTGTTCCAACAACTGTAGAAATTGTTGATATTGCAGGGTTGGTTAAAGGAGCTAGTAAAGGCGAAGGATTAGGAAATAAGTTCTTAGCTAACATTCGTGAAACAGATGCAATTATCCACGTACTACGCTGCTTTGACGATGAAAACGTAACACACGTTGATGGTAATGTTAATCCTGTAAGAGATAAAGAAATTATAGACTCAGAGCTTCAATTGAAAGACTTAGAAACGGTTGATGCTAGAATTCAAAAAGTTCAAAAGCAAGCTCAAACTGGCGATGCTGTAGCTAAAGTTCAATACAATGTACTATTGAAATTCAAAGCGGCTTTGGAAGAAGGTAAATCGGCTCGTTCGGTTGAATTTGAAAACAAAGAAGACATTGAAGCTGCTAGTGAACTATTCTTGTTGACGAACAAACCTGTAATGTATGTTTGTAACGTTGATGAGGCTAGTGCTGTAAACGGTAACGAATATGTTGAGGCTGTTCGTGAAGCTGTGAAACTAGAAAAAGCTGAGATATTGGTCGTTGCTGCTAAAACAGAGTCGGATATCGCAGAACTAGAGTCTTACGAAGAACGCCAAATGTTTTTGGAAGATGCTGGTCTTAAAGAATCGGGCGTGAGCCGTTTAATTCGTTCGGCATACAAACTTCTTCAACTTCAAACCTACTTTACTGCTGGTGTTCAAGAAGTTAGAGCTTGGACATTCCTTGAAGGTTGGAAAGCCCCACAATGTGCGGGTGTAATTCATACCGACTTTGAAAAAGGTTTCATCCGTGCAGAAGTTATTAAGTACGAAGATTTTACTACCTTAGGCTCTGAAGCAGCTGTAAAAGAGGCTGGTAAACTTCACGTTGAAGGAAAAGAATATGTTGTAGAAGATGGTGACATCATGCACTTCCGTTTCAATGTATAACTCACAAGAAAATTAAAAAATTATGATTGGCAATATCCCTTTATTTATCAATTGGAACCCAGATCCCACTTTATTTGAGTTCTTCAATCTCCCCATTAAATACTATGGGTTATTTTGGGCAATAGGTATTATCCTAGGTTATATGGTTGTAAAATATCAGTATAAAGACAAGAAGATTGACGAGAAGTTGTTTGAACCACTTTTCCTGTATTGCTTCATTGGTATTTTCGCTGGAGCTAGATTGGGACATTGTTTATTCTATGATTTTGCTTATTTTTCTCAACACCCAGCAGAGATATTTTTGCCCGTTCACTTCTTGCCTCAGGGAGGGTGGAAGTTTACAGGATATGCGGGTTTAGCTAGCCATGGAGGTACTGCTGGACTGATTCTTGCACTTTGGTTCTACTGTCGTAAAACCAAGATGAACTATGTAGATGTGTTGGATATGATTGCTGTAGCAACACCAATTACAGCTTGTTGGATTCGTTTGGCGAACTTGATGAACTCGGAGATTATTGGTTTACCTACCGATGTTTCTTGGGCATTCATCTTCCCTCATGTGGATATGATTCCAAGACATCCTGCACAACTTTATGAAGCGATTGCTTACTTAGTACTCTTCTTTATTATGATTTTCTTGTATCGCAAATACAACCGAAAATTGCATAGAGGGTTCTTCTTTGGTTTCTGCTTGACTTATATCTTTACATTCCGTTTCTTTATTGAGTTTATCAAAGAGAATCAGGTTGATTTTGAAGCAGGAATGTCTTTTAATATGGGGCAATGGTTAAGTGTTCCGTTGGTAATTCTAGGACTAATTTCTATCTTTTATGGTAAAAAACTAGACCAAATGAAGCCTGTGAAAACACTTGAAAAATAAGAAAATTCTACATTAAAATATAAAGGTGGATAAAATAGCTTTGGCTGTTTATCCACCTTTTTTATTTAGGATTAATCTGTGT
>JASLDF010000097.1 GCA_030151635.1 Bacteroides sp. | reverse complement strand
TCTTTGACTTTTAAATGTTAATTTATTTAAATATATTAATCTAATACTTAAATATAACCTTGGATAATTAATAAAAAGTAGAAACTATTAATAAATATCACTTTTATGATTGAAAAACACAACAGACGAGGAGTCATATCTAAACGACTCCTTGTTGCAGTATGCGCTACCTGCATATTTTTAGGTGGACAAACTGCATTCGCAAACCATGAAAGCTCAGAAAATTATTCTACTGCTGGTATCGAACAGCAAAAAGTTATAATTAAAGGGCTTGTAAAAGAGAGTAATGGAACACCTATCATTGGGGCTAGTGTCGCAGAAATAGGAACTACAAACGGAACCATTACAGACATTGATGGAAATTTTTCTATTTCTGTCAATAAAAACTCAACATTAAAAATCAGTTTTATTGGATATAAGACCATTACTGTAAAAGCTAAGGAAGGCTTAGTAGTTACACTACAAGAGGATTCTGAAATCTTAGATGAAGTGGTAGTGGTAGGTTATGGTGCACAAAAAAAGGAAAGCCTTACAGGAGCAGTATCAACTGTAAAAGTAAACGAAACTCTTAGTAGCCGTCCTATTGCAGATGCTGGACGTGGTTTGCAAGGAGCTGTTTCAGGATTACAAGTTTCTGTACCAACGGGTGAGGTTGGTTCTGATCCTATCATGAAAATTCGTGGTCAAGTTGCTTCTATTGAAGGTAGCAGTAGTCCATTAATCTTGGTTGACAACGTTGAAATACCAAGTATACAAATGATTAACCCTGATGATATTGAGTCAATATCAGTACTAAAAGATGCTGCTTCAGCTTCTATTTATGGTGCAAAAGGTGCATTCGGGGTAATCTTGATTACAACTAAACAAGGTTCAAAAACAGATAAATTTGAGATCTCTTATTCTAATAACTTCTCTTGGCAAAACCCAACAAAAAACATTAGAATGGCGGGCATCGAAGGCTTAGAATATACGGTAGATGCTCAAAAGAACAGAGGAGCTGCTATGCCTGCTGGAGGATTCTGGCGAGTAGACGAAGATTCTCTAGAAAAAATGAGAGAATGGCAAACTAAATATGGCAGCACTGTAAAAAATTCAGATCCTGTTGTATATGGTAGAGACTGGATTTTCGAAAATGGTGGTAAATATGGCTACAGACTATATGATGGTACGAAAACGATGATTAACGATTGGACTCCATCTCAAACCCACAACTTGTCTGTTAATGGGAAGTCAGGTAAAACTGCCTATAACATTGGTCTTGGTTTCTTGAAACAAGAAGGTTTAATGAAACCAGCACAACACGACGACTTTAAACGACACAATGCTTCTATGAACATTACATCGGAGCTAAATAAATACATTACTGTTCGTGGGGGTGCAATTTTCTCGGATAGAAACAAACGTTATCCAGAATTTGGAACAACTGTTGCTGACCCATGGTTATATCTGTACAGATGGAGTAGACTATTCCCTGTAGGTGTTACTGAAAATGGAAGACCACTCCGTACCCCGGACCATGAAACAGCAAATACTTTTACTTCGAATAGACAAAATAAATATTACAGTATCAACTTAGGTACTACAATAACTCCTTTAAAGGATTGGGAGATTCGTTTTGACTATAACTATTCTCACCAAAATAACATCACAAACTCTGCTAGACCAGTTCTTACTGCTGGAGATATTTGGTATACACCAACACTTCTAAAAGATGAGTTTGGAAATACTGTACAAGTAAACCACGAAGGTCAAGTTGTAGAAGACGGTGGAATGGATGCTTATCAATTTGCACAATCAGACTACGTAGACAAAAGTTGGATTTCAAGAAACTCGGGCATGGTAAACCAACACGTTTATAATGCTTATACAACATACAATCTATTCCTAGGCGATGAACAACAACACAAATTCAAGTTCATGGCTGGTACCAACATTGTTAAGAAAGATTGGCAAAGTAACTATTCTAAGAAAACAGACTTAGTAGACTTAGATAACCCTCAATTTGACTTCGCTGTTGGTACAGAAACTGTAAATGCAACCAATAACTGGGAGTCTCAAGCAGGTTTCTTTGGTCGTGTTAACTACTCATTTGCGGATAGATATCTATTAGAAGCTAACGTTCGCCACGATGGTACATCAAGATTCCCATCAGATTTAAGATGGAGAACTTTCCCATCATTCTCTGCTGGTTGGGTATTATCTAACGAATCATTTATGGCTCCAGTTGAGCCTGTATTAAGTTTTGCTAAAATTAGAGGTTCATGGGGCTTGATTGGTGACCAAACAGTACCAAACTCATTGTACTTCCCTAAAATGAATCAATACAAGACTTCTTGGTTAGGTAGTGATGGTATACCAATGTGGGCTTATACTACACCTGGTGCTGTATCAAGAGATATTACATGGCAAGATATTGAAACAACCAATATTGGTGTGGACTTAAGATTCTATAAAAACATCATTGGTGTAACCTTTGACTGGTTCCAAAGAAAAACTAAAAACATGATTCTGCCTGGTGATGCACTTCCAGAAACACATGGTACTGGGGCTCCAAAAGGAAACTATGGTAACTTAAGAACACGTGGTTGGGAGCTAGCATTAGACTTTAACTACCGATTTGAGAATGGACTAGGTATCAATGGTATGGCAACAATTTCTGACGCTACAACTGTTACTACTAAAGGTGCTGACTATAAGGTAGCTAAAGAGTTCAGAAAACTTAATGACCAATTCTCTACTGGCAGAAAATATGGCGACATATATGGATATGTAACTGATAGATTATATCAAACGAGTGATTTCGTGTATAACGAAGACGGTTCAATTGCAAATACGACCATTATTATCGATGGTACAAAAAAAGAATCTCATAAACTTGTAGGTGATAATCCAGTTTACCAAACTTATCTCGAAGATGGTGGTGGCGTAGCTAAATTTGCCCCAGGTGACGTCCGTTTCAAAGATTTGAATGGCGACGGATACATAACTCCTGGAGATGGAACGTTTGGAAATCCTGGTGATAAAAAAGTAATTGGTAACTCAACTCCACGATATGAGTATGGATTCCGATTAGGAGCAGACTTCAAAGGAGTTGACGTATCAATCTTCATGCAAGGTATAGGTAAACGTAAAATCTGGGGTGCTGGTCAACTAGCAATTCCTGGCTTCAATGCGAAAGAAGGTGCTATGCCAACAGCTATAGCGAATAACTATTGGAGAGAAGATAGAACAAACGCATTCTATCCTAGAGCTTGGGACAATGGCGGTGGAAACACAAACTATAGTCTTCAAACACAGTCTAAGTATCTTTTAGATATGTCTTACTTAAGAATAAAAAACATCACTGTTGGATATACATTCCCTAAAGCTTGGACTAAAAAAGCATTCATTAGCAATGCTAGAGTTTATTTATCACTAGAGAACTTCTTTACATTCGACAACCTTAGAGGTTTACCAATTGACCCAGAAGCAGTGTCAGGATACTCAATGTTCAACTCATCTAGCTATAACTTAGGTAGAACAGGAACAGGAGCTCCAATATTCAAGTCAGCGTCATTTGGTATGCAAATTAATTTCTAAAAAACGATAGTATGAAAACTAAATATATATTATTATCACTAGTTGCCCTACTCTTAGCTAGTTGTAGCGACATGTTAGATCGCCCTTCAAAGACCGATGCTAATGATGACGAGTTTTGGGTAAGTGAACAAAAAGTCAAACTTTTCTCACTTGAGTTTTACTCAAAACATTTCCTTGGCTATGGAGTTGGATTTAGTTCGAACTACGCACCACTGATGGGATACGAGTTTAGTGACGACATGTTGAACGAAAAAAGACAACGTGAATTCGAGAGGACTGTTCCACAAGAACGAGGTTCAATGGATATGAACGAAAAGCTACCAGATTGGCTATATTCATATTCTGGGCCAACATGGAACTTTGCATGGGTTAGAAAAGCAAACTTGCTGATTAACCGTGTTGAGAAAAGAATGGAAAACATTCTTTCGGCTGAAGCATACAACCACTGGATTGGTGTGGGAAAATTCTTCAGAGGTATGGAATATTCAAATCTAACACGAGTGTTTGGAGATGTACCTTACTACGACGACGTTGTAGCAGATACAAACCTTGATCAGTTATACAAACCTCGTACAGATCGAAACGAAGTTATGGACCACGTATATGACGATTTTGTTTTCGCTATAGAAAATGTTCGTCTAAACGACGGTGACCAAATATTAAATAGATATAGTGTAGCTGGTTTTGTTAGCCGTCTTGCATTGTATGAAGGTACAACTCAAAAATACTACTACAAGAATGAAGAACGCGCTCAAAAATTCCTAGAATTGGCAGTTAGAGCATCAGACATTATCCGCAACAGTGGTAAATTTGATATCGTTACTGATTTTAGATCTTTGTTTGGTTCAGAAGACCTTAAAGGAAATAGAGATTGTATTTTGTACAGACATTACGACAGATCTCATGACATTTCTCATAGTGTTGCAACCTATTGCAATCTTGCAGAGTCAAGAGCTGCTGGTCCTACTTTAGACTTAGTAAAAGCATTTATTTGTAATGATGGTAATGACTTTACAACATCAACAGTTGAAAACGCTAAAGACTTTAGTTTAGGAAATATGATCAAAACAAGAGACCCTCGTTTTGAAGCAACATTCTGGGATAAGCCAACCAACAAATCAAAAGGTTCATACTTATATATCGTAAAGTTTATTGATCGTGAAGGTCCTGAGTTTGGAGCTGCTGGTGTTGCAATGCCAGAAAAATACACATCAAGTAAAAACGTGAATGACTATCCTGTGTTGCGATACTCTGAGACTCTGTTAAATTGGATTGAAGCTAAAGCTGAATTAGCGACTATGGGACAACCTGCAGTTACACAAGCTGATATTGACGCATCTATTAATAAAATTAGAAATAGACCACTTGACAAAATAGCTGAAGATAAAGGTGTTAAGAAAACAGCACCAATGCAACTTGCTAGCCTTCCTAACGATCCAAATAGAGATACAACAGTATCGGAATTAATTTGGGAAATCAGAAGAGAACGTAGAATGGAGTTTGCTTTTGAATTTTCTAGAATTGCCGACCTGCGCCGTTGGGGTAAAGTGGAATACTTAGATACGAATAAAAACCAAGATTTACTTATGGGAACATGGGTAAACTTCCCAGAAGAGCTTCCAGAAGATCTTGAAACTGTTAAAAACACAGAGATAATCTCTGTTATTGATGCTAACGGTAACCAAATCGTTTTTGATGGTTCGAATAAAGATAAGATGGTTGGATTCTTTAAACACCAAAAAATCGAGCACAGATTATCTTTCTTAAATGAATTAAATGTGAATCCTTACTTAGCTCCTGTTGGTAAAAACAACATAACTAACTATAAAAACAAAGGATACGTTTTAACACAAACAGAAGGTTGGCCACAACAATAAACAGTGAGAAAAACAACGCATTTTTAATTGTAAAATAAATTGAAATGAAAACACATAAGATATTATCATGGCTTTTGATAGCCCCATTAGCAGCTTTACTATATAGTTGCAGCAGCAGTGACAAGGATGATAATTCACAAAACAGCCCTATTAAAGTTGAACTGCACTCAATAAAAATGATGAATGCGGGAGCAGAGGGAACTGAGGTTTTAGAAGGAGTAGTTGATGAGGAGAAAAAACTCATCACATTCCCTGCAATTGACCCAGCAACAGATTTATCGGCTGTCGAATTTGAAGTAGAGCTTTCTGAAGGTGCTAAACTTGATCAAGCGACTTACGACTTTACAATTCCTGAAGGAGACTCTGGTATTGAAAAGATCATCAAAGTTCAAAACGAAAAAAGAACAAGAGAGTATATTGTTAAACTAGAGCTAGATATTATTGTCTACGGTGGTAATTTTGATAAAGCTGTGGTTTACGATCACGGAGCTAACGCTACGGTATACCCTTACTTTACAGGACAATCTACTAGATCATCTGATTTCGATGGTGAATACGCTTTAATTGTATCTAGAAAAGGTGGTTTGAGTCCTCATGTATTAAAATTGGAAGATATTAAGAATGGAAATGTAAATAATCCAATCATGCTTAATACGGAAGATATTACTGGAGGTATATTCGCTCTTAGCGCAGGTAAAATTGCTCAAGGACGAATCTACATAGCTAATATGTCAGGACCAGACATCAAAGTTTACATGTGGGAAACACCCGAATCTAAACCAGAGCTAATCATTCACGTTCCTATGTTAGGTGCGGGTACGGGACGTTATGGCGATAGTATGGATATGTCTTTAGATGCATCTGGCAATGGATTTATATTCTTTGAAAACAATGCTACTGGTGAAATAGACAGACTTAAAATCAAGAACTTTAAGGAACTAGTTGACCAAGACATCATTGCGCCAGTTGATAAAACGAAGTATAAAGGTGGACAGTACTTCTCTTACTCAAAAATTGAGAATACACCTTACTATATCTATACTGGTTACGAATCTCCATTAATGTTAGTAGACGAAGAAGGAGCTCCTGCAGGTGTGATTACTTTACAAGAGGGTACTAAAGTTCCAACAGCCATCAATCAAGCTAAAGTTGTTGAATTCGGAGGTAACAGATACTTAATCGGTGTTACAGCATCTAGAAATGCAAATTACTTGCCACAAGCTGTGATTGTATTTGACATTTCAAAAGGCAAAGACATCGTTGAAGCATTTGAAATTCTAAACGAGACAGCCAAAGAAGCCAATATCGTTTACGAATATACCTTTGGTAAATCGGATACAAACTCTCCAGGTACAAATGCTGGAGCAAAAGTAGTTGACGACAAACTCTACATTTACGGAGCTGCAGATAACAACGGATTCGTTGTGATTGAGGTGCCTCTAAATGAAGCTGAATAAGTATGAAGAATATCAAACTAATAGTAGCTGTTTTTCTGATGGTATTTATTGCATCTTGTAGTAAAGACAACGGAGATCCAACAAAACCCGAAGTTCCAGGCGAAGAGCCTGGAACTTCTACTCAAGAAGTCATTGCTCCTAAAAGAGATTTAAGAGCAGTTTGGTACACAACTGCTTGGGGGCTTGATTGGCCAAACAACGTTTATAATGCAGAAAGACAGAAAAAAGCCTACATCGAAGATTTGAAAGAATTCAAGAAGTACAACATTAATGCTGTGTTTGTTCAAGTCCGAAGTATGGCAGATGCTTTTTACAAGTCAAAATATGAGCCATGGAGTAAATTCATTACTGGCGAAAGAGGCAAAGACCCTGGCTATGATGTGATGCAATTTATGGTTGAAGAAGCGCACAAATTAGGACTAGAGTTTCATGCATGGATTAATCCATATCGTATTGATTCCAAAGGTGAAAATGCTATTTTCCCTAAAATTGACTTAGATATCAGTGAAGATATGTACGTTGATTATCCTAAAATTCGGGTTTATAATCCTGCTCATCCAGGTGTTAGAGAGAGAATTAAGGATATTGTTGACGAAATAATCAGTAACTATGATGTAGATGGTGTAGCATTAGACGATTACTTTTATCCTGGTGGGGTAACAATTAAAGACGATGAGGATTTTAAAAAGTATGGTAAAGCTGGTCAAAGCAAAGAATCATTCCGTTTTGAAAATGTAAATGAAATGGTGAAAAGCTTACACCAACTGATTGTTACAAAAAAACCAGAGATTACATTAACGATTAGTCCTCAAGGCAATTACGACAACACAAAAGCCCTATATGCCGATGCTGAAAAGTGGTGTAAGGAAGGCTGGTTAGATGTAATTATGCCACAGTTATACTATAGCCAAGTACATTTTGACAGATGGCTATCTACATGGGAAAGAATTAGCCACAACACTACACTTATGATTGCTTATGGAATCTATAGAGTTGGTGATAAAGATTTCCCCGCTAGCAACCTGAAGTATCAAATGGACAAGGTCAATAGTAAACCTAAATTTAAAGGTGGTTCTTTCTATTCTGCTAAAAACTTCACTATTGAGAAGTTTAGCCCTGACATGAAAAAAGCACTAGCTATTGTTAGTGAGGCTTACGAAAAACCTGCTTTAATTCCATTTAATGGAAGAGAAATTCTAAAAAGACCAACTACACCTAGCAATCTAAACATTGTAAAGAATCAATTAACATGGGATTCTAAAGAAAGTGATGTTCGATTTGCTGTATATCGTGTTAATCCAAAAGATTATGCAGCTCCTAAAGCCAAAGCTGAAATGGTTACCATTACGACTAGCAAGGAGTGCAAAGTTGACTTACCAGGGAAATACTTCGTCGTTTCTGTGAATAAGAGACACCATGAAAGTAAATTAAGCGAAGGGGTAACCTTCAAATAATACACTTGTTTTATTCTAACTGAAAACAAAACATATATAAACGAGGTATTAATCTTAATACCTCGTTTATTATTAAATACACCTTGATCTAACAATTTCATATTGTTATAATTACATTAAATTATGAAACTAAGAAAAACACTATCACTGCTACTTATAGCGCTACTATTCTTGGGTATAACCCCCAGTTGTTCATCAGATGACCCTATTGAGGACAAGATTGAAGTTCCTGAAAAACCAACAACACCCGAAGAACCAGAGAAGCCAACAGAGCCTGAAGATAAACCCAATCTTGAAGATGACGATTATTTGACCTATGGTAAAGAATTTACAATGGGTGGTGAAGTATATCCAATAGAGAGTTTTAAGAAAGAACAAATTGATAAAGGACTCGACTTAATGTCTATGTCCATCTACCAAATTAAAAAAGATCCTAAATTTAGATTGCGTGCTCATGTCATCAGATTTGACAAAGAGTTACTAAAAAAAGGCTATACACTAGAAGCTATTATGGGTGGGAAAACACTGAATAGCTATTCCAATGCTCTACAAGCTGTAGAAAGAGAGAATGACTCTCATAAAACCTTAATGGCTACAATTAATGCAGATTTCTTTGATATGGGAAATAAAGGACCTGTTTTAGGCACTATGATTACACACCATAATGTGGTTAAAATAGGTGGGGCTGGTTGGCAAAAAGTATATGGCATTACTCACGACAATGAACTTTTTATAGATGACATTACTTTTGATTTAAAAGTAGACAAATCAAATATTACCAATATTAATAGCAAAAGAGGAGAAAATCACTTGATTTTGTACACTCAGGAAATGGGTGATAAAACAGGAACAAATCAATATGGTTCTGAGATTATTTTAAAACCTACAAATGGGCTATGGGGGCAATTAAATGACTACACTAATGTTATATGTGAAGTTACACAAGCAGCTACATCAAAAATAGATGGTGAAAAAATACCAGAAGGACATATTGTCTTATCTGGCCACGGAACTAGTGCAGATATATGCAAACAATATAAAGTAGGTGATAAAGTCAATATTCAAATCAAAGCGAGTGGAAAAGGTAACAAAGTGTATAACAATATTAAAACTGCAGTAGGCACACCTTACGAAATTTTAATTGGTGGAGAAGTTATACCTGCAGCAACAAAATCCGGTAATCCAGATGGTAGAGAGCCTAGAACTGCGATCGGACATTCTGATAAATACATTTATATGGCGGTCATTGAAGCTAGAAATCGTCAATCATTCGGCTTCACGGCATTTGAACTTGGAGAGTTTATGAAGTTTATGGGTGCTACAGATGCTGTCAACCTTGATGGTGGTGGGTCTACAACCTTAGTAACAGGAAACGGAAATAAAACCTATGGACAAGGAGAAGATGCTACTTTCTTTAGACAAGTACCTAATTTCTTGTCGTTTGTCAAATGGAACAAATAAACTTAACCTAAATACTTTTACTACATTCATTATTAAAACTAGAACAACGGTGTATTAAGATTTATTCTTAAATACATCGTTGTTTGCTTTATTAAACAACGATCTAATGCATTCAACGAAAGGCAGAAACCTAAAGAATCACAATAAGAACCCATTAAATATCAATATAACAACAGATTAACAAGCCCTATATAGCACCCTTAACTAAACCTTAAAATAAATATTCAATTCTAAATAATTCTAAACAAGTGTATTCAATATTAAAATATAAGTTATATTTGCTACTAGCATTAAGCAATATCTAATCAGTATGAAAAAGACCTTTCTAATACTATTTTCTTTTTTGTTTGTTACAGCGATTTCAGCTCAAGAAAAAGCGATACAAATGGGAGCAGAACAATATGAAAAATACTTTCCACACATCCAAAATAAGCGAATAGCCCTCTATTCGAATCACACAGGAATGGTGGGGAATAAACACATTTTAGACATACTTGTCGAGAATAAATTCAACGTTACAGCAATATTTTCCCCGGAGCATGGATTTAGGGGCTCTGCTGATGCGGGAGAACAAGTAAAAAGTTCAAAAGACCCCAAGACGGGCACTCCTATCCTATCACTTTACGATGGTAAAGACAAAAAGCCCAGCACAAAGTCAATGGACTCTTTTGATGTGCTAATTGTAGATATACAAGACGTAGGGCTTCGTTTCTACACGTATTACATCACAATGGTAAGGCTTATGGACGCATGTTCAGATCACAACAAGACAATGATTATTCTAGATCGACCTAATCCCAATGGACACTACGTTGATGGTCCAATTTTGGACATGAAACACAAATCAGGAGTCGGCTATTTACCAATTCCTGTTGTTCATGGCATGACACTTGGAGAACTAGCCCTTATGGTGAACGGAGAAGGCTGGCTACCGAATAAGAAACAATGCAAACTAGAGATAGTAAAATGTGAAAACTATACACATCAAAGTATGTATAGCTTACCAATCGCACCATCTCCCAATTTGCCAAATATGGCTTCTATCTACATGTACCCTTCAATCTGTCTATTTGAAGGAACTCCTGTAAGTTTAGGACGTGGTACAGATAAACCTTTTCAAGTGTATGGACACCCTGGAATGAAGAGTAAATACAGCTACTCATTTACACCAAGAAGTGTATCGGGAGCTAAGAACCCTCCATTACTTAACCAAACTTGCTATGGTGTGGATTTATCTAATACATCAGAAGTTAAGTTACATGCTATGAGATTAGACCTATCGTACATTATTGATGCCTATGAAACACTAAGTATTGGTGATAAATTCTTCACTAGTTTCTTTACAAAACTAATGGGTGTAGAATATGTAGCCGATATGATAAAGGCTGGAAAACCCGCTTGCGAAATTCAAGCTATGTGGAAAGGTGATGTTGAACAATTTAAGTTTCAGCGAAAGCCCTACCTACTCTATACTGAATAATACTTTATAAACGGAAGAAAAACACACATTATGACCCCATTTATAGTAATACTGACCATAGCAATCTACTTCATTGTTCTATTTGGTATTTCATACTTAAGTAGTAGAAATACAGACAGTGAAGGTTTTTTTATAGGGAACCGCAAGTCTCCATGGTTTTTGGTGGCCATCGCCATGATTGGTTCAAGCATTTCAGGAGTAACTTTTGTTTCTGTTCCTGGAATGGTGGGAGCAAATAACTTCGCCTACCTGCAAATGGTACTTGGCTTTGTTGTAGGGCAAATCATTATTGCATTTGTACTGATACCTCTGTTCTATAAAATGAATCTAGTATCCATCTATGAGTACCTAGAAAATCGATTCGGAATTAAATCGTACAAGACAGGAGCTTGGTTCTTCTTTATTTCAAAAATGCTAGGAGCATCAGTACGCCTATTTCTAGTATGCATTACATTACAACTTTTGGTATTTGACCCACTGAATCTCCCATTTGTGCTAAATGCTATTATTACAGTTCTACTTGTATGGTTATATACATTTAAAGGAGGAGTTAAAACTTTGATTTGGACAGACGCTTTTAAAACTCTTTGTTTGGTTGTATCAGTTGTTTTGACTATTTACTTTATCGCTAAAGATTTGAATCTTGATGTAAAGGGCTTGTACACGACTATAAAAGACTCAACACTATCGAAAACCTTTTTCTTTGACGATATCAATGATAAAAGATTCTTCTTCAAGCAGTTCCTTGCAGGTATCTTTACAATGATAGCAACAACAGGGCTAGATCAAGACATGATGCAAAGAAACCTGAGTTGCAAAAACCACAAAGATTCCCAAAAGAATATGATTACAAGTGGGATTTCGCAATTCTTTATCATCCTTATGTTTTTAATGCTAGGAGTATTGCTGTTTATCTATACCGCCAAAATGAATATTTCCCTACCAGAATCTAGCGACAAACTATTTCCCATGATTGCAACGGGAGAAGGGTTTCCGATGATTGTAGGTATCCTATTTATTATCGGATTAATATCTGCAGCATATTCTGCTGCGGGGTCGGCCCTGACAGCACTCACGACATCCTTTACTGTAGATATATTACAATCTAAGGATAAAATGACTAGTGAACAGTTAGACAAAACACGTAAACTCGTCCACATAGGAATGGCAGTATGTATGGTAGTGGTTATTCTTATCATTGAGATGTTAAACAACACCAGCGTAATTGATGCTGTTTACATTCTTACAAGCTATACATATGGTCCGATTCTTGGTTTATTTGCTTTTGGCATATTCTGCAAGAAAGCAGTAAAAGACAAATACATTCCACTCGTAGCAATGGCAGCACCTATTTTATGTTATATCATAGATAGAAACTCAGAAACATGGTTCAATGGCTATTCATTTAGCTATGAATTACTTATTCTAAATGCACTATTTACCATTGCAGGATTAACCCTTTTGATTAAAAGAAAGTAAGATTAAAACGTATGAAAAAGTTCAACCTTAAGACTGTTCTTGCTTTGTTTAGCATGTGTGCAATACAGATATGTAGTGCACAACATGTTATAACTTTTCACAAAGACTCGTTAGCAAATCGAATTAATCAATTGGCTAATAAAGAAATCTCTGTTGGAAAGATTAAAGTAGATACTTTAATCGACAATGATAAGCAAGTGGACATTTACTTAAATACAAACTTTGCTTACTACCCTTTTAGAAAAGAATCTGTTCAACAATTCAACAGAATCGCTAAAGATTACTTGAACGAAATAAATATGCCATTTACTAAAATCAATTTATGGACGGATGGCAAACAGATTGAGCAGCTAATTCCCAATTTATATAAGAATAAAAAGGATCAAGATAAATCGTTTACCAACAGAGTTACAACTCCCCTAGTGAGTAATAAGTCAATTAAATACTCAACAAATAAAGGGTTAACTAACAAACATTTAGCTATCTGGCAAAGTCACGGTTGGTACTTTGAGCCCAAGTTAGATCGTTGGGAGTGGCAACGTGCTCGTATTTTCCAAACGGTAGAAGACCTATATACGCAAAGCTATGTATTGCCCTACCTCGTTCCAATGCTTGAAAATGCAGGGGCTATTGTTCTGTTACCCAGAGAAAGAGACATTAATAAGCAAGAAGTTATTGTAGATAATGATCAATCAGCCTCATCAATTTACATTGAGAACAATGGCGATCTGAAATGGGAAGCTGGAAAACATTCTGGATTTGCCCATAACAGAACATTCTACGTTGACAATCAAAACCCATTTACTGAAGGAACCTATCGTCAGGTAGAAACCATCAAGAAAGGAAAAGAGAGTGTTATTAGCTGGCTTCCAAACATCCCACAAAAAGGAGACTATGCCGTTTACATCTCTTACAAAACCATTAAGAACAGCACTACAAATGCACGCTACACCGTACATCATGGAAGTCAAAAAACCGAATTTCACGTCAACCAACAAATGGGAGGTGGAACGTGGATATATTTAGGACACTTTAATTTTGATCAAGGTATCAATGATAACTTTAAAATTACACTGAGTAACTTATCAAATAAAAAAGGAGAAGTAGTTACTGCTGATGCGATAAAGTTCGGTGGCGGTTATGGCAATATAGCTCGGAAAGTTTCTGAGGTTGGAACCATGGAGAATGCTAAAAGTTCGGAAAGCCGACAAGCAGATGTAACTAGTAACCCAAAGGCTACAATGGATTATGAATATCAAATCAGTCAATACCCAAGGTTTACAGAAGCTGCACGATATTGGATGCAATGGGCTGGAATACCTGACAGCATCTATAGTCCTAGTAAGGGAGTGAATGATTATACAGACGACTACCAAGCGAGAGGTTCTTGGGTTAACTACATTAGTGGTGGTTCATCTGCAAACCCTAACGAGGATGGTCTTAACATTCCTATTGACTTGGCTTTTGCCTTCCACTCGGACGCAGGTACAACCTTTAATGATTCAATTATTGGAACATTGGGAATTTACCGTTCACAATCGCATAATGGCAAACTAGCAAATGGTGCATCAAGAAACTTAGCCCGTGACCTAACCGATTTAGTACAGACACAAATTGTTGATGATATCCGTACACTTTACAACCCCAATTGGACCCGTAGAGGTATGTGGGACAAAGCATATAGTGAAGCAAGCACTCCCAAAGTGCCAACGATGCTTTTGGAATTGCTATCACATCAAAACTTTGCAGACATGCAATATGGGCTAGATCCAAAATTTAGATTTACAGTGTCTAGGGCAATATATAAAGGCATTTTAAAATACATCAGTTCACAATACAACTTCAACTATGTAGTACAACCTCTACCTGTTGAGTCAATGCTACTAGAACTAAACAAGAATAACCAAGCACAATTGTCTTGGAAAGCTGTAGATGATAAATTAGAACCGACAGCAAAACCAACAAGCTACATGGTATACATGAAGATTGGCAACGGACAATTTGATCAAGGTCAAATTGTTAAAGGCAATACTTTTATTACAGATGTGCCTATCGGGGTTACTTGTAGCTTTAAAGTTACTGCTCTGAATGATGGTGGAGAGAGTTTTCCCTCTGAAACATTAGCAATTGGTATAGCCAACAATAGCAAAGGCCAAGTTTTAGTTATTAATGGGTTTACTCGAACAAATGCTCCTGATGATTTTGACTTTAGAACAGACTCAATTGCTGGATTTTTAGATGATTCTGACCATGGTGTACCCTACTTAAGAGACATAAGTTATATCGGAAAAATGAAAGAGTTCCGTAGAACCATTCCGTGGATGGATGACGATGCTTCAGGCTTTGGAGATAGCTACGGAACACACGAAACAGAAATCATTGCAGGTAATACTTTTGATTACCCAGCCGTACATGGAGAGTCAATTCTGAATGCTGGATACTCCTTTGTTTCATCGAGCAAACAAGCCATTGAGCAAGGAAGTCTTGCAATGACAAAGTACAAACTAGTCGATTATATATTAGGCAAAGAGAAACAAGTCAAAACAGGTAATGGAAAAGATGGTAAATTGCTGTTCAAAACGTTTACAAACGAAATGCAAAAAGCCATTACTGAATTTACTCAAAATGGAGGCTCTATATTCGTATCGGGAAGTTATGTTGCAACCGACTTGTGGGATAACCCACTTATTGAAAAATCAGAAAATGATATTAAGTTTGCACAAGAGGTGCTACAATATAAATGGAGAGTAGGCAAAGCAGCTATAATGGGCGGTCTAAAAGAGGTCAACAACCCATACGTTAAAGGTAAAGATGCCTATCATTATCAACATGAATTGAGTGAAGATTCGTATATTGTAGAATCACCTGACGCCATAGAACCAGCTTCGGTAAAGGGCTATACTACACTGAGATATAATGAAAACAACTTAAGTGCTGGTGTTGCATACCGAGGTAAATACAGAACATATATTATGGGGGTTCCATTTGAGTCAATTAACAATTCAGAAGCAAGAAATCTGCTGATGAAAAAAGTTCTTGATTTCTTAAACCAAGCAAACTAATTAAGGTATAGTAATATGAAAAAAGTATTTTTATTTTTGACAGCCGTATGCTGTTATTTCGGTACAGTATTGGGACAAGATTTCACATTTGCCCTACTAACAGACACCCATATTTCACACAAGAATCCTGCTCCTGCAGAGGATCTAAAGCGTGTAATTAAGGAAGTCAATGAGAACCCTAATATTGATTTTGTAGTTGTTTCGGGAGATATCTCAGAAGAAGGTGATTTTAGATCACTAAGTCAAGCAAAAGCACTACTCGATTTATTAAATAAAAAGACATACGTTATTCCTGGCAATCACGAAACAAAATGGACAGAGTCGGGCATGACTGACTTTGGTAAAATCTTTGGAAGCGAACGCATAAAATTCAAGCATAACGGCATACTATTCTTAGGTTTCAATACCGGACCATTAATGAGAATGGCCGATGGTCACGTTGTGCCACAAGATATTACATGGTTAAAAAATGAATTAGCACTAGAACCTACTACTCCTACATTTTTAGTAACTCACTACCCACTTAAAGATGGTGATGTTGACAACTGGTACGATGTTACTGACGCTGTAAGACCTTATAACATTATATCATTCCTTGGTGGACATTACCACAGCAACCGTTTATTTGCATACGATGGTATTCCTGGAGTAATCAGCCGCTCAACACTTAGAGGGAAAGAGAACATTGTTGGGTACACACTAATTCAAGTAAAAGGTAAGGAGGTACATGTTTCTGAAAAAAGGATTAACGAAAACCCTAAAAGCTGGGCATCCTTAAATTTCTCAAGCAAACCATACACACTTCAAGGTGATGCTAACAAATACCCAGACTTTAGTGTAAATTCAGAATTCCCAAAAGTAAGGGAAAAGTGGATTAACCATACTGGAGTCGGAATTTACGGCTCTCCTGCAGTTTGGAAAGACAAAGCATATGTTGGTGATGATATGGGAATATTCACAGCATACAAAATAAAAAATGGTAAAAAGGTGTGGAGTCAAAAAGTAGGGCACCGAATTGTTGGTACTCCTGCAGTAGCTGATGGAGTTGCTGTATTTGGATCAGCTGACAACTACATCTATGGTTTTGAAGCAAATAAGGGAGAGTTACTTTGGAAGATTAAAGCTAATGCTGCTGTACTAGGGGCTGTAACTATTGAAAATAGCATTGCCTATGTAGGCGATAGCGACGGTACATTTAGGGCGATTGATATTAAAACTGGTCGTGTAAAATGGCTTTACAACAAGATTAACGGTTACATCGAAACTAAACCGTTGATTGTAGATAATAAAGTAATTTTTGGAGCTTGGGATAATACACTTTATGCATTAAATAAAAATCAAGGATATGAAGAATGGACTTGGAATGGAAATATCCAAGGTATGCACTTCTCTCCTGCAGCAGTATGGCCTGTTAGTGCCAACGGCAAAGTATTTATAACTGATCCTAAGCGTGCCATGACTGCAATCTCACTTGAAAATGGAGAAACAATTTGGAGAACTACCCAGTCAATGGTTCGAGAAACAATTGGGCTATCTGTCGATAACCAACGTATTTATAGTAAAACAATGAACGATAGTATTGTTTGCTACTCTGCAACAAGCGAGGAGCCTCAACAATTATGGGCTACAAATGTAGGCTTCGGCTATGAACATGCACCTTCAATGCAAATTGAACAAGACGGAGTAGTTTATGGCAGTACAAAAAATGGTCTTCTTTTCGCACTTGATGCTTTTACTGGAAGATTAATTTGGAAACACAAAGTAGGAAACTCACTTATTAGCACAGTGGTTCCTTTATCAAAACGCAAAGTCCTCTTTACTGCTACAGGTGGAGAAGTTGGACTATTAGAATGGAAATATTAAATCGATAACAATAAAGAAATACCAATATGAAAAAAACAATTAATTGCTTCATTCCTTACACAGAAGCGAATCAAGTTCAAGAGACAATTAAGAACCTTAAAAGTTCTGATGTTACAATCAATGTATTCTTACTTTCAACTCAAAAGGAGAATAAGCCTTTTGAAAAGTACCAAATACTTGAAGTACCCACACTTGCATCTAGCAAAGCAATGCAAATCATTGCTAAACATGCAGACTGCGACTTTATATTGTATTACTCTAAGTACACCACACTTAATTTAGGCTATTTCGCACTAGAGCGCATGGTACAACTTGCTAGTGATACTCAAGCTGGAATGGTTTACGCAGACCACTACCAAACCTTGGGAACTGAACGCAAAAATATGCCCGTTATAGATTACCAAAAAGGTAGTTTAAGAGATGATTTCAACTTTGGTTCTGTTCTATTATTTAACGCTAAAGCATTCAAGGAATCAGTTGCTAAAATGACATCAGACTATGCAGCTGCAGGACTTTATGATTTACGACTAAAAGTTAGCCAAAATCATGAGCTGGTACATATTAAAGAATTCCTTTACGAAGAAGTTGAGAAAGATGATCGTAAAAGTGGTGAAAAGATTTTCGACTATGTTGACCCTAGAAATAGAGCAGCGCAGATCGAGATGGAACAAGCTTGTACAGAACACCTGAAAGCTATTAAGGGATACTTGGCTCCACAATTTAATAAGATTGAATTCAACGAAAACAACTTCGAGTTTGAAGCATCTGTTATTATTCCTGTTCGCAATCGAATTAAAACGGTAAAGGATGCGATAAAATCCGTTCTTATTCAAAAAACAAACTTCAAGTTTAATCTTATTATCATTGACAATCACTCTACTGATGGTACTACAGAAGCAATAAATGAATTCAAAGATGAACGCATCATTCACTTAATTCCAGAAAGAACTGATTTAGGAATTGGTGGTTGCTGGAATGCGGGTGTGCATCACGAAAAGTGTGGAAAATTTGCTGTTCAATTGGATAGTGATGACGTGTATAAAGATGAAAACACACTTCAAACTATGGTTAATGCTTTCTACGAACAAAACTGTGCAATGGTGGTAGGAACTTACATGATGACCGACTTCAATATGAATATGATTGCACCAGGAATTATAGACCATAAAGAATGGACACCTGAAAATGGTAGAAACAATGCTTTACGTATTAATGGACTAGGTGCTCCTCGTGCATTCTATACTCCTGTTCTACGTGAAGTGAAAGTTCCAAATACGAGCTACGGCGAAGATTATGCATTAGGCTTAAATTTCTCAAGAAACTATCAGATTGGTCGTGTGTATGACGTTGTTTACCTATGCAGAAGATGGGAAGATAACTCAGATGCATCACTTGACGTAGTTAAGATGAATAGTCACAACCTATATAAAGACAAAATCCGTACATGGGAGCTTGAAGCGCGAATCAATCTAAACAAGAAATAATGATTAAAACAGCTTTACATAATCTATTTGAGGAGCAGCTAAAGAATTGGCCTTTAGCTGCAAAAAACTTCAATTCACTATCTCTAGTCGAATCAAAACGACTAGAGGTAGATGGAGTTGAATACATCGTGCAATTTAACCCTGCTCGAATCACTTCATCAGCAGCAAAAGTAGATACTAAATCTATCCAAGAACGCAAATGCTTTCTTTGCTCGGCAAATAGACCTACAGAGCAAACTGGAATAGAACGTGAGCCATACACAATTTTAATCAACCCATTCCCTATTTTCCCATTGCACCTTACCATTCCTGATAACAATCACGTAGACCAATTAATTGCAGGGAGGGTAGTCGACATGCTAGAACTTGCAAAAGAACTAGATGAGTATGTTATCTTCTACAACGGACCAAAGTGTGGAGCTTCCGCACCAGACCACATGCACTTTCAGGCTGGGAACAAAGGTTTTCTACCTCTTGAAATGCATATTGAAGATACTCCTAAAGATGCACTAATTACAGTAGACAATGCATCAACAATATTCCTTCTGAAAGATGAGCCTCGAAATACGGTATTAATCAAAGGAAGAGATAAAGCGAGTGTATCACAATTGTTTGACAATCTATACAACGAGCTACCCATCCAAGATGGAGAGAAAGAACCCATGTTAAACCTATTAGCTTGGTATAGTAATGATTGTTATTACTTAATTGTTTTACTACGAAAAAAACACAGACCTGCATGCTACTTTGAAACGGGCGAAAAAAGAATTTTATCTAGCCCGGCTTCTGTAGATCTAGGTGGTGTTTTTATTACCCCTATTGAAGAAGATTTCAAAAAGATAAACACCGATAACATCAAGCAAATATTAAGTGAAATCTGTCTAAATAGAGAAGAAGTTATCCAAATCATTCAACAATTAAAACGTAAACTATGATAAGGACACCTCAAGTTAGTGTAGGGATTATGCTAGATGATAAAATCAACTTCATTCTTCATACCCCTTACACCATATACAATAATGAAATTGAAGGAAAACAAACAGTTTCTTACGTAGATGGACAGTTGGAATGGAATAACATCCTTTACGATGAACTTCTCTTGATACCCATTGATGCTGACATGGGCTACTTCGAATTAATTGACGTAACCATCGGTATTGACTTCCATTGGGAAAGAAAAGAAAACCAACAGTTTAGAGGCTGCCTTCGACTAATTCCTGAAAAAGGAAAAGTTCGTGCTATTAATATTCTCCCTATTGAAGAATATTTAGTGAGTGTTATCTCTTCGGAAATGAGTGCTACTGCATCGCTAGAGTTATTAAAAGCCCATGCAGTCATCTCAAGAAGCTGGTTAATTGCTCAGATTAAAAAGAACAAACAGATTATAGACTCGGGAGTTGCCTATTCAAGTACAGAAACAACATCCGAAGATGAACACATAGTTTGGTATGACAGAGAAGACCACACTGATTTTGATGTTTGTGCAGATGATCATTGCCAACGGTACCAAGGAATAACCAAAGCCTCCACACCTATTGTGGAACAGGCTGTACAAGATACTGATGGCTTAATCTTAATCTACAACAATAAAATTTGTGACACCCGCTTTTCTAAGTGCTGTGGTGGGGTTTTTGAAGAATTTGCCTCTTGTTGGGGAAACGAGCCTCATCCCTATCTAAAAAGACACTTAGATAGTATGAATGGCACCCTACCCGACTTGAAATTAGAGGCCAACTCCGTCAAGTGGATTTCTACATCACCTGATGCTTTCTGCAATACTACAGATAAAAAAATATTAGGTCAAGTCTTAAATAATTACGACCAGGAAACAACAAACTTCTATCGTTGGAAAGAGACCCTAACTCAAGAAGAAATCTCAAAACTCATTACAGAGAAATCAAAAATAGAGTTTGGAAACATTCTTGACTTAGTTCCCATAAAGAGAGGTCCTTCAGGACGATTGATTAAATTAAAGATCGTTGGAAGTAAGAAGACACTAATTATTGGAAAAGAGCTTGAGATCAGAAGGGTTCTATCAAAATCACATCTATATAGCTCTGCCTTTATCGTAGAAAAAGGAGAGGTTGAAAACAACATTCCTAAATCATTTACTCTTACAGGAGCTGGCTGGGGGCACGGTGTTGGTCTTTGCCAAATTGGTGCAGCCGTAATGGGTGAACAAGGATACGATTACGAACAAATACTGAAACATTATTACATAGGAGCTTCTTTACAAAAGAACTACTAAACACTTGAAATTGATACTATGAAAACGAAAGACAGAAAAGTCACACCTTGGGCCTGGATACCAACCCTATACTTCGCCCAAGGATTACCATACGTAGCCGTAATGACTATCGCTGTGATTATGTACAAACGCTTAGGCCTAAATAACACGGAAATAGCACTTTACACCTCTTGGCTATATTTACCATGGGTAATCAAACCACTTTGGAGCCCCTTTGTAGATTTAATCAAGACAAAACGTGCATGGGTGATTGCAATGCAGGGGCTAATTGCTGCTGGATTTGCTGGGGTCGCATTTTTTATCCCCACATCCTACTATGTGCAATTAACACTTGCCTTTTTCTGGCTTCTCGCATTTGCATCGGCAACACACGACATCGCTGCTGATGGATTTTACATGCTAGGACTAACAACTGGAGAACAATCTCTTTTTGTAGGAATTAGGAACACAGCATACCGACTTGCTAGTATTTTTGGTCAAGGGGTATTAGTTATGTTTGCCGGATTAATGGAGCAAGGAAAAATCATTCCCGGAACAGAAGGTAAAATAACACTTGCCTGGAGTGTTACTTTCTATTTATTAGCAGGGTTATTCTTAGCACTAATGCTGTATCACAAAGTTATTATACCCAAGCCAATAGCAGATAAACCTCAAGCAGATACAAGTGCTAGTGAGCTATTCAACAACTTCATTATGACTTTTGTCAGCTTCTTTAAAAAGAAGAATCTGGGACTGATGTTTTTCTTTATCCTTACCTACAGATTGGGTGAATCTCAATTGGCAAAAATAGCATCACCCTTTTTATTAGATGCTTCTAGCGATGGCGGACTTGGACTAGACACAGCAACTGTTGGTGTTATTTATGGTACCATCGGAGTAATTGCCCTATTAGCAGGAGGCATTATTGGGGGTATTTTAATCTCCAGAGATGGATTTAAAGCATGGATTATACCAATGGCAATCGCTATTAATCTTCCCGATATACTTTATGTATGGTTAGCTTCAGCAATGCCAAGTAACGTTTACCTTATCGCATCAGCAGTTGCGATTGAACAAATTGGTTATGGATTTGGATTTACAGCCTATATGCTTTACTTAATTTATATTGCTGAAGGAGAACATAAAACAGCACATTATGCAATTGGTACTGGATTCATGGCACTGGGTATGATGCTACCGGGAATGGTTGCAGGGTGGATTCAAGAAACAATCGGTTACACAAGCTTCTTTGTTTGGGTATGTATCTGTACTATCCCTGGTATATTAGCATCCGTGCTTGTTAAAAAGAATATTGACCCCTCTTTTGGTAAAAAATAAATCGTACAAAATATGAAAAACATGAAATACTTCGCCGTTCTATTTATGCTGATTTTCAGCTTTACGGCACAAGCAAAAAACATTAAAATAAAAACAGGTATTGAGGTCCTGAAAGAACAAAACTTCAAAATATTAGAAGGTAAACGAGTAGGGTTAATTACAAACCCCACTGGAGTAGATAATAATCTAACATCTACTGTTGATATATTATTCAATGCCCCCAACGTAAACCTTGTTGCCCTTTATGGTCCTGAACACGGAGTACGTGGAGATATTCACGCCGGAGACAAAGTCGATGGTTCGGTTGATGCCAACACTGGTTTGCCAGTATTCTCTCTTTATGGAGCAACAAGAAAACCAACACCTGAAATGTTGAAAGATATTGATGTCCTTGTTTATGACATTCAAGATATTGGTTGCCGCTCCTTTACCTACATCAGTACAATGGGTGTAGCAATGGAAGCTGCAGCTGAAAATGGGAAAGAGTTTATCGTTCTAGATCGCCCAAATCCCTTGGGTGGAAATCGTGTTGAAGGTTGCCCTGTTGAAGATGGCTATATCTCTTTTGTAAGCCAATTCAAAATTCCTTACCTGTATGGTTTAACATGTGGAGAGTTAGCAAACCTAATCAACACTGAATTCATGAATGATGCATCTTGCGACCTTAAAGTGGTAAAGATGAAAAAATGGAAAAGAAAAATGACCTATGATAAAACTGGTTTACAGTGGGTTCCTTCTTCACCACATATTCCTCATGCAGAGTCAGCTATTTTTTATCCTATTTCTGGTATCCTAGGAGAGTTAGGTTATATGTCAATTGGCGTAGGTTACACCATTCCATTTGAAATGTTCGCAGCACCATGGATTAAGGCAGAGGAGTTTGCAAATCAGCTGAATGGATTAAAACTACCAGGAATTTTCTTCCGCCCAATGCATTTAAAACCATTCTATTCAGTAGGTAAAGGAGAACATCTGCAAGGCGTACAAATTCACATTACAGATTACGAGAAAGTGTCGTTAAGTGATATTCAATTCTACATTATGCAAGAGGTGGCAAATTTATATCCAGACAAAAAAGTATTTGACCATGCCGATAAAGGTAGATTTAATATGTTTGACAAAGTTAGCGGAACAAACAAAATAAGGGAAACATTCTCAATCTCAAATAATTGGGATGATGTTAAACCTATTTGGAATAAAGGAGTCAATGATTTTAAGATTCTTTCAAAAAAATATTACCTTTATAAGTAATATTTTAAAATCTAACACATTATGAAAACTCAGAAAGATTACAATGAATTTGTAAGAGAAGCGTCACGCTTCATTCCAAAGGATAGACTATTTACCGATGAATTACGTCGACTAGCATTAGGTACTGATGCTGGATTCTACCGAATGATTCCTAAAGTAGTTATCCAATCAAAAGATGAAGTAGAAGTTGCTAAACTTTTGGCTTGTGCGAATAAATATAATTTACCTGTTACTTTTAGAGCTGCTGGTACCAGTTTATCAGGACAAACCATTAGTGATTCCATTATTATCGTTGCAGCGAAAAACTGGGAAAAATACAGCATTTCGGACGACCATAAAACCATTACTTTACAACCGGGTATCATTGGTCAAAGAGTGAATGAAATTCTTAAACCATACGGTAAAATCTTCAGCCCAGACCCTGCATCAATCAAAAGTGCTATGGTGGGTGGTATCGTTATGAATAATGCATCGGGCATGAGTTGCGGTACGCACGCAAATAGTGACCGTGAGATACTATCGGCTAGAATTGTCTTCATGGATGGATCTGTACTTGATACATCGGACGAAAAGAGTAAAGCTAAGTTCATTGAAGAGCATCCTAACTTCATTAAAAAGATAGAACAGTTACGCGATAATCTTAAAAGTGATAAAGAATTATCTGATCGAATTAAGTACAAATACTCAATCAAAAATGTAACAGGACTTAATATCAGACCATTTATAGCTTACGAAGACCCATTTGATATTCTAACCCACTTATTAGTTGGATCGGAAGGTACCCTAGCATTTGCTTCGGAACTAACCATGAAAACAGGAGATGACTTTCCTCATAAAGCGAGTGGTATGCTATACTTTAGCGATATCAAAGAGGCTTGTCGTGCAGTAGTAACCATGAGAGGACTTCTTGATGATAATGGAGAAACACTAGTCAAGAGTGCCGAGTTATTAGACAAGAAGTCTCTATCGGCTGTTAAAGACCCAACTGGAGAAGGTTTAACTGCCGTTCTTACTCAAACAATGGCACTAACCAAAGATAAGCTAGATGAGAATATCAAACTTATTACTGAAGCGCTAAGAAAGTACAAAACATTCGTTCCAATTCTATTTACAGATGACCCTAAGATTTATTCAAAATATTGGGCTATTCGTTCAGGTATTTTCCCTGCAGTAGGTGCTACTCGTAAATTGGGCACTACTTGTTTAATTGAAGACGTTGCTTTCCATATCGATCACCTACCTGAAGCAACAGCAGAGCTACAAGAGTTATTGGTTAAGAATAAATACGATGACGCTTGTATTTATGGACATGCTTTAGAAGGTAATTATCACTTTATCATCAATCAATCGTTCGATACACAAGAAGAAGTAGATCGCTACGAGCATTTGATGGAAGAAGTTATTAAGCTTGTGGTTGACAAGTATGATGGTTCTTTAAAAGCAGAACACGGTACCGGACGTAACATGGCTCCTTTTGTAAAATACGAATGGGGAGAAAAAGCATACATGCTAATGAAAGAGGTTAAGGAGTTGTTTGACCCTAAAGGACTCTTGAATCCAGGTGTTATCTTTAATGACGACCCTAAATGTTTCATCAAAAACTTTAAACCACTTCCACTTACCAACCCTATTGTTGATAAATGTATTGAGTGTGGATTCTGTGAAATCAACTGTTTAACTTGCGGATTGACCTTATCGTCAAGACAACGTATTATTATTAGACGTGAGATTGCCCGTCTTGAAAGAGACAATAGTGATCCTGTAAGATTGAAAGAGCTTAAAAAAAGCTATAAATACCTAGGAGAACAAACATGTGCAGGCGATGGTCTTTGTGCAACTTCTTGCCCAATGGGTATTAATACCGGAGATTTAACACATGTCCTTCGTGAGGAAAATCTTCCAGTTGGAGGTTTTGGATACAAAATTGGAAACTTTGCAGCTAATCACTTTAAAGGAATTAAGAAAGTTTTACGCCCTACACTTACATTAGCAAATGGAACACACTCCGTTTTAGGTTCTTCTATCATGGGTGGAATTACGAGTGGAATGCACAAACTAGGACTTCCAAAATGGACTCCAGCAATGCCAAAATCGTATAAAGTAAAAGAGAAAGACATTCCGTCAATCAACTCGAAGCTCAAAGTGGTTTACTTCCCTAGTTGTATTAACCAAACTATGGGATTAGAAAAAAAATCGCCAGAAAAACTACCACTTGTGAATAAAATGGCATCACTTCTTCACAAAGCTGGATACGATATTATTTTCCCTAAAGACATGGATAAACTATGCTGTGGTACAATTTGGGAAAGTAAAGGAATGCCAGACATTGCAAATCGCAAAACGAAAGAACTTGAGGATGCCCTTTGGGAAGCAAGTGAACACGGTAAATACCCTGTATTATGCGACCAAAGCCCTTGTTTATATCGTATGAGAGAGATGATTTCAAAAATGAAATTATATGAACCTGCAGAGTTTATTGTGAAGTTCATACAAGATAAACTTGTATTTACACCGACAGAACAACCTGTAGCTGTACACATCACTTGTTCAATGCAAAAAATGGGATTGGCAAACGACTTAATTGGCTTGGCTAAAAAATGCTCAAACAACGTTCTTGTACCAGAAGAGGTAGGATGTTGTGGTTTCGCAGGAGATAAAGGTTTTACCAATCCTGAAGTGAATACATACGCATTGAGAAAACTTAAACCTCAAATTGAAGCTAAAGGCATCAAAGTGGGATATTCTAACAGTAGAACTTGTGAAATAGGTTTAACAACCAACACAGGTATTCCTTACGCATCTATCGTTTATCTTATCGATAAGTGCACGAAGGCAAAACAATAAGATTAATCTAATTTATGGAAAAGAAGCAGAATCAACGTTTATTGGCCTTAGATATTTTAAGAGGCTTCACCATTGCGGGAATGATATTAGTAAATAACCCAGGAAGCTGGTCGCATATTTACGCCCCACTAGGACATGTATCTTGGAATGGACTAACTCCTACCGATTTAGTATTTCCTTTTTTCATGTTCATTATGGGTATATCAACCTACTTTTCTCTTAGAAGATATGATTTTACCTTCTCGGGAGAAGCCGCTAAAAAAATCATAAAACGAACCATTGTTATTTTTTTGATTGGTTTGGCCATCGCTTGGTTCTCTCTTTTTCTTAGAACATGGAATAGTTTAGCTACAGCGGATATTGGTGTGATTGAACGATTAGGCAAATCGGTCTTAACATTCGATCGAATACGAATTTTAGGAGTTATGCCTAGACTAGCTCTTACCTATTGTGCAACCTCACTAATAGCCCTTGTAGTTAAATATAAATACATTCCACATATCATTGTAGCTATATTAGTTGGCTATACTTTCTTGTTATTCTTTGGCAACGGTTTTGTATATGGAGAAGATAATATCCTATCTATTGTTGACCGTGCTGTACTTGGAGTAAATCATATGTATAATGACAATGGTATTGAGCCCGAAGGGATATTGAGTACAATTCCTGCAATAGCTCATGTTTTATTAGGTTTCTATATGGGTGGCCTTCTAGTTAAAGAAAAAGATATTCATCTTAAAGTAGAAAAATTATTTATCATAGGAACTGTATTGACATTTGCTGGTCTTCTTCTAGCTTATGGATGTCCTATCAACAAAAAAATATGGTCTCCTACCTTCGTGATGGTTACTTGTGGCCTAGGATCATCACTACTAGCTCTACTTATATGGATTATTGATATTAAAGGACATAAAAAATGGAGTTTATTTTTCGAATCTTTCGGAGTAAACCCACTATTCATTTACGTAATGGCCAGTATCCTTTCTATTTGTTTTGGAAGTATTTTATTTCCATACGGAGAAGGCACAATCAGTATACACGGATTTATGTATAATGTTGTTTTACGATCATTTTTAAATGAGTTAAATGCATCATTGGTGTATGCTATGTTATTTGTAACACTTAATTGGTT
>JASLDF010000091.1 GCA_030151635.1 Bacteroides sp. | reverse complement strand
TACACCACACATATCCGCAGACACTATCCTAGTATCGAGTTCTTTCAACATATCAAAGAAAACTTATCGGACATACATAATAAGAGAGCTACATTCTATATTGTTACTTATAAGGGTAAGATTATTGGTGGTTCTGCTTGTGCATTCTCTGGAAAAAATGCATATTTATGGTTCTCTGGGGGCATGAGCAAAACCTATGTTTTACAAAGCCCTGGAATCCTTGCGGTATGGAAAGCTTTAGAAGATACAAAAGAGAAAGGATATGAACATTTGGAATTTATGGATGTCGGTTTACCATTTAAACGACACTCTTACCGAGAGTTTGTATTACGATTTGGAGGAAATCAAAGTAGTACTCGACGGTGGTTCCAATTTAAATGGAAATGGCTTAATAAATTAGGTCAGAAACTAGCTGATTAAAAAGAAACTATTATATATAAATTAAAAATTTAATTACTAAAAGGACTGGACTATCATTTATTCATTTTATATTGTTTTATAAAATTAGATAAATATTTCTTTATTTACTCGAATTTATTTTACTTTGCTATTATTATAAATTTAAGTTGAAAAGTAAATAGTCATACTTTTAAAATATAATTATTATGAAAATTTCTCACATTGAACATTTAGGTATTGCTGTAAAAAGCATTGAAGAATCTCTTCCATTCTACGAAGACGTTTTAGGTTTAAAATGCTATAACATCGAAACAGTAGAGGATCAGAAAGTTAAAACTGCTTTCCTTAAAGTAGGTCAAACAAAAATTGAACTTTTAGAGCCTACTTCTCCTGAAAGCCCTATCGCTAAGTTCATCGAAAAACGTGGACAAGGTGTTCATCACGTAGCATACGCACTTGAAGACGGCGTGCAAACAGCTCTTGATGAAGCAGAAGCTAAAGGTGTTAGATTAATTGACAAAGCTCCAAGAAAAGGTGCAGAAGGTCTTAATATTGCTTTCTTACACCCAAAAAGCACAGAAGGTGTGTTGACAGAACTTTGCGAACACTAATTGAGACTTATTAACCGTATACAAAAAATTTAAATAAAAATTATTATGAGTAACCAGCTTGCAAAAATAAAAGAGCTAATCGACTTGCGTAGTGAAGCTCGTTTAGGTGGCGGCGAAAAAGCTATTGAAAAACAACATGCTAGAGGTAAATTCACAGCTCGTGAACGTATCAACATGCTTTTAGATGAAGGTAGCTTTGAAGAAATGGATATGTTTGTAAAACATAGATGTACTAACTTTGGCCAAGACAAAAAACATTACCTAGGTGATGGTGTTGTTACAGGTTATGGTACCGTAGATGGTAGATTAGTTTACATCTTCGCTCAAGACTTTACTGTTTGGGGTGGTTCATTGTCTGAATCAATGGCTATGAAGATCTGTAAAGTAATGGATATGGGTGTGAAAATGGGTGCTCCTATCATTGGTATTAACGATTCGGGTGGTGCTCGTATCCAAGAAGGTATCAATGCACTTGCAGGATATGCTGAAATTTTCCAACGTAACATTATGGCATCTGGTGTAGTTCCACAAATTTCTGGAATCTTCGGACCATGTGCTGGTGGTGCAGTTTATTCTCCTGCTCTTACTGACTTTACCTTAATGACAGAAGCTACTTCTTACATGTTCTTAACTGGACCAAAAGTAGTAAAAACTGTAACTGGTGAAGACGTTACTCAAGAAGAACTAGGTGGTGCTAGTGTTCACTCAACTAAATCGGGTGTTACACACTTCACAGCTGAAACTGAAGAAGAAGGTATCGAAAAGATCCGTCAATTATTGAGTTTCATGCCTTCTAACAACTTAGAAGAAGCTCCTTTCAAAGAATGTACAGACCCTATTGATCGTCTAGAAGATTCTCTTAACGAAATCATCCCAGACAACCCTAATAAACCATACGATATGTATGAAGTTATTGGTGCGTTAATTGATAACGGTGAATTCCTTGAAGTACAAAGAGACTTTGCTAAAAACATTATCGTAGGTTTTGCTCGTTTCAACGGTCGTTCTGTTGGTATCGTTGCTAACCAACCTAAATACCTTGCAGGTGTACTAGACAGTAACGCTTCTCGTAAAGCAGCTCGTTTTGTACGTTTCTGTGATGCATTTAACATTCCACTTGTAACTCTTGTAGACGTTCCTGGATTCCTTCCTGGTACAGGTCAAGAATACAACGCAGTTATTCACCATGGTGCTAAACTTCTTTATGCATTTGGTGAAGCTACAGTACCTAAAGTAACTGTAACTCTACGTAAATCTTATGGTGGTTCTCATATTGTAATGAGCTGTAAACAACTTCGTGGTGACATGAACTACGCTTGGCCAACAGCTGAGATCGCAGTTATGGGTGGTGCTGGTGCTGTTCAAGTTCTATATGCAAGAGAAGCTAAAGATCAAGCTAACCCAGCTGAATTCATGGCAGAAAAAGAAGCAGAGTACACTAAACTATTTGCTAATCCTTATAACGCAGCTAAATACGGTTATATCGATGACGTAATTGAGCCACGTAACACTCGTTTCCGTATCATCAAATCATTAGAACAGCTTAAGACTAAACGTGTAACTAACCCTGCTAAAAAGCACGGTAACATTCCTCTATAAACCTGTTAAATGTATCATATATGAATAAATTAAGAATTGGTATACTTTTAGTGTTTGCACTGTGCTTTTCGTACTTAGGAAATGCTCAAAGTACTGCAAGTTTACGCATCAACGAGGTATTGGTTGATAACCAAACTAACTTAGTTGATAGTTATGGAGAACGTGTAGCCTGGATCGAAATCTACAATAGTTCATATGCAACCGTTAGTATGGAAGGATGCTACATCACAAACGATGTAAACAATCCAACTTTATTTCGAATTCCTAAAGGTGACATAAACACGAAAATCCGTCCTAGGCAATATGCTATTTTTTGGGCTGATAATACACCTAATAGAGGTGCATTCTATCTTAACTTTGGTTTAAACCCAGACACCGATAATTATTTAGCATTATATGACACAGATGGTAAAACTTTAATTGATGAGGTAACAATACCAGCATCTGTTGTTCGCACAGACTTATCGTATGGACGAATAACTGATGGTCTTAGGACTGGCAAGAATGATTGGGAAATTAAAGGTGTAGCAGCTGGAGATAGGAAAACTTTCGTAACTCCAGGAGCTAATAACGTACAAGACAAACAGAACACTAAGGTTCTTGAATTTCAGCAACAAGACTCTATCGGTCTTGGTATGGCTGCAATTGCAATGAGTGCAGTATTCTTAGGCTTGGTCCTTTTATTCCTATCTTTCAAACTAACTGGTATTATTGCTATAAAAATTGCTAATAAAAGAGAAATGAAAGAAAATAAACAAACTAGTCAAGCAGCTAAAGCTTCTGCATCAACTACTCCTGGTACTGATGACGAAATCGTAGCTATCGCAATGGCCCTACATGCACATTTTGGTGTAGAACATGATGTTGAGCACACAGTACTTACTTTCAACGAAGTAGGTCATACTCAAGCACCATGGAGCTCTAAAATATTCGGCATGCGCCAAAAATAAGTAACTAATTGATTTAACTGTTAAGAACGATCAAAATGAAAGAATATAAATATAAAATCAACGGCAAAGAATACAAAGTTGCTGTTAATGAAATCGAAAACAATATCGCTAAAGTAGAAGTTAACGGTAAAGCGTACGAAGTAGAAATGGAGAAAGAAGCTGCTCCAGTAGTAGCAAAACCTGCTCCTGCTGCTAAACCAGCCGCTGCTCCTGCTGCTGCACCAGCTCCAAGTGCTGGTAGCGGTAAAGGTACTGGTATCATATCTCCACTTCCTGGTGTTATTCTTGATATTAAAGTAGCTGTTGGTGACGTCGTAAAACGCGGTCAAACTGTCATCATCCTTGAAGCTATGAAAATGGAAAACAATATTAATGCACCAAAAGACGGTACAATTGTAGCTATTAAAGTAAACAAAGGCGATTCAGTATTAGAAGGAAATGATCTAATCATCATCGAATAAAAATAAGGGCTTATGGGACAATTCGTTTCTTTTATTGCAGATAACCTAGTCGAGTTTTGGGATTATACAGGTATGGCTAATGCTACAGCGGGCCATCTTGTAATGATTGCCATAGGTTTGGTCTTTATCTATTTAGCGATAGCTAAAGAGTATGAGCCTATGCTTCTTATTCCAATTGGCTTCGGTATCTTAATTGGAAATATCCCTTTCAACATGGAAGCTGGGTTGCAGGTTGGTATTTATGAAGAGGGCTCAGTTCTCAACATTCTGTACCAAGGTGTAACTTCAGGGTGGTATCCGCCTTTAATATTTTTGGGGATTGGGGCAATGACAGATTTCTCTGCATTGATTTCTAATCCAAAATTATTATTAATCGGAGCTGCTGCCCAATTTGGTATCTTTGGAGCCTACATGATAGCATTGGCTTGGGGTTTCGACCCTAGTCAAGCGGGAGCTATTGGAATTATTGGTGGTGCTGATGGACCGACTGCAATTTTCTTGTCGTCAAAATTAGCCCCTAACCTGATGGGAGCAATTGCTGTATCAGCATACTCCTATATGGCTTTAGTACCAGTTATACAACCTCCAATTATGCGTCTTCTTACAACTAGTAAGGAACGTGTAATTAAGATGAAGTCACCCAGAAAGGTTTCTCATACTGAAAAGGTTATATTCCCTATCATTGGTCTTCTTCTAACTACTTTCTTAGTTCCATCGGGACTTCCTTTATTAGGAATGCTATTCTTTGGAAATTTATTGAAAGAAAGTGGAGTTACCAAACGTTTAGCAAATACTGCTAGTGGTCCGCTTATCGACACAATTACGATCTTACTAGGCTTAACTGTTGGGGCTTCGACTCAAGCGTCGGAATTCTTAACAATTAACTCAATTAAGATTTTTGGTCTAGGAGCACTATCATTTATTATTGCTACTACATCGGGTATTCTATTCGTCAAGATTTTCAATATTTTCTTGAAAAAAGAGAACAGAATCAACCCACTTATTGGAAACTCAGGGGTATCGGCTGTTCCAGACTCAGCACGTATTTCTCAAGTAGTAGGTCTTGAATATGACCCAACAAACTATTTACTAATGCATGCCATGGGACCAAACGTAGCCGGAGTAATCGGCTCGGCTGTTGCAGCGGGTATTTTACTTGGATTCCTTATGTAAGATAAACTCTTATTATAACATACCTAAAAGAGGTGATAGAATTTCTATCACCTCTTTTTTTGTAAATAACTAATTAAACTTGTAACCAAAAACTAAAACTTGCGTTATGTATATTAGTTGTAATTTATAACTACCATTTCCCATATTGTAATATTAGAAAAGACTAAAACGATAGAAATAGACTCTATTATAATAGCTTAAACGATAATACTAGTGAAATATAAGTACAGATTACAAGAATTATACTACATTAGTTAAAACGAATAACTGAATTATACTTAAACAACGATGATACATTTAAAAGATATTAATAAAACTTATCCGGGAATTGTTCCTTTGCATGTTCTTAAAGGTATCAATCTAGATATTGAGAAAGGCGAGTTGGTATCTATCATGGGATCATCAGGTTCCGGAAAGTCAACCCTACTAAATATTTTAGGTCTACTCGATAATTACGACAACGGAGAATACCATTTAGATGGACTATTGATTAAGAATCTAAATGATAGAAAAGAAGCGGAAATTAGAAATCGAAAGATTGGATTCATCTTCCAGTCTTTTAACTTAATTCCTTTTAAGAATGCAGTCGAAAATGTTGCATTGCCTCTATTCTATCAAGGTGTTAGTAGAAAGAAAAGAAATGCCATCGCCTTGGAATATCTTGAAAAATTAGGGCTAAAAGAGTGGGCACATCACCTACCCAATGAAATGAGTGGAGGACAAAAACAACGTGTAGCTATTGCACGTGCTTTGATTACTCAACCTCAAGTTATTCTTGCTGATGAACCTACAGGAGCACTAGATAGTAAAACATCTGTAGAGGTGATGACCATCTTAAAAGAACTCCACAAAACAGGACTTACCATAATTATAGTAACTCATGAAAGTGGAGTTGCATACCAAACAGATAAAATCATTCATATCAAAGATGGTATAATCCATGAAATAGAAGAAAACAAGAACAAGGATAATTCACCATTCCAAATGGATGGCGTATTTAAATAAAATATACAATCCAAATGATAGATATTTTTCAAGAAATATTCGCTACCATTAAACAAAATAAACTACGAACCATATTAACTGGATTCGCTGTTTCTTGGGGTATATTCATTCTAATTGCATTATTAGGGATGGGAAATGGTATGTTTAATGCCTTCGAAATCCAAAGTAGCCAATTTGACCAAAACTCATTGGTTATTTGGGCCGGACAAACAGGAATTCCAATTAAAGGATTCGACAGAGGACGGGCCATAAATTTTGATGATGATGATATTGACTTAATAATGCGCCAACTAGGTGATAGGTTAGAAAGTGGAGGTGGACAACAACGACTAGCTGCAACAGCTGTATCAACAGTGAAAGATTACATTATATCAAGCGTTAAAGGTGTATATCCAAATTTTTCCCAAACCGAGGTATTGCATATTAAACAAGGTCGTTTTTTAAATGATATGGATATCAATTTAAAGCGTAAAGTCATTGTTATTTATGATGAAACAGCATTAACACTTTTTGGTGTAGACGATCCAATTGGAAAACAAGTAACCATAAACAACCTCCCATTTGTCGTTATTGGTGTTCTTGAAAGTGGAGGATTTAAAGATTCAAGGGAAACCTTCATCCCCTACTCTACACTAAAAATGATTTT
Organism: Bacteroides sp.; assembly: GCA_030151635.1. Classification (GTDB taxonomy): domain Bacteria; phylum Bacteroidota; class Bacteroidia; order Bacteroidales; family Bacteroidaceae; genus Bacteroides_E. The sequence continues at coordinate 3,074 of JASLDF010000091.1, read as the reverse complement.
CAACAAAGATAAGATTCCACAATTAAACTTTGCCATTAAGAACATAAAGACACTTGAAGATTGTGAGCGACTAGAAAAAGATATTAAAAACATTTTAGCAGTAAAACATACCTTTGACCCAACCGATCAAAGTGCAATTTACATATGGAATCGCTTTAGTAGTCATTTACAACAACAAGATGCAGTAAATTATTTAACAATAATGATTTGGGTTATCGGTATTCTCACCCTACTAAGCGGAATAGTGGGAGTAAGTAATATCATGCTTATAACCGTAAAGGAGCGAACCAAAGAATTTGGCATACGTAAAGCATTAGGTGCAAAACCTTGGTCTATTCTGAAATCAGTAATTATAGAAAGTATTGTGATCACAACGACATTCGGATATATAGGAATGCTTTTGGGCATTGCTGCTACAGAGTGGATGGATAGCTTTGGAGGTGAACAAGTATTAGATATGGGAGCTTTTAGCCAAACCATGTTCGTTAACCCAAGTGTTGACATTAGTGTGGCATTACAAGCAACTTTAGCTATGATAATTGCAGGCACAATTGCTGGTATAATACCTGCAAAAAGAGCTGTGAAAATAAAACCAATTGAAGCCCTTAACGCACAATAAAAGTTAGAACTATGAGATTAGATATTAATAATTGGAATGAAATATACCAAACGCTATCTAGGAATAAGTCCAGAACTTTTCTTACGGCATTCGGTGTGTTCTGGGGAATCTTTATGTTGGTACTACTAATGGGGTTAGGAAGAGGATTCAAGCAGTTAATGACTGAAAACTTCGATGGTGTATCACAAAACATTAGCGTTATAGTTCCTTCGGCAACTTCAAAACCATATAAAGGTTTTCAAAAAGGCAGAGAGTGGTTTTTATCACTTAAAGATATTAAAATGCTGACCGAACAAATTACGGATATTACATCCATTTGTCCCATGATATGGAGTGATAACACAAATGCTGTCTATCAAGAAAATAAAACAAATGGAACGGTATATGGAGTCTCTAGCAGTTATATAGATTGCGAAATGCCCAAACTTATATATGGCCGATTCATTAATGAAATTGATGAACATGAAGGCCGTAAAAATTGTGTAATTGGTGAAAAAATTTACAGCTCTTTATTCCCTAAAGGAGGAGATCCTACGGGAGAATACATCAGCATCCGAAATGTATATTATCAAATTGTAGGGGTTTTAAAAGGAGAATCAGCTTTACAATTTGGGGGTTCACAAACTGAACGCATTTTACTCCCCCTTAAAACAGCACAGACAATTTATAACCGAGGCGAGCAAGTTGACTTTATGATGATTAATGCTAAACCTACGGCTAAAATTAAAGATTTACAATATAAAGTAGAACAGATTATTAAATCAGCACACTACATTGCTCCAAATGATGATAAAGCAATCTTCTTTTTAAACACAGGTGCAATGTTTAGTATGCTATTCAACTTCCTTGAAAATACGAATAAACTCGTTTGGATTGTTGGTTTAGGTACACTCTTAGCCGGAATTATAGGGGTAAGTAACATCATGCTAATTACAGTAAGAGAGAGAACTTCAGAATTCGGCATTAGAAGAGCCATAGGTGCGTTACCTTCCGATATTCTTGGACAAATCTTATCAGAAAGTGTCGTAATAACAACTATATCTGGACTCATAGGAATATCCTTTGCAACGCTCTGTTTAAGTGGAGTGGAATTATTAGTCCAAAGTATGAAAAATAAAGATGTTATTTTTCAAATAACCTTCGGACAGTCAATTGGATTATCCATTCTACTCATTGCCTTAGGCTGTATCGCAGGAAGCTTACCAGCATATCGAGCAATGACAATTAAGCCGATTGATGCTATTAGAGATGAATGATTATAAGCAACATAAAAAACAAAATAAATTTAAAACAATAGAATATGAAGAAGTATTTTAAATATGCCATAGGTTTGATTGTGGTAGTTCTACTGATTCAAACATTTATGTATCTACGTAGAAAATCAAAGCCTAAGACTGTTGTTTATGAACTGGTGCAGCCAGAGGTCAAGGACATTGAAAAAAGTACTGTAGCAACTGGCCAAATTGAACCTCGAGATGAGATTTTAATTAAGCCTCAAATTTCGGGTATCATTGACAAGATCTATAAAGAAGCGGGGCAAGACGTTAAAAGAGATGAAGTTATAGCCCTAATTAAAGTTGTACCCGAACTGGGACAATTAAATGCTGCTGAAAGCAGATTAAGATTGGCTAAAATAAATCTTAGTCAAGCTGAAATAGATTTCAAAAGATCTGAAGCTCTATACAAAAAAGAACTAATCAGCAACGAGGAAAATGAGAAAGCTATTGTTAGTATAAAATCTGCAAGAGAAGAATATCAATCGGCTCAAGATTCTCATGATATTATTCGTGAAGGTATTACCAAAAACACCAAAGCTATAAGCAATACACTTGTCCGATCTACTGTAGACGGGCTACTCTTAGATATTCCAGTACGACAAGGTAACTCTGTTATTATGAGTAATACATTCAATGACGGGACGACAATTGCTGCTGTAGCAGATATGAAGAATTTAATCTTTAGAGGATATATTGATGAGACTGAAGTAAACAAGATACATAAAGGTATGAATGTTACTTTAACCGTAGGGGCAATTCAAGGAACGAGTTTTAACGCGAAGCTTGAAAACATATCACCCAAAGCAAAACAAGAAAACGGAGCTAACTTATTCGAAATAAAAGCTGCTGTTGTTTTGCCTGATAGTGTTTTCCTACGCTCTGGGTATTCTGCTAACGCAAGAATTGTACTTGATAAAGCAGACCAAATATTAACAATCCCTGAACGAGTTGTAGAAATTCAAAACGATAGTTCTTTTGTGTGGATTTGTACTAATCCATCAAGCTTAGAACAAAAGTTTGAAAGAAAACACATTGAGATTGGCATTAGCGATGGTATTAATATCGAAGTTAAAAAAGGACTTGATACAAAAGATCATCTTAAAGGCTTACCTCAACAAAACTAAACGAGTATGAAGTATAAAAAGATTTTTATATCCACACTCTTGCTTTCAGTAGGA
>JASLDF010000088.1 GCA_030151635.1 Bacteroides sp. | reverse complement strand
TCTACATTTGCATCGCAATAAAGCAAAAGTAGCGAAAGTTACTTAACAATCTAAGGCCCGTTCGTCTATCGGTTAGGACGCCAGGTTTTCATCCTGGAAAGAGGAGTTCGACTCTCCTACGGGCTACAATAAAAATATAATAATAATCTACAATAAAGAACAAGTAGAATTATGGCAAATCATAAATCATCAATTAAAAGAATCAGACAAGAGCAGTCAAGAAGACTTCGCAATAGATATTACGGTAGAACAACTAGAAATTCTATTAGAAAGATTCGTGCTACTACTGATAAGGCTGAAGCTCAAGAGTTATTCCCAAGCGTTGCTAAGATGATCGACAAGCTTGCTAAGAAAAACTTTATCCACTGGAAAAAAGCTGCAAACTTAAAATCAAAATTAGCTAAACATATCAATAGCCTATAATTAGATTATTATATAAGATATTGAAAGGTCTAAACTTATTAAAGTTTAGACCTTTTTTTTGGCTCTATACCTATCGATCCGAACTATCAATTCAACCCTTCTAAAATGAGTAAAATAACTATCTAAATCGATTGTTTTTTACTATCTTTGTTAGTGAAACATAAGTAAAATTGTATTATGACCCAGGAACAAATTCAAGCAAATTCTAATTCCTACCAAGCGAATAGTATTCAAGTACTAGAAGGGCTAGAGGCTGTTAGAAAACGTCCAGCAATGTACATTGGTGACATTAGTGTGAAAGGACTACACCACCTTGTATATGAAGTAGTAGATAACTCGATTGACGAGGCTCTTGCTGGATATTGCGATCACATAGAAGTCACAATAAACGAAGATAACTCTATTTCGGTTCAAGATAATGGTCGTGGTATTCCTACCGACTTCCACGAGAAAGAGCAAAAATCTGCGCTTGAGGTGGTTATGACTGTGCTTCACGCGGGTGGTAAGTTTGACAAAGGCTCTTATAAGGTTTCAGGTGGTCTTCACGGTGTGGGTGTTTCTTGTGTAAACGCTCTATCGGGAAAAATGATTACTGAAGTAAGCAGAAATGGTAAAGTTTACGAACAAGAGTATGCTTGCGGAAAGCCACAATACGATGTTAGACAAATCGGTGAAACAGACACTACAGGTACTAAACAAACTTTTTGGCCAGATGCGACTATTTTCACAACCCTAGAATATAAGTATGAAATCCTAGCAAGTAGAATGAGAGAACTTGCATTCTTGAATGCAGGAATCAAAATCACGCTAACAGATATGCGTGTTAAACTTGAAGACGGCTCGTACAAAAGTGAAATGTTTGTGTCAGAGGAAGGACTAAAAGAGTTCGTTAGATATATTGATTCAGCTAGAGAACATTTAATCAATGATGTAATCTACTTGAACACAGAAAAACAAGGCACACCTATCGAAGTCGCTATCATGTATAACACTTCATATGCTGAAAACATCCACTCGTATGTAAACAACATCAACACAATTGAAGGAGGTACACACTTGGCTGGTTTTAGACGTGCATTGACTAGAACGCTCAAAAAATACGCTGAGGATAATAAACTTCTTGACAAAATTAAAGTAGATATTGCTGGTGATGACTTTAGAGAAGGCTTAACTGCTGTTATATCAATCAAAGTTCAAGAACCACAATTTGAAGGACAAACCAAAACTAAATTAGGTAATAATGAGGTTATGGGTGCAGTTGATCAAGCAGTGGGCGAAGCACTAACTAACTATCTTGAAGAGCATCCTAAAGAAGCCAAAACCATTGTTGACAAAGTTATCTTAGCAGCAACAGCTAGACATGCGGCTCGTAAGGCTAGAGAGCTTGTACAACGTAAATCACCAATGTCTGGTGGTGGCTTGCCTGGTAAGCTTGCAGACTGTTCGGATAAGGACCCACTTCGTTGTGAGTTATTTCTTGTCGAAGGGGACTCTGCGGGAGGTACTGCAAAACAAGGTAGAGATCGTTCATTTCAAGCTATTTTACCATTGAGAGGTAAAATCCTTAATGTGGAAAAAGCAATGTACCACAAAGCGCTAGAAAGTGAAGAAATTAGAAATATCTATACAGCACTTGGCGTAACAATTGGTACGGAAGATGATAGTAAGGCTGCAAACCTTGATAAGCTAAGATATCACAAGATTATAATCATGACCGATGCCGATGTCGATGGTTCTCACATTGACACACTTATCATGACTTTCTTCTTCAGATATATGCCTCAAATTATCCAAAACGGATATTTATATATTGCAACTCCACCGTTGTACCTATGTAAAAAAGGTAAGGTAGAAGAGTATTGCTGGTCGGAAGAACAACGTATTGCCTTCATTGATCAGTATGGTGGTGGTTCTGAAAGCGGAATCCACGTACAACGTTACAAAGGTCTTGGAGAAATGAACGCTCAACAACTATGGGATACAACTATGGATCCTGAACATAGAATTCTTAAACAAGTTAATATTGATAATGCATCGGATGCCGATCGTATTTTCTCTATGCTTATGGGAGAAGATGTTGAACCTAGAAGGGAATTTATCGAAGAAAACGCTACGTACGCTAATATCGACGCTTAAGCGATTTATAATAGAAATAAAAAGGGCGAATAATGAGATTCATTATTCGCCCTTTTATTATTTCTAAAATTGATTTAATCTTTAGGTAAGTAACCCTGAGCCTTTAATTCACCAACTGCTATTTCCAACTCATCGTACCATGCCTGACCAAATTTTCTAATCAATGGTTCTTTCAAGAATTTATATACAGGAACATTTTCACGTTCGCCCAATAGTTTAGCTGCTTTACAAATATCCCACTTGTGGTAATTCACTGCACGAAATTCTGTGTAATTGGCAACACGAATGGGGTAAAGATGACAAGAAACGGGTTTATAGAAATCTGTTTTACCAGCTCTATATGCCTTTTCAATTGCACAATAGCACATACCTTTCTCATCGTAACAAGTAAAGACACAATCTTTTCCATTTACAATAGAGGTAACGATATCGCCATCTTCATCTGTATAAACAACACCTTGTTCCTTTATTATCTCCTTAGCATTATCAGCAAGATCATCCCACACGATAGGTAAAACCTCCTCTAACTTTGCTACTTCACTCTCTTCAACGGGTGCACCAGCATCTCCCTCAATACAACAAGCTCCTTTACACACCCCTAAATCACAAATAAATTTGTCTTTAAGAACGTCTAAAGCAACAACAACATCATCAATTTGTATCATAAATATATTTCATAAAAAAGCCCCTGAGGAAATCAAGGGCTTTAAATTATTAAGAACCCTAACGATTAGATTAGAGCATCTCCTGTCATTTCTTTTGGAGCATCGATACCCATAATCTTCAAGATTGATGGAGCAACATCAGCAAGCTTACCGTTTTTAACTTCGGCACCTTTATTCTCAGTTACATACACAAAAGGAACTGGATTCAAAGAGTGAGCAGTATTAGGAGAGCCATCGTTATTAACAGCATTATCTGCATTACCATGGTCTGCAATAATAATTGCTTCGTACCCAGTTGCCTTTGCAGCTTCTATTGTTTCTTTCAAGCAAGCATCAACAGTAACAACTGCTTTTTCAATTGCACTATAAACACCAGTATGACCAACCATATCACCATTTGCATAGTTTACAACTATAAAGTCATATTTGTCAGCTTTAATTGCATCGACTAATTTATCTTTAACTTCGAACGCACTCATTTCTGGTTGGAGATCGTATGTAGCTACCTTTGGAGAAGGAACTAAAATACGGTCCTCTTTAGCAAATGCTGACTCTCTACCTCCATTAAAGAAGAAGGTTACGTGAGCATATTTCTCAGTTTCAGCAATGTGAAGTTGAGAATTACCATTTGAAGAAAGGAATTCTCCAAGAGTATTTTGCACGTTTTCTTTATCGAACAAGATGTGAACACCTTTGAACGAAGAATCGTATGGAGTCATACAGTAATACTGAAGATTTGGAACAGTTTTCATTCCAGCTTCAGGCATATCTTGTTGAGTAAGTACTGTAGTTAATTCTTTAGCTCTATCATTACGATAGTTGAAGAAAATAACAACATCACCTTCTTTGATAGTACCATCAAAATTAGCGTTCACTACTGGTTTAATAAACTCATCAGTAATACCTTCTGCATAAGACTCTTCAACAGCTGCAACCATAGATGTAGCTTTCTTACCTGTACCGTTAACTAGAAGATCATATGATTCTTTCACACGTTCCCAACGTTTATCACGGTCCATTGCAAAGTAACGACCAATAATAGAAGCTACCTTACCTGCAGATTTAGCACAGTGATTTTCTAATTGTTCGATGAATCCTTTACCACTTTTAGGATCGGTATCACGACCGTCCATGAAGCAATGAATGAAAGTGTTCTCAATACCATATTCTTTAGATATATCACACAATTTGAATAGGTGATCAAGAGAACTATGTACACCACCATCGGAAGTTAATCCCATGAAGTGGATATTTTTATTATTTTGTTTTGCATAAGAAAAAGCAGATTTTACTTCTGGATTTTCTAAGATGCTATTGTCTTGACAAGCTTTGTTAATCTTAACCAAGTCTTGGAATACAACTCTACCAGCACCGATATTAAGGTGACCAACTTCCGAGTTACCCATTTGACCATCAGGAAGACCAACAAATTCGCCGCTAGCTTGTAGTTGTGAATGTGGATATGTTTCAACTAAATAGTCCCAGTACGGAGTAGCTGTGTTATAAATAACATCTTCTTTACCTTTATCACCAATTCCCCAACCATCGAGGATCACTAATAGTGCTTTCTTTTTCATGATTTATTATATATTTTGATTGATATCGAAAACTTTCAGACTGCAAAGGTACGAAAAACACCAATTATTAGTGCAAATATGACCTAGCTATTCCTTCCTTAAAAGTGTCTATGTGTTAAAATAGTGACAGTTGTGTGTCACCTAAAAGGTTAAAAGTTTGACGATGAATTATTGTCGCTCCAAACTCTGCGATTCCTGCTCGGTGTTTCTTTGTTGGATAACCTTTATTGTGCTTCCAATCATACATGGGGTATTCTAAATCCATTGCAAGCATGTATTCATCACGATAAGTCTTGGCCAATACAGATGCAGCAGCAATCGTCATAAATTTAGCATCCCCCTTAACAACCGTTGTATGTAGAATAGATGCATGCTTATTAAAGCGATTTCCATCAATTAGCAAATGATCTGGAGTACATTTTAGAGCATCAACAGCTCTATGCATAGCTAAAAAAGATGCATTTAAAATATTAATTTTATCTATTTCTTCAGGTGATACCGATGCAACTGCATAGGCAACCGCATTCTCTTCAATGATAATACGAAGTGCATTTCTTTGCTTTTCCGAGAGTTGTTTAGAATCGTTCAACAATTCATTACTAAAACCTTCCGGTAGAATTACTGCTGCAGCAAACACAGGGCCAGCCAAACAACCTCTGCCAGCTTCATCACATCCTGCTTCTACCCTACCTTTCTCTAAATATGGCTTTAACATTATATCTTTATAATTTTAGACAAAGATAAAAAATAGCTTCTGTATAGAAGGTATAGATACAAAAATAGCTGCCTTAATTTCTTAAGACAGCTATTAAATATATTGAAATGAAAATTACTGACAGATTTGAATAAAATTCAAACGGTAATGATCTGCTAATTCACCGGTTACTTTTTCTTTATCACCAGTTAACATATCCAGTTGCATACCATCAAAACTAAAATAACGTGGAAGAACATCATCACAATTATTCAAAGTAATAATATTGTCTTCGACCGAGTATGTGCCTTTATCTAAGAACTCATGATCTTCATCCTTTTGATAGGTTTGTAACATCTCGTAAGAGTTATCTTCATTCAACGTTAACTTCACCAAAATAGAGCAGTCGGCACCTGGAATAGTTCCCAAGTAAACACCATACATTAATGCACCTTTAGTAGCTACATTTTTTTGAGTAGTTTCAGATACATCACCATCACTCTTCTTGTTCTTTATACCACAAGAAGCAAGGCCTAAACATAATAGGCTTAAAAGTAATAAATTAAATTTCATATCGTTGCGTTTAAATTAAAACATCTTTGATACTCTATCAACTCCTTTCACAAGTTGATCTACTTCTTCCTTTGTGTTGTATAGTGCAAATGAAGCTCGAACAGTACCTTCAACACCTAATCTTTGCATCAAAGGCTGTGCACAATGGTGTCCTGTACGAACAGCAATTCCCAATCGGTCAAGCAACGTACCCATATCAAAATGGTGAATATTCCCTACTAAGAATGACACTACACTTGTCTTATCATCAGCTTCGCCATAGAATTTCATTCCAGGAATGGCTGATAATTGATCCATTGCATATTTAGTCAAGAAGCGTTCATGCTCCTCAATCTTCTTCATGCCAATGCTATTGACATAGTCAAAAGCAGTTGCTAACCCATGCGTACCTACAAAATCTGGAGTTCCTGCTTCAAACTTATAAGGCAATACATTGAATGTTGTTTTGGCAAAACTAACCGATTCAATCATTTCTCCACCGGCTTGATAAGGTGGCATCATATCTAATAGGCTTTCCTTACCATACAAAACCCCAATACCTGTAGGTCCATATACTTTGTGTCCCGAGAAGACATAAAAATCGGCATCTAGTGCTTGAACATCTATCTCTGTATGTGGAATTGCTTGTGCACCATCCAACATCACCAAAACATTATTAGCATGAGCCAATTCAATGATTCTCTTTACAGGATTTATAGTTCCTAACACATTCGAAACATGAGCAACACTAATTAGCTTAGTTTTCTTATTAATCATCTTTTCTAACTCAGAAAAAATGAGTTGACCGCAATCATCAATAGGAATAACACGTAGTTTAATACCTTTTCTTTGTTCTAAGATTTGCCAAGGCACAATGTTACTATGATGTTCCATTTCTGAAACAAGAACTTCATCACCAGCTTGTAAATAAGATTCTCCTAAACAAAAAGCGACCAAGTTGATAGATTCTGTAGTCCCTCTTGTAAATATAACCTCGCTAGAAGATTTTGCATTAATATGTGCTTTAACAGTTTCCCGAGCCCCTTCATGAAGATCTGTTGCACGCTGAGACAAGAAATGAACACCGCGATGCACATTAGCATTCACGGTAAAATACTCTTCACTCATCGCATCAACCACCACTTTGGGTTTTTGAACTGTCGCTCCGTTATCTAAGTAAACAAGAGGTTTCTCATAGATTTCTCTCGAAAGAATGGGAAACTCTCTTCTTATTTTGTCTAAATCCATTTAAATTGGAATTTATATTATTTGCAATGTGCACATCCAACGCAACCTCCAAGTTCACCTCTGAAACGTTTCTCTACAAGAAGATGTAGTCTTTCTTTAAGAGGTTCAATAGAAATTGAGTCAATTACTTCGTTTACAAACGCAAACATCAATAGCAATCGACCTTCACGTTCCGCAATACCACGTGCTCTCATATAGAATAAAGCTGTTTCATCAAGCTGACCAACGGTAGCACCGTGACCACACTTCACATCATCAGCATAAATTTCCAGTTGAGGGCGAGCGTACATACGTGCATCATCTGTTAAGCAGATGTTTCTATTGGTTTGAACAGAACTTGTCTTTTGAGCATCAGGACGCACTAGAATCATACCTGTAAATGCACCTGTTGAGTGTCCATCAAGAACATTCTTGAACAACTCGCCGCTTGTACAGTTTGGAACAGCATGATCAATCTTTGTTGTATTATCCACATGTTGATTCTTATCCTCAATAGCCATACCATTACAATCTACGTGAGCACCTTCGCCAGCAAGCACAATTTCTGTGGTATTACGAGTTACACCATTGTGCAACGTCATATTATTCACTAAAACATTGCTATTTGCTTCTTGATGAACAAAGATGTTATTGAATCTAGCAGTTTTAGTATGTGTTTCTTCTAACTCATAGAAATCAAAATGAGCATTTTCGCCCACAAATATCTCTGTAACATGAGTACCTAGGAAATTCACACTATCAACAGCATGATTACAAAGCAATACCTTTGCTTGAGAATTTGCTTCAAGAATAATCAAGATTCTTCTGTTGTACATGAAGTCAACATCAGCTCTTAAAATATCAATCAACTGAATTGGAGTTTCAATCACTACATTCTTAGGAACATACAAAAGTACTCCATCTTGAGCTAAAGCTGTATTCAAAGCCGAAATTGCATCTTTTGACGTATCTGCTAATTTACCATAATATTTAGATAGAAGGTCTCCGTGAGTTTTAGACAACTCCTTCAAACTTCCATACAAAACTCCTTTAGGCAACAAATCAGCTTTCTTCACCGTAGGATAAAATGCATCGTTAATCATAAACGACTGAACAGTATCCAAGTTAGGAACGTCACATTTAAATACATCCTCTGGATTTGCAGGAATATCCAAACGCTTTAAATTCAAACCAAAATCTGGTTCAAAAAACTTATCCGCATTGGTATATTTATAGCTTTCCAGCTGCTTAGTTGGTAAACCTAAACTCTCAAAATCACGCATTGCCTGTTCTCTTTTATCGTTAAAGAGAGGTGTGCTGTGATTGTCTAAAAGCTGTTTAGCCTGAGAGTATAAGTCTATATATTGTTTAGTTGCTATACTAGTCATAATTACTCTCCTAATTCTTTCTTAATCCAATCGTAACCCTTTTCTTCAAGCTCTAAAGCTAAATCAGGACCTCCAGACTTAACAATCTTACCTTTGTACAAAACATGAACAAAATCAGGTTTTATATAGTCTAGTAGTCTTTGATAGTGAGTAATAACGATGTTACTCTTTTCTGGTGATTTCAATTTATTAACACCTTCGGCCACAATTCTCAATGCATCAATATCAAGTCCAGAGTCTGTTTCATCTAAAATACTTAATGTTGGTTCAAGCATTGCCATTTGGAAAATTTCGTTACGTTTCTTTTCACCACCGGAAAAACCTTCGTTCACTGAACGGCTTGCAAGTTTGTTATCTAGTTCAACTAACGCGCGTTTTTCTCTCATCAGTTTTAAGAATTCACTAGCGGTCAATGGTTCTAGATTTTTATATTTTCTTTGCTCATTTACAGCAGAACGCATAAAGTTTACCATACTTACACCAGGTATTTCTACTGGGTATTGGAAACTTAAGAAGATACCTTCATGACTACGATCCTCAGGGCTAAGCTCTAATAAGTCTTTACCCATAAACTCTACAGAGCCTTTTGTTACTTCAAAATTAGGATTACCTACAAGAACACTACTTAATGTACTCTTACCCGAACCATTAGGTCCCATAATTGCATGAGTTTCGCCAGGATTAACTTCTAAGTTAATGCCCTTTAATATTTCTTTGCCATTTATGCTGGCATGTAGGTCTTTTATCTTTAGCATAATCTATATTATATATTGGAAATCCATTGCTGGATTATATCGTTAATAAAAAATATTCATTAAAAGTTTAGTGTTCAGGACTTACCCCACACTTCCTTCCAAAGATATAGATAGAAGTTTTTGTGCTTCTACAGCAAATTCCATCGGAAGTTTATTAATTACCTCTTTAGCATATCCGTTTACAATTAAACCGATAGCATCTTCTGTTGTAATACCACGTTGATTACAATAGAAAATTTGGTCTTCATTAATCTTGCTCGTTGTAGCTTCGTGCTCAATTACAGCAGAGTTATTGTGAATATCCATGTAAGGGAAAGTATGAGCACCACACTTATCACCTAATAACAAGGAATCACACTCACTATAGTTTCTTGCATTAATTGCTTTTTCTGCAACACGAACCAATCCACGATATGAGTTCTCACTATGTCCTGCAGAGATACCTTTACTGATAATAGTACTACTTGTGTTTTTACCCAAGTGAATCATTTTCGTACCTGTATCGGCTTGTTGATAATTGTTAGTAACAGCCACTGAATAAAATTCAGCAACCGAATTGTCACCTTTCAAGATACATGAAGGATACTTCCAAGTAATTGCAGATCCAGTTTCTACTTGAGTCCAAGATAGCTTACTATCTACTCCCTTACAGATTCCACGTTTTGTTACGAAGTTATATACACCACCAACACCATTTTGATCACCTGGATACCAGTTTTGAACTGTACTATATTTTACTTCAGCTCTATCATTCACAATAATCTCAACAATAGCAGCATGCAGTTGATTTTCATCACGCATCGGAGCAGTACACCCCTCTAGATAAGATACATAAGAATCATCATCAGCAACAATCAACGTTCTTTCAAACTGTCCAGTATTGATGGCGTTAATTCTAAAATAAGTAGATAATTCCATAGGGCATCTAACCCCTTTCGGAATATACACAAACGACCCATCCGAGAATACAGCCGAATTTAGAGCAGCGTAAAAGTTATCTTTATAACCTACAACCGACCCCATATATTGTTTAATCAAATCTGGATGCTCACGAACAGCTTCGCTGAAAGAGCAGAATATAATTCCCTTTTCAAGCAATGTTTCTTTAAAAGTTGTCTTTACAGAAACAGAATCCATAACTGCATCAACAGCTATACCACTCAACGCCATCTGTTCTTCCAAAGGAATACCCAGTTTATTGAATGTATTTAAAATTTCAGGATCTACTTCATCTAAGCTTTTAGGCCCATCTTTCTTTTTAGTTGGATCTGCATAATATGAAATTGACTGATAATCTATTTCTGGTATTCTTAAATGTGCCCACTTTGGCATTTTCAGAGTTAACCAGTGTCTATATGCTTTTAATCTAAAATCTAATAACCATTCAGGCTCACCTTTTTCTTTGGAAATATGTCTTACCACATCCTCACTCAAACCTATCTCTAAGATTTCAGTATGAACATCGGTTGTGAAACCATATTTATATTTTTCTTGGGTGAGCTCTTTAACATATTTGTTAGCTTCTTCCATTTTATAACACGTTTTATATATTGATATCGATGTTATTAATTCTTTTCTTAATATTCACCTGCTGCTCTTTAATCAAATCATAAAGATTTGAGGCTATTTTCTTAGTAGGATTATATAACAACGACTGTTCTTTATTCTTCTTTGATAATACTTGATTTTTGGAATCAATAGAATCAAAGATTCCAATAATCAAACTTAATAAAAATAAGTATTTTACACCTCCAATTATTGATCCAATAAGTCTATTTAACCATCCTAAACTTATCTTATCTAATAAGCCTGAGAATAAGTTACCGACAAGACCTGTTAATATTGTAACAACCAGCCATATAACACTAAATGAAATTACATTAGAAATGGCTTCTGAGTCAATGTAAGGCTTTAAAAATTGGGATGTCAACTCAATATAGAACTGTTTTGCTACCATAAAACCTACAATAAGACCTATTATTGAAAAGATTTGGGCAACGAAGCCTTGTCTATACCCAGCATACAAACCAAGTAAAAGAAATATTATTAATATAAAATCAATTATCTGCATAAATATATAATAAAAAAATGCTAATGAATCTTATATAGTAAAGTTTATACCATACAAAAGATTCATTAGCACTTAAGTTTTATGTAGTTTCTAAAAGAAACGTTTGCTTACAAGGTTTGTTTAACCTCCACTTCTTCGAATGTTTCGATGATATCTTCTGGTTTCATATCGTTACAACCAGTTAAACTGATACCACACTCAAAGTTAGCACCAACTTCTTTCACATCGTCTTTGAAACGTTTAAGAGCATTAATCTTACCTGTATATATTACAATACCGTCACGAATTAATCGAGCTTGATCAGCACGCTTAACCTTACCTGTTTTAACAAGAGTACCGGCAACAAGACCAACTTTAGTAATGTTATAAACTTCACGAATTTCGATTGTAGCCGTAACTTGTTCCTTAATAAGTGGAGCAAGCATACCCTCCATAGCCGCTTCAACCTCTTCGATAGCATCATAAATAATTGAATACTTACGGATATCAACACCTTCGTTTTCCGCTAATCTTTCAGCCATTGCTGATGGACGAACTTGGAAACCAATGATAATCGCTTCTGAAGCAGCTGCTAGTGTTACATCAGATTCAGAAATCTGACCCACACCTTTATGAATAACATTAACTTGAATTTGCTCAGTAGAAAGCTTGATTAACGAATCACTCAATGCTTCAACAGAACCATCCACGTCACCTTTAACAATAATGTTAAGTTCTTGGAAGTTACCCAATGCAATACGTCTACCCACCTCATCAAGAGTAAGAAGTTTTTGTGTACGTAACCCTTGCTCACGTTGTAATTGCTCACGTTTAGTTGCAATTTCACGTGCTTCTTGTTCAGTTTCAATAACATGGAATGTATCACCTGCAGCAGGAGCACCATTCAAACCTAGAATTTGAACTGGTTCAGCCGGTCCAGCAGCCTCAATTCGTTGGTTACGTTCATTGAACATAGCCTTAATACGACCAAAGTGAGTACCAGCCAATACAACATCACCCATTTTAAGTGTACCGTTAGATACAAGCATAGTTGATACATAACCTCTACCCTTATCCAAAGTAGATTCAATAATTGAACCTGTACCTGCACGGTTAGGATTTGCCTTAAGGTCTAAGATTTCAGCTTCAAGAGAAACTTTTTCTAGAAGTTCTAGAACACCTGTACCTTTTTTAGCAGAAATATCTTGAGATTGGTATTTACCACCCCACTCTTCAACAAGGTAGTTCATTTCTGCCAACTCTGTTTTAATCTTATCTGGGTTAGCCGTTGGTTTATCTACCTTATTAATCGCAAATACGATTGGTACACCAGCAGCCATTGCGTGGTTGATAGCTTCTTTTGTTTGAGGCATCACGCTATCATCAGCAGCAACAATAATAATTGCAATATCCGTTACTTTAGCACCACGTGCACGCATCGCTGTAAACGCCTCGTGACCTGGAGTATCCAAGAAAGTAATGTGTTTACCATCAGGCATTGTTACATTATATGCGCCAATGTGTTGAGTAATACCCCCAGCTTCACCAGCAATCACATTTGCACTACGTACAAAGTCAAGAAGAGATGTCTTACCGTGGTCAACGTGTCCCATTACTGTTACAATAGGAGCACGGTGCATTAAATCTTCAGGTTTATCTTCAACTTCTTCAATTGCTTGAGAAACTTCAGCACTAACGTATTCTGTCTTAAATCCAAACTCTTCCGCAACCATATTGATTGTTTCAGCGTCTAGACGTTGGTTAATAGAAACCATAAGACCAATGCTCATACAAGTAGCAATAACTTGTGTAGCAGCAACGTCCATCATACTTGCTAGTTCACTAACAGTTACGAATTCAGTTAATTGCAACACTTTTTCCGCTGCTAAATCTTGGTCTTCTTTTTCTTGAGTTCTAGCACTTGCCAAATCTCTCTTCTCTTTTCTATAACGAGAAGTTTTATTTTTACCCTTAGAAGTTAAGCGAGCTAAAGTTTCTTTAATTTGACGTGCAACATCCTCTTCATTTACTTCTTGTTTAGCAGAAGCTTTCTTGAATTTTTTACTCTTCGTTGGAACAGTTTGTTGTTTTTTACGAT
Source organism: Bacteroides sp. (assembly GCA_030151635.1). Classification (GTDB taxonomy): domain Bacteria; phylum Bacteroidota; class Bacteroidia; order Bacteroidales; family Bacteroidaceae; genus Bacteroides_E. Next base: position 81,912 of record JASLDF010000088.1, on the reverse strand, counting down.
CTACACGATTACCTGGCTGTTGAGTTCCACGATTGTCGCTAGGATTAGTAGCCGCTTTATCAATATCAACTTTTTCTTTAGTGATACGACGACGTTTCTTGTTTTTGTTAGCTCCAACTGCACTACCACTACCAGTAGTTGTGCGAGTTTTGTCTTTATCGTCGCGCTCTTTCTTACGCTCTTCTTTGGTTTTTTTCTTAGGACGAGTAGTTTGATTTAATAAAGATAAATCAATCTTACCAACAACATTGATTGTTGTTTTCAATTCCGCAGAACCTAACGTAAATACGTCAGAAGTAGATTTTGTTTCCGATGTTTTTTCAGTAGACTCTGTACGAGCAACTGGTTCGTTTTTAGCCTTAGGTTTATCTGCACCCGACTTTTCAAAAGATTTTTTCTCTTTTGATTCCTGTTTTATTTCTTCTTTCACCTTACTGTTATTCTCCTTAGCAGTTATTTTTTGATCTTCCTTTTTCAACTCTACTTTTTCAACAGGCTTAGCTACATCAACTTTGGCTGTTATATTTTTGTTTTCAACATCAGCGTTAGGAACCTTATTCTCGACTATTACAGAAGTAGTTTTAGTTTCTTTCTTTTCAACAGATTTCTTTGGTTTATTTGCATCCAAGTCAATCTTACCAACCGCTTTCACTTTTGGCTTAGCCTCTTCAGGAACTACAGTTTCGATCATCTCGACCTTTTGCACCTTAGGCTGTTTCTTTTCAGATTCGTAACCATCTAAAGCAACGGTAGCCTTTGTTCTCTTCTTATCCTCTTGGCGCTCTTTAATGATGCGGTCCGATTCAATTCGAAGGCTTTTATCATTGCTAAACTCATCAACTAATATATTGTATTGTTCTTTGCTGATTTTAGTATTCGGATTCTCTTCAATAGAGAAACCTTTCTTATTCAAGAACTCCACAACAGTTGATATTCCGACATTTAAGTCTCTTGTTACTTTGTTTAATCTTATCGTCATACTAATAATTTAATGAATACTGGAGATAATAAATGAATCTCTATAAGCTTTCGTTATAGACGATTTAAAGATTGAAACTAATTTTCTACCCTATCGTCTACCCATAAGTCTTTTAGTTTTCATCTTCAAACTCCGATTTCAAAATCTTCAATAACTCGTCAACAGTTTCTTCCTCTAAGTCGGCTTTTTCTATCAACACGTTTCTAGGGATATTCAAGACAGACTTAGCTGTTTCAAGGCCAATAGCCTTAACCGCTTCGATAACCCATCCGTCAATTTCATCTCTAAATTCATCTAAATAGATATCCTCATTAGCAGCTGTTTCATCAAGTTCGCGGAATACATCAATTGTGTATTCAGTCAACATACTTGCCAGTTTAATGTTTAGACCACCTTTACCGATAGCTAATGACACTTCTTCTGGTTGCAAGAATATTTCCGCTTTTCTATCCTCTTCGTTCAGTCTGATCGAAGAAATCTTAGCTGGACTTAAAGCTCTTTGAATGAAAAGTTGAATGTTTGAAGTATAGTTAATAACATCTATATTCTCATTTTGCAATTCTCTTACAATACCATGAATACGACTACCTTTGACACCTACACAAGCACCAACTGGGTCAATTCTTTCATCATACGATTCAACTGCAATCTTAGCACGTTCTCCAGGGATACGAGCTACTTTTTTTATTGTAATCAACCCGTCAAGAATCTCAGGAACCTCCAACTCAAACAATCTTTCTAGGAAGACTGGAGAAGTTCTTGAAAGAATAATCTTTGGATTGTTATTTTTATTGTCAACACGAGCAACCACTGCACGCACTGTTTCACCTTTACGGTAGAAGTCACGTGGAATCTGATCTGTTTTTGGAAGAATTAACTCGTTACCTTCATCATCGATAAGTAACATTTCCTTTTTCCAAATTTGATATACTTCCGCAGTAACAATCGTTCCAACACGATCAATATAGCTATTGTACAAGCTATCTTTTTCAAGTTCTAGAATCTTAGAAGCCAAAGTTTGACGAAGATTCAAGATTGCACGACGACCGAAATCTGCAAAGAAAACCTCATCAGTTACTTCTTCACCAATCTCATAAGATTCATCAACCTTACGAGCTTCAGTTAAAGAAACTTGCATGCTTTCGTTTGTAACTTCATCGTCAGCTACAACTTCACGATTTCGCCATATTTCAAAGTCTCCTTGATTAGGATTTACAATTACATCGTAATTTTCATCAGTTCCGAACATTTTCGCAATTACACTACGAAAAGACTCCTCAAGAACACTAACCATTGTGGTCTTATCAATATTCTTAAGTTCTTTAAATTCAGCGAATGTATCGATTAAACTGAGAGTTTCTTCTTTTTTGGCCATAATTATTTAAAACTAATTAAGTATTTAGTGTATTTTATTCTCTCAAAAGGAATAACCTCTTCAACATCAGTTAATTTAGGACGTTTAGCCCCCTCTTCTCTGATTTTTTTCTGAACGGTTACTTTAATTTCTTTTTCGTTAACATCAACAAGTTCTCCAACAAGTGTGTTACCTTCAATTGTACGCACTTCAACAAGGCGACCAAGATGATTGTAATACTGTTGTATCACTTTGAAAGGCTGACCAACACCAGCTGACCCTACTTCCAACTCATAGTCTTCTTCTTCGCGGTTCAACTTTGATTCGATAAACTTACTCAACGACACACAATCTCCGATCCACACACCTTCTGCATGGTCGATCTCCACTACAATTTTATCATTCGGTTTGACAGCAACTTCTACAAGAAAGTAATCCTTACCTTCTAACCACTCTTCAACCAGTTGAATAACAGTTCTTTTTTCTATCATTAATTACTTATTAAGAACAAAAAAAGGAGCTTTAAATTGCCCCCTCCTCAATCATCCATATCGGCGCAAAGATACAAATATTCTCTCCTTATACAAAATATTAATATAAAAAAAGTATCTACCCGAAAAAGCTTTTGCTTCGGATAGATACTTTTCTATTTTTTTGACGACTAAAATTAGTCTACAGTGATTTCATCAACAAACATAAATGATGGTGAACCTGCACCATTATGCCATTTAGGCATTTTGTGTTCTGGTTGTGCATGTACTTTTACGAACTTAGTTTTTACTGAGTCGAAAGTCAATTTATGATTGTGAATACCATTGTAATCAGACTCGCTCATTACTGGATATTCTTCTTTAGCAACTTGAGTAAAGTTAACACCATCGTTTGATACAAATACTGTTATGCTACGTGCATCGAAAACCCAGTCACCTTTCTCAACACAAGTATCAATTGTAACTGAGCTAATTTCCGTTTCTTCTTTAAAATCAATAATTGCTTCAAGGTCATTCTTGTAAAAAGCAATCCAACGGCCAGTTTTGTAATTACCATTACCTTTTAAACCATCAACTAAAGTTGTTGCACCTTCAAAGAAGTATTGAGGATTAATTGGTTGAAGCATTGTAATTGGTTTCATACTAGATTTGCTAAATTCAATTTGCTCTTCTAATACTTTGCTATTACCCGACGCACGAACAACGATAGCTTTCAATGTACAGTTCTCTTTTACTTTAACCACATCTTTATAAAGAGGAGAAGCTGATGTAGGTTCGCTACCATCTGTTGTGTAGTGAATACTAGCATCGTCAATTGTTGTTAAGAATACATCCAGCACACCTTCTTCCGTATTAGGTACAAATTTAGCCTCAACATTTAACACGTGCTTAGCGTAGTTATAGCCAGCAGCTCTGTAAACATCCAACATTCTTGGAAGACGTTTTTGGAAACTTGCGTAGTCTTTTTGCTCAGGATTTGTCCATTGAACTTCACAAAGTGCAGCCATACGTGGCATTACCATGTATTCAACATGATCAGATGTTGGTACGTACTCAGTCCAAAGATTCGCTTGAGTACCAATTACATATTTTTGTTGTTCTTTAGTCAGTGAAGCAGGAACTGGTTCAAAGTCATAAACTGATTTAACAGGAACATATCCACCAATTGCTAAAGGCTCATCTTTCAAATCTTTAGTTTGGTAGTAGTCAAAGTAAACGTTTGTTGTAGGAGTCATAATTACATCATGACCTTGTTTAGCAGCTTCAATACCACCACCCATGCCTCTCCAAGACATTACAGTAGCGTTTGGTGCAAGACCACCTTCTAGGATTTCGTCCCATCCAATGATTTGACGACCATTTGCATTTAAGAATTTCTCTGCATGACTAATTGCAAAGCTTTGAAGACGATCTTCTGCAGAGTGATGTTTGTCTGCTTTAAGTCCTAAAGATTTGATTCTCGCTTGACATTTAGGACAAGTTGTCCATCTCACTTTAGGACACTCATCACCACCTACGTGAATATACTCTGAAGGGAAAATTTCAATAATTTCTGCAAGAACATCAGTAATAAACTCTAGTGTTTTATCATTACCAATACAAAGAACTTCGTCAGAAACACCCCATTGTCTCCACACTTCGTAAGGACCACCAGTACATCCCAATTCTGGGTATGCTGTCAAAGCTGCAAGCATATGACCAGGCATGTCAATTTCTGGAATAACAGTAATGTATCTTTCTGCAGCATACGCAACAAGCTCTTTCGCTTCTTCTTGTGTATAGAAACCACCGTAAGGAATACCATCATATTCGCCAGAATTTCTACCAATCACAGTTTCAGTACGTTTTGAACCGATTTCTGTTAGAAGAGGATATTTTTTAATCTCAATTCTCCAACCTTGATCTTCCGACAAGTGCCAGTGGAAACGATTAATGTTATGAAGAGCCAAGATATCAATGTATTTCTTGATAAATTCAATTGGGAAGAAATGTCTTGACACATCAAGCATCATTCCTCTATATTGGAATCTTGGAAAATCCTTGATTTGAACTGGAGCCAACTTCACGGTTGCATTCATTTCAAAAGGAAGAGATTTACGAAGTGTTTGTATACCATAGAATACACCAGCCTCTGTTGTTCCTAAGATTTGAACACTTTCCTTATTTACATTCATATGGTAACCTTCAGACTCCGCCTCTAGTCCCAAATTCAATTGAATTGCATTTTTCGCATTTACATCAGTAGAAATTTCTGGTTTATAACCTACCATCTCATTGATATAACTAGCCAAGAAATCTGCATTTTTTTGCATTTTGTCATTTCCAGCAGGGTAAACAATCTTCACCGATTTATCTAAAGTAAAAGCATCACCGGTTTGTTTAACCACCTCCTTCGGTAAAGGAATAATGTCGTAGTTCGCCTCTTTAACAACTTCCGTTGCACAAGAAGACAACCCTACTGATAGAGCTAAAGCTCCAAATAAAGTTTGAATTTTCATATTTTGATTAATTTAATAAGTGTTTCTAATGTGATTGTAACGCAACTCTCCTTGTTGAATATCGGAACCTTGTCCGTTCAATTCAATTCGAATTGTCTTTTTCTTTCCTGGCAATAAGTCAAAGAAGTTATCTGTGAAACGAGCCCCTTGTACGGGCGTTTCAATAAATAAATCTTTTACCAATGTCTTACTTGACAATGTTAACTCAACACCATTTTTTATCTTTTTCGATTTAACTTTTAACTCTACATTTGGAAGATTCAAATCCTTCGTGTAGTTAAAGAAATACTGATCTTCGACCAATAATTTACCTTTTTGCTTTAAACGTAAATTCAAATAGGTATGATCCTTTAATGATTCGTCAACATTATACTTAGCCAATAAAGCAGATGTATTGGCGGACAGCCCTAGATTCGAGAATATACCTTTATCTTGAACTTTACCCATAAAATCAACAACTTCATATTCCAATGATAGATTGGACAATCCGTCTAGTTGATCTGATAAACCATAAATATTAACAACACCTTCCTCTTCTATAGCATTAAGAGCCAAAGGAGCAAAAGAACGTTGTGCTTGATAGTGCATTGCCTTCCAATTACCATAATAGTCAATACTAGACCATGACACCACAGGCCAACTATCATTCAGTTGCCAATATAAGGTACCCATACAGTAAGGTTTGTTTCTTCGGTGTGCCTCAAAGCCATGACGCATACCTTGCCCTTGCAACACCAAACCAACATAAACAAAATCTTCAAACTTCTCCGGCACCTTATAGTACAGTTTCATGCTAGCTTCAATTAGCTCATTACCAACAGTGCTCTTTTGATGTCCGTTCATTACATCCGATTCCAATTGATAATCTTTAGGCTCGGCAAAAGTTGAAATCGTTTTCATTTCTGGGAAAGACTGGAAACCAAACTCACTCATAAAACGAGACAACTCTGTATCTAAACTTTCAAAAGGTTTTCGGCCATACCATATTCCCCAATTATGACTATCTCCTTTTTTCCAAGATTCTGGTCTGCCCCAATTGGCAGAGAAAGGAGAGCCATGAACATAAGAACGACCAGCATCATATTTGGCAACTAACTTAGGTAACAAATTATGGAATAACTCACCATAACCAATCTTCATCTGGTCGTAAACTGTAGAGGTGAAACGTTTATCCCAACCCCAATATTTAATGCCTTCCTCAATTTCATTATTTCCACACCACAAAGATAAAGACGCATGGTTACGCAATCTCTTGATGTTATAAATAGCCTCTTCTTCCACACGCTTTTGAAAAGTAACATCGTGAGGGTACGTTGTACAGCCAAACATAAAGTCTTGCCACACTAGAATACCATTTTCATCGGCAAGTGCATAGAATAAATTATCTTCATAAGTTCCACCACCCCAAACACGAACCATGTTCATATTTGCTTCTTTCATATCTTTAAATAGAGTGGCATATCTCTCCGCTGTTACGTTCGGTAGCATTGCATCATCTGGAATAAAGTTTCCACCCTTTGCAAACATTGGCTGTCCATTTACTTCAAAGTAAAACGATTCGCCACCATCCTGGTCGGCATCTTGTACCAAACGAATGGTTCTTAAACCCGTTCTTACAGCATACTCATTAATAACAACCTCGCCATCAGATAAACGAACAGAGAAATCGTATAGATGTGGAGTTCCCCATCCATTAGGCATCCACAATTTTGGATTCTCTATTTCTATAGGGAGTGTTATCAAGTTTGTTCCTGGCTCAATATCTACTTGTTGGACTAAAATCTCAACTTCTTTTCCGATGCCATAAAACACCTCTACAGTGGCATTTTTCAATTGTGTTAAACTCGCATACTCCACCTCAACATCTACTGATGCTTTATCGGTAGTAATACTTTTTTGATTTACATAAACATCTTCTATACGAGCAACATCGTAAAAGGTAATAGAAATAGGACGCCACACGCCCGATGTAGCCATTCTAATGCCCCAATCCCAACCATAACTATAGGGTGCTTTTCGAGTAAAAATACTTAGTTTTTTATCGTAGTGGTCGTTATCTGCAGGATAATCGAACCCATTTGAAGCCCATTGTGGTAGCACATAATTTATCGGTGAATGAAAATAAATATGCAAGTGGTTTTCACCTTCACGAAGCTGGCTCATCACCTCCTTCTTATAACCGACAAACATATTATCAGCCTTAAAAAGTAAAGAACCATTTAAATAAACATCTGCGTAAGTATCTAATCCTTCTAAATACATAAGCGCCTCACCGTGCATTAATTGATCCTTAGTCACTAGGAAAGTTGTCTTATACTCCCAGTCTAACGATTCTACCCACTGAATCTTAGACTCATTCAATCCATAAAAAGGATTTGGTAAAAGATCGTGATTAATAAGGTCTTGATGAATGGTGCCTGGTACAATGGCCGATTTCCACTCGTTTTTCAGACCTTGCGAAAATTGCCAGTTCTCCGATAAATATATTTTCTCCATTGGCTTTGATTTGTCGTTAGCATAGATATTCACCATGCCTAACAACAATAGGAAAAGCATGAAATAGCGAGTAATCTTCATTATAACTAGTAATTTATTCTCTACTCACCCTTTTCACTGTGGTAGATTCATTTGTAATTCTTTAAATATTAAATGGCATCCATTGATGCAAACTTCACACAAACAGGCATATTGATTTCAATGTCTTGATTCGTGTTTGAAAGTAGTCCGGTAGCCTCATCAATAGCATAAACCTCTATGGCATTACTATCTCTACAAGCAACTAATAGAAACTTCCCATTCGGAGCAACTCCCATATTACGAGGATGAGTTCCCGTTTTCTCATAACCAACAGATGTTAATTCACCATTGCTCCCAATACTAAAAATAGCAACACCATCCTCAACTAAGCGATTCGAGGCATATAAGAATTTACCATCAGGGGTAATCTGAATATCACCTGATCCTTGTGCTTTATTAGGATCTGCCAATATTGTTTGAAAAAGTTCTAGTGATTCCCCAGTATAATTAAAAGCTAATACCTCGCCAGATAACTCGGTAATGGTATAAGCCCACTTCTTATTGGGGTGAAAAACAGTATGTCTTGGGCCACTGCCAGGCTCTAATTTAATTTCAATGGGATTACTAGATGCATCTAGTGGATTCATAGCGTATTGATAAATACAATCTGTTCCTAAATCATTCGCAAATAAATACTTATTATCGGGCGATAAATAAGCGCAATGTAGATGAGGTGCATCTTGTCGAGCTTTATTCGGACCAACAGCCGTGTTAAAATTACGTACATAGTTACGTTTATCAATCAAACCATTGTTATTTAGATTAAAGAACGATAGGCTGCCTCCTCCGTAATTGGCAGATACCAAAAGGTTGAGAGAGTTATCAGCCAATACATAACAAGGAGCAGTACCTTCTGTTAATTCCGATTGAAGTAATTCTAGTGTTGCATTTTTTTTGTCGAACTGCACCACAGAAACACAATCTGTAGTAATATCCTCGTTTTCACTAGCAACATATAGCTTTGACTCGTCTGAAGAGAGTGTAATAAAAGAAGGGTTATCAATTTGCAGACTAGAGGAAAGTTCATGAGCTCCAGTCTCTGTATTAAATTTTAAAAGATAAAGACCTTCGCTTGATTGGTGGGTATATGTGCCTACAAGTAGATACGAATCATAAGAGAGCGTATTCTGTTTTGACTTTGAAGAAGTAGAGCAACTCATAATGACTAGGATTAAGGTGATTAACCAATAGGTATTTTTCATCAAATTTATAATTATAGGACTAAGATAATTGATTTTTATCAATCTATTAAAACTAGACAATCTAATTATTAGTTAATTAAGCCTTAAAAAACAAGTAGCAACCAATCTTACCGTATATTTATTCTCTAAATATTTAACAGTTGCAGATCTTCACTTTAACTACACAACATATATAGATTCTATAGTTTTCTCATATCAAATATATTAGTGCATATTATGACGGAGAATTACACCTATTATGGAATTGATAAACACCTAAAATTGCATTAACAAAGATAAACGATTAAGCAACCAAACTACCACCCTAAGAACAGCCTCTCTTCTTTGAAAGAAGACACAGTCTTCTTTCAAAGATAACTCAGTCATCTCCCTAAGACAAAAACATCATCATTCAAGAGCATGTAACCCATATCCTAAAACAAAAAAGTCTACCCCATAAAAGAGATAGACTTAGTGTATATTTTATATGTTATTTTAGAATCCTGGAAGGCTAAAATAAACAGTGGGAATGAGAAGTAAAAAACCTAAAATCATAAAGAGTATTAAGTATTTCATAAACCATTTAAACCAAACAGCATAGGGAATTTTAGCAACGCCCAAGACACCTAACAAAACAGCCGATGTTGGAGTTATCATATTCGTAAACCCATCGCCAAATTGAAAAGCCATTACCGTAGCTTGACGAGAAACGCCAATAACATCCGAGAAGGGTGCCATGATAGGCATTGTTAATGCTGCCTTGGCAGTTCCGGAAGGGATAATTAAGTTTATAAGTGTTTGAATAAAATACATTACAGTCACCGAGAATAATTTGCCCGTACCATCCATCAACGAAGCTAAACCATAAAGAATGGAATCAATGATTCTTCCATCTTCGAGAATTTGAATAATTCCCCCTGCTAAACCTACTACGATAGCAACAGAAAGCATATCCTTCGCTCCATCTTGAAATATCTTGATAATATCGTCTGTTTTTAATCCGAACGCATAACCCGCAAGTAGACCCATCGCCAAGAAAATAGCCGATATTTCTGGTAGGTACCAACCATGAGCCATCACACCTATAATCAGAAATATAATGGTAAATGCCAAGATTACTAATACAAAGAAATGATTCGATTTTCTCAGAGAGAAATATCCCATCAAAGCATATAGAGCCGTAAGCATAGGTACTGCATAAATTGAAGTTTGTTTCGTGCCGAACGAGAAATGACTTGTTGGGTAGTAAATTGAGAAAAGTACAAGACTTAATAAGATTAATATATAGACAACTTTAGCAGAACGTGTTGTTATGTACTCTACCTCCTTTGTATCTTCATCAATGCGTGTACGCCAAAATGAATCGATCTCGTACATTGGCGATTTCATTGGATCTTTTTTTATTCTTCTTGCATACCATAAGATACAAATCATTAATATGGCAGTTAACAATATCCAGCAAAACAATCTGTATTCAAAACCCGAGAATAAAGGTAAGTTGGCAAATCCTTGCGCAATACCTACGGTAAAAGGATTGAGCATAGCACCCGAAAAACCTACGTGTGCAGCAACATAAACTAGACACACACCAACAATGGAGTCGTACCCCATTTTAATGGCTAATGGAATAACAAGGATAGTAAAGGCTATAGTTTCTTCGGACATACCAAAAACAGCACCAAAGAGGCTAAACAGAAATATGATACTACACAATACAATATTATTGACACCTACTTTTCGTAACAACTTGTGTTTTTCTAACCCTTTGGTAAAATTTAGGAACGAAAATATGCCAATATCAATTGATTTAGTACTGTTCAAGATTTGAAAAGCACCACCCATGATTAATAGAAAAGCTATAATACCTGCCTGACGCTCGAACCCCTCATAAAAAGAACTAAATACTTGCCACGACTGTGGGCTTGCATCCACGTAATGGAATGAGTTTTCAACTATAATCGTCTTTGTAACTCCATTTACAATTATTTCTTCACGGTTATATTCTCCAGCGGGAACAAGCCATGATAACAATGCGCAAAAAAGAATGGCAAAAGCGATGATTGTATAGGCGTGAGGTATTTTTTTAGTCATGTTCTGTCGTTTTCATTTATCACAAAAATAGATATTTATATCGATTATCCCCCCTTTTAAAAGATGCTATATCAAAATAAAACAAAATCGTAACAATTTCTTCATATGTTTTATAACACATATATTGAAATAACCCCTATCTTTGTAGTGTAAATAAAAAGAATAAAACAATCCGTTTTCCAAAACGTGGAAAACACAAAAAGACGCAATTATGAAAAAGAATGAAAACGAAATCTTAATGTTACAATATCGTATTAAAAGATACCAAGCAATGGGTAACGGCATTATGACACAAAAATTAAACAATCAATTACAAAAGTTACTAGCTAAACAAGTGACTTTCTAAAAGATTAAAAGTTATGAAATTAAGTATTTGAACCGAGAGCGCGTGTATTTAAAGCATTCGCTCTTTTTTTGTGCTTATTTTTTTCGTTCTAAAATAAAAAAGAGATGCCCATTACGAGCATCTCTTTTTTGTATATAATAATTTAATCTTTGTATTATAGATTATGGATTGTTTTCATCATCTGCTCACCTAGACCAATGGTATAGCCTTGTGAAACAAACACAACACGATTAAACGTATCTGCAATAATAAAGACAGGTAGCGTTGCTTTGTCCAGTTTCATTGCTTTAACAATATCATTTTGAATTATCTGATCTACATCTATACCGTAAGTAATGGTATTTGGCAAATTCGGAAATTCTTTTTTACTCATAAACTTCTCTGCTTTTGCTTCATCGGGGAATAGGAAGACCATGCTTCTACCCCATTTTTCAAGCTGTTCTTTTACAGCTGATATGTCTCTCATAGCATGATTGGTTGGTTCTTGTCCTACCCCTAACACTGCTACTACAAAATAGCCACGACCAGTTGTTTGAAGAATGCTTTTTGCAGTATCATCATTTAATGGCTTGTATAATGATTCTGAATTGAAACTTCCAATGACTTGAACATCATCTGAACTTTGTCTCATTTCTAACTTAACATTCGTTACCCGATTGGCATGGATGGTAAAAAATGTCATCTTTGAAAGTACAGCACCACTAGCCATACGTGTCCCTGTTACTAGCATATAATTACCTGAATCAAGAGCAACTCCTCTATTTAAAAGATTAGACCACGTAACTCCATCGCCCATATCTAAATCACCCTCATCAAAACTTAATAGATTATACGTACCATTATTATATTTTGAAATGGAGAAGTGAGAATAGTATTTAGGGTCTAGCAAACCCTTAGAAGGTTTATAAGATGCAGTTAATCGTCCTTTAGGAATCTGAATTTCTTCTACAGAGCTAAAGTCTACATCATAAATAGCGTTAGTTTCAATATTTCTGTATTGAATCTTACCCGTTACTTCGTCCTTCCAAGCCGGAATGCCTAAGCTGCGAGCTACAGATACAAAGAACACATCTCTAGAACTGTCATCTGTGGTTTTTGCATTCCACACACCTATTGGAGACATAATGATACGTTGAGCATTAAGCTCATTAAATACCATTATTTCTTTATTACACCAATTCACTAATTCCAATGGATTTTCTCTGTACTTTATCACATCTTCTTCAGAGATATTCTTTTGGAAAAAAGCTTTGTATGCAGTAATCATTTCGTTTCCTACACGAGGATTAAGAACCTCTTTGTAGAATTCTTTCTTAATTTTAGAAGGCAAGTATGAGTTGTACAAGTGATCTTGCAAAACATCAAGTTCAACGTCTCGAAGGTCTTTTGCAGAGATAACATCTAGCAGTTCAATTGCCAAATCTAATTCTCCATCTTCTTGAGCATCTTCCAAGAAAGTTGATATTGTTTCATAATTACCACGAGATCCCAATAAGAACTTAACAACTCTTTGTTCATCTTTATCTGTAAGGCTATCGAGTTTACCTGCAAATTCTTTAGCTTGTTCTTCTGATACAAATGTATCAACATAAGCATTGCGAATTGAATCTTCAAGTGCCATTCTTCGGTCATTTTCTGCACGTTGTTCTGGAGTAACTTCGGGCAGATTATAGTTTTCTGAAGGAGGTATAATGTCAAATTCAACATCAAAGGTATCGCCTTCAGAATGATCTAATGTAATGGTCAATTGTTCTGTTTCGCCAAAAGAACATTTAGCAAAACCAAATTTATTTGCTTTGGATACCCAAATCAACATATCGCCTTTACCTGCAGTTAAAGACGCAAAACCTTCACCATTCGTAAACTTCTCTGCTACAGTAAAAAATTCAGCATAATTATAAATTTTAAACTCCACTTTAGCTCCATGAATAGGAGCACCAGTACTATCCACAACCAAGACTTTAGCTTTAGCTGTCGGAGCGTAGTTTTCGATGACATTAATCTCTGTATAGTTGCTATTCTCTGTCATCACCTCTTCTTTACCAGTATACTTACCAAAGACCTTTGTATGCATCAACATCCCACGGCTAGCTGGCGAGTTAAACCAACCTAAATTCAATACTGGCTCTGGCTCACAAGCCCCTAGAAAGTACCATTTACCATCAGCCCAAGCCTCAACCCAAGCATGATTATCGTCCGTATGTGCCCAACGGGGAGTATAAACTTGTCGTGCAGGAATACCAACAGAGCGTAAAGCTGCTACTGTAAAGGTTGACTCTTCACCACAGCGTCCAAATGCTGTTTGAACAGAAGCTAGTGGAGAACTTGTACGAGCATCACTAGGGCGATACACTACTTTCTCATGACACCAATGATTCACTTCTAGAATTGCATCATGCATAGATAACCCTTTAACACGGTCTTTCAATTCTTCAAAGAAAACACTTCTAGCCTCATCTAGATTTTCATTATTTACACGAATCGGTAAAACAAAATGTCTAACTAAATCTTCTGGTATGGTCTTACCCCAATCAAAAGTATTTAAAGCTTCAAATGTCAATTTTACGTTTTCAAGATAATAGTTGGCAGACATATCAACCACGTCTGATGATGGCATGTAAGCGTACAAGAACATCATAGCCTCTTGCTCTTCTGTTGACATTTCAAGGCGATGAACTGCTTTGAAAAAATCACCTTGAAGCATGGCTCTCTCTTTTGCTTCGTAATCTTGTGTAACTTGTCGTAAATAATCTTCATCGTTAATGAAGTGTGTTTTCGTACAACTTACCAACGAGATTAGAAGACACATCACTACTACTAGTTTTGTTGTTTTCATTATTTTATTATTTAATTACAATTTCATCTGTAAATATCCATCCCCCAATCTCTTTACTAGAGCGTGCAACAAAACGAACATAACGTCCTTTTGTTTGTCCGTCCCAGCCATATTTCTTAATTAAGATTGATGATCCTTTATCTACTTCATAACTTTGATCCATCAAGGTAGTAAAGTTCACTCCATCAGTTGATACTTCAACAATGATTTGTGAAGGCAAATAAACTTCAGCTCCTGGGCTCTGCATTATATCAGCATATATTTCGTGGATATCTACTTCTTTTTCTAAATCAATTACAACATCTAAACGGTTTGCAGAGATAAAACCTTGCCAGCGTTTATCGCCATAAGTCCAACCACCATGCAAGCCATCCGTTAAAGTAGACACTCCTGCGGCAGTATATGCTTCATGAAAAGGAGCATTATAGGTCACTTTTTTCCCAAAGCCCAAATGTTGGGTTACACTTTCTGCTTCTTTACGATTGCCAATTTCCTGGCTCAGTTCAAACGGTTGATATCCTTTTTGTTTGAATAGTTCAACCAACTTTAACGATTTATCGTGGAAACGGTCAAAATCTTTGCGATCAACTTCCGACCATGCAACCTCTGACAATGCAAATAATCTAGGGTAAAGCATCATTTCTGAATGCGATGTGGTAGGAATATATTCTGCCCAAAGGTTAGCTTGTACACCATCAATCAATGCAGCTTGTTCTGGTGTAAAATCAGAAGGAATTGGGTCATAGCTAAAAACCTTTTTCAATGGAAGATACCCTCCAATTGCTTCAGGTTGACTATAAGGTGCATCCTGATATGCGTCAAAATATAAGAACTCACCAGGAGTCATTATCGCATGATGACCAGATTTTACGGCTTTTAACCCACCTTCTACACCTCTCCAAGACATTACAGTAGCATCATCGGCAAGGCCACCTTCAAGGATTTCATCCCAACCAATCAGCTTACGACCTTTTGAGTGTAAGAATTTACTGATGCGCTTAATAAAGTAACTTTGTAATTCATCAACGTCTTTAAGTCCTTCTTGCTCCATTCTTAGTTTGCATTTAGGACATTTACGCCAGCCATTTTTACCTGCTTCATCTCCTCCAATATGAATATATTCGGAAGGGAACATCTCAATTACTTCGGTTAATACATTTTCTAGGAACTCGAATGTCTTTTCGTTACCAGCACAGAAATCAGCATCTTTATAGGCAACACCCGAGCAAGATAACTCTGGATAAGCTGCAAGAACTTCTTCCGAGTGACCTGGCATTTCAATTTCAGGAATCACAGTAATGAAATTCTTTTTTGCATATGCTAAGATTTCTTTAATATCTTTTTTTGTATAGTAACCACCAGAAGCACCCATATCTGAGATATCGGAATATTGACGATCACCATTCCACCATTTTTTCCAATTTGCTTCCGGTCTCCAAGCAGCCATCTCTGTTAGCTTAGGATATTTCTTAATCTCAACTCTCCAACCTGCTGCATCAGTTAAGTGCAAGTGTAAACGATTCAACTTCAAGAATGCAAGTGCATCAATCTGCTTCATCACAAAGTCCTTTGAGAAAAAGTGTCTTGAAACATCAAGCATCAACCCTCTGTAACCAAAACGTGGTTGGTCTTTAATCGCTACTACAGGTAATTGTTTAGAGAAGTAATTTGCTCTATCGTAAACCATTTGAGATAAGGTTTGTACACCATAGAATAGACCTTCTGGTTTATATGCTTTTACAATAATCTGTTTTTCTGTTATTTCTAATTCATAAGCCTCATCGTTTGTCAATGGCTCACTTAACTCTTTAACCAATACAAGTGCGATATCACTTTTCTTTCTTGTATATCCACTTTTCCATTTCTCAACTCCAAAGCTAGTTTCCAACAAGTCCTTTAAGATTCGTTTAGTACCAGAATCAGTGTTCGAATAGAAACTCATTTTTGTTTCAATCTGAAACACACCATTACCCTCTACTACAGATAAAGGTGTAGGGATTACAGACACTTTTGCAGCATCCGTAACCCCTACACTTAATATAGTAAGAGTAAGAAGAAGTATTAACTTTCTTACCATTATTTCTGTCTTATATTTGAAGAAGCTTTACTTAGTAGCCTTTGTATCAAAGATTAAATGCTTACCATGTACTAACTCTTCATGCGTTATACGATATTTATTTATTTGTTTTCCGCCAAGTGATACTTTATCAATGATAACATCATCGCTATTTTGGCTATTTTTCTCAATAATTAAAGAAGAATCTTTATACCATTTCGGATCTAACTTAATGGTTACTTTATCAAACACGGGTGTAGTTAAAGTATATTGTGGTAAACCTGGGCAATCAGGGTAAAAGCCAATCATGTTAAAGATAGCCCAGGTAGATAGCGTGCCAGTATCATCATTCCCAGGAATTCCGTTTGGTTGTGTTGTAAAGTATTTGTCTAACAATCTTCTTGTTTGTACTTGCGTTCTCCACTCTTCTCCTTTGAAGTAAGAGAATAAGTACGGATAAGCGATATCTGGTTCATTTTCTGGATCGTAATAATCTTTATCGAATACCATTTGCAGCTTATCAATGAATTTCTTTTTACCACCCATCATTTTTGCCATACCATAAACATCATGAGGCACATAGAAGGTGTAGTTCCAAGCATTTCCTTCGTGGAAACCTGGATTTGGTTCAAAGTTTGCACCTTGAAGTGGGCTGAATGGAGTATAAAACTCTCCATTAGGCAACTTCGGACGGAATGTCCCAAACTCTTTACTGTAGTAGTTTTTATAACCTAGAGAGCGTTTATGGAATAGTTTTGCATCTTCTTTCTTACCTAGTGCTTTAGCAAATTCAGAAAGAGCATAGTCTGCAATGTAATATTCAAGAGCATGTGAAACAGAGTTATCATACTGCTCTCTTAAAGGAACATAACCTAATGATAGATAATCGTCGTTATCTGGGCGCATCAAGTTGTCTTTTCCTGGAGTAGTAGCCGACTTGTACATCGCTTCGTAGGCCAACTCGACATCAAAGTCACGTAAACCTTTCATCCAAGCATCAACAATTACAGGGATACTTGGATCGCCTTCCATTGTCAAAGTTTCACGGCCCATTAATTCCCATTTAGGCAACCAACCGTGTTCTCTGTACATATCAAGCATTGTTTGAACCATCTCCATTTGACGTTCAGGATAAACTAAAGTCAGCAACTGATGAACATTACGGTATGTATCCCAAAGAGAGAATACAGTGTAACGATTCCCTTTAGTTGTTAAGATTTGATCACTCTCCATAGCTGGATATTGTCCATTAACGTCTTGAAGAACGTTAGGATGGATTAATAAGTGATATAGTGCCGTATAGAAAACAGTCTTTTGGTCGCTTGTACCACCTTCAACTAAAATTCTAGAAAGGTCTTCATTCCATTTTGCACGAGCATCTTTATGAATCTCTGCAAAATGTTTATTCTTTTGCTCTGTATCTAAGTTTAAACGAGCATTTTCAATACTTACGAAAGAAACACCCATTTGTACTTCTACTTCTTCGCCTTCTTCAACATCAAAAGAGAAGTATGCACCAATGTCGTCTCCCGCAATTTCTTTATTGTATTTTTTATACAACTTGTATTTGCCAGAATCAGCATCCCATTCGGCTTTAACGCCCATATCTCTTTGCTTCTTCCAATAACCAGTTTCTACCGGTTTTTTGTTAATGCGCATTACAAAGTAAATAGGAAAAACCGCTTGGGAATTGTAACAGAAAGTCCCAAGCAGTTTCATACCTTCAACTTCTTGATCATTTACACGGCGCAACATTGAACCTGATTCGTTCGTTAACCCTTGACCTAAGTTTAGTAGAATATTACCCTTTCCTTTTGGAAAAGTAAAACGAGACAACCCTGTTCTTGGGGTTGCTGTTACCTCTGTTTTAATATTATACTTAGTCAAGAAGTTACTGTAGTAACCAGGAGTAGCTGTTTCATCTTTGTATTTACTACCATATTCGGCATAGTTAACGTTTAATTCTCCTGAAGTAGGCATCAATAACAATGAACCTAACTCTGGACAACCAACACCACTTAAGTTAACGTGAGCATAACCAGTAAAGTAACTATTCGTGTACTCATATGGAGTAGACCACCAACGAGCATCTTTATCGTATGTATTTTCACTAGATCCCATTACGTTAAATGGAACCACAGACATAAGACCATTAGGAGTTATTGCACCTGGGTTTGTAGTCCCAAAATTCGTTGTTCCAATAAAAGGATCAACGTAATCTACCAACTCTTTCTTAGTTGTCTGAGCCATGATTCCTGCACATAGGAGTAAACCACAGATCGAAGTAAACAGCTTTTTCATGTAAACAATATCAATTTATAAGTTAATCTATTTAGATAATACTAGTTCTCTTTGTGAACTCAATAATCTCGTCAATATGACCAAATGCTAAACCAGTAACTGTATCTGCACAACCGTAGTAGATTGCAATTCTACCGGTATCAGCATCATGAAGAGCTGCACAAGGGAAACAAACGTTAGGCACATCACCCATACATTCGTAATCTTTTTGAGGAGAAATTAAGTAAGGACCCGAACGGTATTTTACTTTCCAAGGTTGTTCTAAATCTAGTAGAGCAGAACCAAAGCTGTAAACGAAACCATTACAAGATGCCAATACACCATGATAAATCATTAACCAACCTTCTGATGTTTCAATAGGAATTGGACCTGCACCAATTTTTGTACATTGCCAAGCGCTATCTTCGAATGGTGCTGGAGCCATTACATGTCTGTGGTGTCCCCAGAATTTCATATCAGGAGTTTCACTATAGAAAATATCACCAAAAGGAGTATGACCATTATCACTTGGGCGACTCAACATTGCAAAGTTTCCATTAATCTTGCGAGGGAACATTACACCGTTTCTGTTGAAAGGAATAAATGCATTCTCTAGTTGGTGGAAAGTTTTGAAGTCATGTGTGTATGCACAGCCAATTGTAGGACCATGGTAACCATTACACCATGTGATGTAGTAGCGATCTTCGATGAAACAAACACGAGGGTCATAACCATACACCCAAGTACCGATTTCTTCATCATCGCATTCGAATGTCAATGGCTCTGGATTAATGTTCCAATTTATTGCATCGTCACTGAAGCCTACATGTAAACGCATACGACGGTTCGTATCGTCACAACGGAAAACACCTGCATAGCCATCTTTATAAGTAACAACAGCACTATTAAAGATACTATTTGATGTAGGAAGTAAGTCTCTAGGGATAATCGGATTAGCCGAGTATCTCCAAACTACGTCTTTACAACCCTCTGGTCTATCTTCCCAAGGCATATCTGGAAGCGACTGACCTACAATTTTTAAGTCTTTCATATTCTATAATTGGTTTAATAAATTAGTTTGTTTTTTTAGCTACCGAGCCATCCTCGTTATATGTAAAAGGAACTAGCCAGGTTATAATAAATGCAGGTATAGCTGCCAATAATACAATGGTAAAGAAATTTTGATAACCTACATATTCAACAATTAGCCCACTTACAGCACCTGGAAGAAGAACCCCTAAGTTCATAATTCCTGAAGCAAATGCATAGTGAGCCATTTTGTGAGCTCCTGGTGCTACTTGTTGCATCATAAATAAGGTAAGGCCTACGAAGCCAAATCCATATCCAAACCACTCAAATGTAACACCTAGACCAATAAGCACTAAAGACGTAGGTTGGTAGATTGCGAATAATAGATAAATTACAAAAGGAATATTGAAGCAACAACATAATGTAAATAGTGTCTTTTTCAGACTGAAGGCACTAATAAAGTATCCCCCAAGGATTGAACCTACAACAAATGCCAATGCTCCGCAAATACCATTAATTAGTCCAATTTGCTCTGTTAATAATCCTAGTCCGCCTTCGTTTACGCCATCGCTTAAAAACAATGGTAGCACTTTCATAGCTAAACCTTCAGCAGAGCGATAAAGGATAATAAAAAGGATGTACCATGCAATGTGTTTCTTTTTAAAGAATGAACCTATAATTTCAATTAGACCATTCCAAGTCTCAGAGATTGTCGCTTTTTTATCAGCTGTATCAGAACCCGTAGGTAGTGCTTTCATGTGATATATAGCAGCACAAACCATTATTGCAGAGAAGATTCCCATAATAACCGTCCAAGCCTCCAAAGCTCCATAAAATCGTTTTAAGTAACCTGCTAAACCCACTAGCGCACCGTAAGATAGTAGCTTTGCCAAATTATAGAAGGCACCTTGCCAACCAATAAATTTAGCCTGTTCCTTCTGAGATAATACATCAAGATAAATACCATCAAGTGCAATATCATGTGTTGCACCACTTATCGCTATAATTCCCATCAATGAAATACCTATAGCAAAAAAATTTGGCAACCCTAAACTAAAGGCAACCAAAGCGAAAGTAATACCCGTAACTAGTTGTGTTAGTATTACAAAAAATTTCTTTGTTTTAAAAAGCTCCAAGAAAGGGCTCCAAAGTGGCTTCAAGGTCCATGGTAAAGTAATAATAGACAGCCAGAAAGTAATACTTGCTTTTGATACACCTAAATCTTGATACATCAAGACAGATACCATGCTAAGTATAATAAAAGGTAACCCCATTGCAAAATAAGCAGTAGGCACCCATTTTAAGGGATTTGTGTGTTTGTTGGTTTTAGATAATAGTTTATTTTCCATGATATTATTATGTGTGTCTCACAAAGCTAACTACTTTGAAGCTAACTATAACAAAATTTTATTTAAAATTAAGAACAAAGAGATGTACATTTCCACTAAACAACTAACCTACAAACAATTCAAGACTCTAATTTCTAGATAATACAAAATAACTAAGATTCTAGCACGCCAATTTAAAAGGCTCAATACTAGCTTAAATGAATCAAGAATAAAAATAAAAAGACAAGTGACTTACAAGCTTTGCTCATTGATGTATATCAACAAAAATACAATTATTTTTAAGGGATAATATCAAAATCAATCAATTTATCAAAAATTATAGTTTAAACGTCAAATGAAAGATTAATTAAATAATTAGCCTTATTTTTGCCTACATCATTAGACAGATACAATTATGAGCAAGCATTTAAATACAAATAAACAATTTATGATGGGTAATGGCATCCTTGCATTTGCCGTAATCATGGTAGTAGTTATTTTCGTATATATGAGTTACAGATTGAAGAATAACCTCAACCCTAAGTATACTGAAGAATATTCTTTTGTTTTAGACGGATTTAAGAATAATGCTTATCGAGTAGAAGTCAATGATAGCATTATATTTGATGGGAAAATTGAAGTAGACCAAATTCAAGTTAGTGTAAAAAGGTTTGCAGAAGAGAGTGCTGCTTTAATCACAAACTTAGATTCTGAACAAGTAAAAATATTTGATTTAAACGAAAATGGAGGCACATATAAGTTTACACTCAACGATGATGATATTCAAATGATTGAAATTAAAAAATAGAAGTTTTATAAGATTTCAGTTCTTTATTCCACGCCAGAGCATTCCCATGGGAGTAACTATCTAACAAGCTCCAAAACTTATCACTATGATTCATCTCTGTTAAGTGCGTCAATTCATGTAATATAACCGCATTGATTAAATGATTGGGCAATAATAGCAAAAAGGCCGACAGATTGATATTCCCACGTGAAGAGCAACTTCCCCATCTCCCCTTACTTAAATTCAGTTTAACGTGAGAAACTTTTAAGTTATGCAATTTTGACAATTGCATAACTAATCTTGGTAAAATCCTCTTTGCATTTTTAAGCAATAACTGCTCAACTGCTTTGATCAACCACTGTTGAATCTCCGAATTTGAGAAGTTTGTATCTGGTGGAGCAATTAGCTGAATAGATTCTTCAGAATGATTGATAATAAACTTTTGAGTTGAGCCTTTTACAATCTCGAATTTAAAGTTAGGAGTATCAATTCTAAAGCCAAAATCCAACATTTTAGCCACTTTACGATTACTCTTTTGCAATAGCGTCTTCAGGCGATTGGAGTTATCTTCTAGTACCTTTGTAATATCTTTTACAGAACAAGAAAATGGAACCGTCGCATAAAGCACGCTCTCCTTTACTCGAAATATGAAACGTTTGGCTCGTTTATTTCTTACGATACAAACATCACCTAAATTTACTGTAGAAATGATCTCTGTATTCAATTTGCTTATAAAGTTATATGAGTTCCTTTGTTAGCCACACCAATATTTTGAATAGAAGTAATAATCACCTCTTTAACCCCCATTTCTAAAGACTGAAAAGCATTATCCAGCTTTGGAATCATTCCATCACTCACAATTCCATCTTGCTTTAATTGAACGTAATTTTCTTTGGTTATATGAGAAATTACTGAAGCAATATCCTTCCCATCAGCAAGTACGCCTTCGAATTCAAAACAATAATACAACGTTACATCATATGTTTTAGCCATAGCATTTGCGCAAGTTCCAGCAATGGTATCAGCATTTGTGTTTAGTAAAGCACCTTTCCCATCATGTGTTAATGGTGCAATGACTGGAATAAGACCTAAGTCAATAAAGCTTTTTAATTGTTTCTCATTTACAGCATCAACGTCACCAACAAATCCATAATCAACATCTACAACTTTTCTTTTATGGGCCTTAATGATGTTTGCATCAGCTCCAGTAATGCCAATCGCATTTAACCCTTCAGATTGTAAAAGTGCAACAATATTTTTATTTACTAATCCTCCATAAACCATAGTTACAACATCTAGCATCGACGCATCAGTAACTCTACGTCCATTCACCATCTTAGTTTCAATGCCCAGCTTTTCCGCCATTTTTGTAGCCGATCTACCTCCACCATGAATCAGTAGTTTTGAAGAATCTAAAGAGGCAAATTTTTGAATCAATTTGTGAAGGGCTAATGAATCTTCAATGATTTTCCCCCCAACTTTGACTATTGTTAGGTTTTCTTTCATAGGATACAATATAAAAAAAGAGCCTATTAATATCTAATAGGCTCTCTCTAAGTTCATTTATTTTTGAGGCTCTAAGTAAGTATAACCATACAAACCAGAACGATAATTTGACAAGAATTCTTTTCCTTCTTCTAGCGTTATTTTGCCTGATTTCACAGACTTCGTAACCCAGCCTTCAAGGACACGAACTAATTTCTTAGGACTGTATTCAACGTACTCTAAAACTTCTGCAACAGTTTCTCCATCAATAATTTGGTCGATAATATACTTTTCTTCATCAACCGAGATGTGCACCACATTGGTATCACCAAATAAATTATGCAAATCGCCTAGGATCTCTTGATAAGCACCTACCAAGAACACACCTATATAATATCCTTCTTTATTCGATTTTATAGAGTGAACAGGCAAGTGATGGGAGACATTCTTTGTAGATATAAAGTTCGCGATCTTACCATCCGAATCACAAGTTACATCTTGTAATGTAGCCAAACGTGTTGGACGCTCATCTAATCTCTGAATTGGTATAATTGGGAAAATCTGATCTATAGCCCATGAATCTGGAAGAGATTGGAATAACGAGAAGTTACAGAAATATTTATCAGCCAATAACTTTGTTAGACCCGAGAATTCCTCTGGTGCATGCTTTAAACCTGCTGCAATTTGATTTATTTCACGAGTTATTGACCAATAAAGACGCTCAATTTGAGCTCTAGTCTTAAGATCAACAATACCATGACTAAACAAATCTAAACCTTCTTCCCTAATCTGCTGAGCATCGTGCCAAGACTCCAACATTGAGTTTTGGTTCAACGCATCCCAAATCTGATACAATTCTTTAACCAATTCATGGTCATCTTCGGCTACTTGCATATCGTCTTCCCATTCAGGAACAGATGTGGTTTCAAGTACTTCGAAAATTAGAACAGAGTGATGAGCTGTTAAAGCTCTTCCACTTTCTGTAATAATATTAGGATGAGGTAAGCCATTTTTATCACTCGCATCTACTAAAGATGAAATTGAGTCATTAACATACTCTTGCAATGTGTAATTTACGCTACTACCAGAGCTACCAGAGCGAGTACCATCGTAATCCACTCCAAGACCACCACCTACATCAACAAATTCAACACCAAAGCCTAATTTATGTAATTGTACATAAAACTGCGATGCTTCACGAAGAGCCGTTTTAATACGACGAATTTTAGTTACCTGACTACCAATATGAAAATGGATAAGTTTAAGACAATCTTGCATGTCTTTACTTTCCAAGTAATCTAGGGCTTCTAACAACTCACTAGAAGTAAGACCAAATTTACTAGCATCACCTCCAGACTCTTCCCATTTACCACTACCCGATGAAGCAAGCTTTATACGGATACCAATATTAGGACGAACATTTAATTTCTTTCCGATTTTAGCGATTAGTTTCAACTCATTTAGTTTCTCAACAACTAGGAAAATTCTTTTTCCCATTTTTTGAGCCAAAAGAGCCAATTCAATATAGCTTTCATCTTTATAGCCATTACAAACAATAAGAGAATCATTGTCCGTATTAATTGCAATTACAGCATGAAGTTCTGGTTTAGAACCAGCTTCAAGTCCTAAGTTAAACTTTTTACCATGGCTAATGATTTCACTAACCACAGGTTGCATTTGATTAACTTTGATTGGGTATATGATAAAGTTCTCAGCTTTATAACCATACTCTTCAGCAGCCTTCTGAAAACATTGTGAAGTACTTTCAATACGGTTATCCAAGATGTCAGGAAATCTCACCAACAATGGGGCAGAAATATCCTTCAATTCCATTTCATCCACTAAATCTCGAAGATCCACAGAAGCGGCCCCTTGTCTAGGGGTAACCTCAACATTACCTTTCTCATTGATATGGAAATAAGGATTTCCCCAACCAGTAATATTGTAAAGCTCCTCAGAGTCTTCAATGCGCCATTTTCTCATATTACAAAACCTTATTAATAATTCATTTTGGGTCGCAAAAATAGGTATTAATCTAGACTAAATACCAAACTCTTGCAACAAAAAATAAAAATATTGATTCAAGATACACAACATGTTAAATACTAGATAGTTTAATATATCCTGATTCTATAAATATACGACTTTTTTATACGCAATAATAATAGTTATCCATCTGATTTATAAGAATCCACAATATGGTGATTTAAATCAATGTCAGTGAAACATATATTACAATAAAAGACACATTGTTATATTAAAGACACAAATACAGATAATAGCCTAAGCATTAGCTATAAGTCATTGATTGTATTAGCACATAGCCTTACAGCATCGTTTATGCATTCTTTCGATTCTAGTTCTTCGGCAGATAGCTTAAGTTTCGCTTGTGAGTAAAAAGGCAATCTTTCAGCGAGTCCACTCTTAATAAAGTCTAAAATTTCAGCATCAGACTTATCTTTCAGCTTAGGTCTTTTCCACTTCCCAGCAATAAGTCTCTTATGCAATTTGGCATTAGAAACCTCCAAATAGACCGTCAGACCAGCTTTATTCATCACATCCATATTGTCAAAAAAACATGGAGCACCCCCTCCTGTTGAAATTACAATGTTTTCAAAGGTTGAAACTTCTTGTAGCATTTTTTGTTCTATTAAACGGAATCCATGTTCGCCATAAACAGCAAACATTTCATTTATAGTTTTATGATATCTATTTTCAATATAAACATCTAAGTCTATAAATGTCATTCCTAAAAACTTTGCCAAAGGAGCACCTAAAGTAGTTTTACCTGCTCCCATATAGCCAATTAAATATATTCGATTCATCGTAAATTAACTAAGACTAAAAACAAAGTTATCATTTTTTAGAGAGGAGAATAATGTTCTTCTAAAAATTAAACAAATATTTAAACCATCCGATTGTTCATAATTGCTATCGGTAATTTCGAATTATATAATGACTAAAATAAAAAAATATTACGTAGTGTGGAAAGGTAACATACCAGGCATTTATACCTCATGGCATGAATTCAACAGCCAGATAAAAGGTTATGAAGGAGCGCTATATAAGACTTTCAACAACCGTCCAGAAGCAGACATTGCCTATAATTCATCTCCTGATAACTATGTTAACGAAGATAATAAATCAATCTTTAAGACGTTGCGTACGTATGCACCTGAAGTTGAAGGGAATAGTATTTCAATCTATTCAGTTAGCAGTAACAATCCTGGATTAATGGAATACAGAGGGGTATATACAGCTACAGGAGATGAGCTTTTCCGATTTGGCCCAACTTATGGAACCGACAACATTGGAGATTTTTTAGCCATCATTCATGGCCTAGCATACATCAAACAAATAGGTTGGGATATTCCAATCTATACAGAAAATCAGAATGCTATAAAATGGATAGAAGCCAAGAAGTGCAATACTAAATTAAAAGTAGAACCCAAATCAATAGACATACTTGAACATGTCTTTCGGGCAGAGTATTGGCTGTTAAACAATGTGTCTACCAGCCCTATTCTAAAATGGAATAATCAATTGTGGGGAGATAATCCTGCTCTATTTGAAAGGAAATAGCGGGAGCTATTTCCTTTCAAATATATGTGGAACTAATATTACAAGCTTTGCATATCGTGCAAACGCTTGTAATATCCATTTTTTTCAATCAGCTCATCGTGTTTACCACGCTCAACAATTTCTCCCTCATACAAGACACAAATCTCATCGGCATTCTTAATAGTCGACAAACGGTGTGCAATAGCAATAGTTGTTCTTGATTTCATTAGGTTCTCTAAAGCTTCTTGTACTAAACGTTCAGATTCAGTATCTAAAGCAGATGTAGCCTCATCAAGAATCAAAATTGGAGGATTCTTTAAGATAGCACGAGCAATGCTTACACGCTGTCTTTGACCACCTGACAGTTTACCACCACGGTCACCAATATTCGTATTATAACCATCTTCGCTATCAGCAATAAACTCATGTGCATTGGCAATCTTTGCAGCTTCAATCACTTGCTCCATTGTGGCATTTTCTACACCAAAAGCTATATTATTAAAGAATGAATCATTAAATAGAATCGCCTCCTGATTCACATTACCTATAATACTTCTCAACGAAGATAACTTCATGTCACGAATATCAACACCATCAATAGAGATGGCCCCTTTAGAAACATCATGATAACGAGGAAGCAAGTCAACCAGAGTAGATTTACCCGAACCCGATTGGCCTACCAATGCAATGGTATGCCCTTTCTTAACCGTAAGATTGATATTTTTCAATACCATACGACTCCCATCATAAGTAAAATCTAAATCTTTGAAAATAATTTCATTCTCAAGAGATTGAATAGTTTGAGCATTTTCTTTCTCTACAATTGTATTCTCGGCCTTAAGTATTTTATCAATACGTTCCATAGAAGCCAAACCTTTAGGAATATTGTATCCCGCTTTTGAAAACTCCTTCAACGGATTAATCAAACTATATAGCATTGCCATATAAACCATAAATCCTGGAGCATCAATTGTTGATTCGTTAGCTAAAATTAGGTTACCCCCGAACCACAACACAATAACAATTAAAATTGTACCTAAGAACTCACTCATCGGGTGAGCCATTGTTTGTCTTGTGGCTACTCTATTGATAGCATCACGATACTCGTTGCTACTATTCAAGAAGCGATCTGACATTTTTTTCTCCGCAACAAACGCTTTAATAATACGCAGACCACCCAATGTTTCCTCCATTTGCGACATGGTGTTACTCCATTTGGACTGAGCATCGTGCGATTGTTTTTTTAATCGTCTACCTACAATTCCCATGAACCACCCCATTATAGGTAAAACAAGAAGTGTAAACAGTGTCAACTGCCAACTTAGGAACAGCAACATAGAGAAGTAAACAATAATCAAAATTGGATTCTTTAACAACATGTCCAAAGAACTTGTTACAGAGTTTTCCACTTCAGACACATCACCACTCATACGAGCAATAATATCCCCTTTTCTCTCTTCCGAGAAGAATGACAACGGTAAATCCACTACTTTTCGATACAGTGCGACGCGAATATCACGCACGATACCTGTTCTCAAAGGAATCATCACCGCCGATGAAGCGAAATAGCAAGCTGTCTTTAAAAGAGTCATTATGACTAGAAACAGACCTAAAATCATTAACGTTCTTGAAGGACCAAAACTTGTAATCCAATTAGTCACATAATAATAAGCATTATTATACAACAGTTCCTTAAAGCCTACATCTGTCGCATCCCAAGGTATAAAGATATACTCTTTGTGACTTGTCTCGAAAAGGATCGATAATATTGGTGCTATTAAAGTAAATGAAAATATATTTAAAACTGCCGAAAGTATATTTAAGACAGTAGCCCAAATTACGTAAGCCTTATAAGGGGGAACAAATCTTCGTAGAACTTTAAAAAACTCTTTCATATATGTTTATTAATGAATAATTTATAATTAATTAAGGACGCATATCTTCTTTCCAATTCTTATCATGCTCTTCCTCGCGCTGCAAAGCTGCCTTGATAATTTGATTGGTACCTTCGATAATTGTCTTTTTAATACTTGTCGTACTCACACCAGGCGTGTAAGGGAAGTAAACCACCTTCTTGCCAGGAGTCTTTTCCATCCAATCCAATCCCTCTAAATATTTATCTTTCCAATCATCACCTATGGTAACGATGTCAATATCTTCACGAATCAGTTGAGCTATCTCTGTCAATTTAGTCTGTTTCACAACTTTAGTAACACAACCTATTGCAGAAATAATACGAAAACGCTCCTCAAAAGGGATAATTGGGCGCATTCCTTTGTACTCTTCAATAAGATCATCGGTACTAACACCTACAATTAACTCGTCACCCAACTTCGCCGATTTCTCAAGAATGTTTAGATGTCCGACATGAAATAAATCAAAAGTGCCAGATGTAAATACACGAATGGTTTTCTTTTCCATAACATTAACGATTTAAGGTTTCTATTTTATGAATAGCCTTTGCTAATTCAACCAGATCTTCTTCAGATTGAACCCCCAAGTGAGATACTCTAAAATAGTTCGGAGTTCCACCAGGCATAATGCAAAAGCCTTTTTTCATTAACTCTTCAAACATAATATCACCATTATGCGATACAAAAAAACCCGTAATACAGTTAGCTGGAACTTCTGCAGGATAACTCCAACCATAAGTATCACAAAGTCCTCTAAAAAACAGAGCTTTTTGTCTTACTTTTAAAATGATATCTTCAATGTTAAATTTTGACAGTCTTTTCAATCGTTCATTAAGTTGTAAAAAGATGCTTGTAGCAGGACTGAAAGGAGTTTGTCCACGAGTCAAGTTCTTTAAATTCTCCTTAAAGTCAAAGTAATAATTAGTGTTAGCAAAATCATACTCAACCAAACGTTCAGACAATACAATCAATGAAATACCTGGTAAAATATTCAATCCTTTTTGGCTACTTGTTATGCAAATATCAATTCCCATTTCATCCATGTGCAATGGTTCCGAAAGGAAAGAGCTTATGGCATCAACTACCAAAGAAACATTGTACTTTCGACACAGAGCTCCAATTTTAACTAAATCAAACAATTGACCTGTAGATGTTTCATGCTGTTGACACAATAAAGTTTCTGGTTTTTCACGAATAATATCCTCTTCAAGAGACTTATAATCAATATCTTTACAGAAATCAACTTTATGCGTAAAACAGTCATGGCTATAATACTTACACAACGATTCCCAGCGATATCCAAATGAGCCTCCAGCAATAACCAAAGACTTGCCACGTGTTGTTACATAATTTGTAACAACTGCATCCATTGCTCCGGTTCCCGAAGCCGTTAAGGGAATAACACAACCAGTAGTGCAACCAAAAAGATGTTTTATAATTGATTCCGATTCCTTTACGATTGAAGAAAAGAATGGAGTTCTCATATATGGCAGCTGCTGTGCACCGATTGCTAAAATATCTTCCTCTATATTACCGGGGAATACAAATAGTTTCATTGTATTTATCATCGTTTAATCTTTCCAAAAGTTTTAATACTGGTATACTTTCTCCATAAGTTCAATTTTCGAACCGAAGGTACACCATTTTCATCTATATAATCCTGTACAGCTTTAAACATACGTTCACAAACCTTGCCGTCCATATAAGGATCATAGTTATCTACAATCCACTTTCTTTTTTGGATAGCTTCCGGATCGTTCAAAGCAATATCAAAAGCTAAGAGAAGCTCACTAGCATCTTTAATATCCGTCCAATATACAGCTTTAGAAATTGTATTTAGCGTAATAACAGGTTTACTTAACAACAAGAACTCATAAACAGTCGATGAAGTATCACTTATCATGACATCGGACATCAGCTGATACTTAGTTACATTATTTTCCGTTGCGAAAATAACATGCTCTTCTTTCCTAGCAAGTTCTTTATATTCTTCAACCCATTCCTGACGTGTCAATGGGTGTAGCTTAATAATTAAGACCACAGATTCTTTGTGAACTAATTTTATCAAATCCTCTTTAATATGAGGTATTGATGTTAGTGAGGGAGAAAAAGTAGGAGCATATAATACCACTCTTTCTTTTCTATGCTCTGTTAAGATAGACTGTTTTTCTCCTTCGAAAGTATGAAGATTCTTTTTAATCCAATCTTGTTTTGTCCACCCCGTCTCAACGACATCAAAATCTTTGTATTTTTTTGCTAACTCTTTAAATTTAGCAGTAAAATATGGACCTTGAGTCAAATACAAATCAAAGTAACGACGAATTACCCAATGGTCTTTTTTCTCGGCAGCATAGCCATGAAATACCTGAACTTTTACCCCCGACAAATAATACGGAACAATATTTCCAGGAACATATACCACATCGGGCATATAATTATAGACTTCTTGTATGGATTGAGTGTAGGATACCTCATCCTTGTGAGTAAATTGTTCAAGGCTGATTTTGGGTGCATGAACATACCACAACGTATCATATCCAACCTGTTTTGCAAATTTGTAGAGTGGGTAAAGTATATCAATTGCATACTTGTTTTCACAAAACAAAACAACCTTCATATTACTCATACTTCAAGTTATATTTAATTTTCTTGCGCTTCGAGAAGCTTTTCCAGAATTTAGTACGATAATGCATGATTCGCTCTGTACAGTATTCCACATCAGCATTTTGGTCTTTAGCATAGACTTCTGCCATATATCTAAAGAATGAAGGTTGCCCCCAAAGACGTGCAAAGTTTGCACACCCTTCCTCAAGAGTAACCTCTCCAAAGCGCATTCTATTAATATCTACCAAAGTAAAAGAAGGTTCTCCACCCTCTAAGCCACAAAGAATATTTCCAGGCGAATAATCTTTATGATAAACACCTTTTTTATGCATATCCGAAGTGAAAAGGGCTAACGCTTTAGCCAAACCCTCAATTTCCTCTACCTCCAGATTCCCTATTTCATACAAGTATGACGTAAAAGGAGATTGGATACTAATAAAGTATGAATGACGAATTAAGCCTAGCTTTCTTTCTTCAATATATGCTATAGGTTCAGGCGTATTAATACCTTTATCCAACAACACATAAGGATACTTATAGGCTCTTAAACCTTTAGGCATCCTGAAAAATGAATAAGCAATTTTATTAAAGAAAATAGGGATAGCATAGCGTTTGACGTTGACTTTTAGACCGTCAACATCAAACACTTTTATTAAGTTTCTACCCGTATAAATAACTTCGCCAGTATCTTCGAATATTTCGGGAATACGATCAACAAACGTTTTTAAGTTATTATACTTAGGGTTTAATAATGTTTTATACATATAAAATAATCAGAGGGAGCACTTAAGACAAGCTAAAGTCTCTCTCAATACGATCAATGATAACCTCTGGCTTGATTCTATTCAAGCAAGCATAGTCTTTTCTATAACACTCCTTCTGTCCATAAACAGAACAAGGTCGACAAGGTAGATCTTCAATCTGAATTGTATTTGTTGGTAATTGCTTCCAACCTAAGAAACCTGCATATGGATGAGTAGCACCCCAAATAGATAACACTGGAGTATTTACTAAAGACGCCAAGTGCATATTAGACGAATCCATAGACAACATCAGGTCTAAATAACTCATCAAGATAAGCTCTTTTTCCATATTAAGGCGTCCAATCATAGACATTACCTGAGGATATTTAGCAACCCAATCATTAAAGACAGCCTCTTCTTTAGCACCGCCTCCAAATAGGAAAATCTTAACTCGCTTATCTTTCGCAAAATGAGCCACTATTTTCTCCATTTTTTCAACAGGGTAGATTTTTCCTTTATGCTGTGCAAAAGGAGCAATACCTAACCATTTTTGAGTCTTCTCTCCAACAACTTCTTTTATTTGAGAAAAATCGCCACGACCTTCTCCATAAATAGAATCGAAGTTAGCAGAAATAGGCAAGCCTAACTTATCTAGGACATCTGTATAACGTTGGAACAGATTCTTTTGACGTTTAAAAACTTTATTTCTGCGACGTACAAGTTTATTCTTACCGGCACGACCTTTATCTAAAGTCACAACTGGAATACCAGACAATTTAAATCTAAAACCTAGGTATTTAGATCTTAACACATTATGAAAATCGGCTACGTAGTCAAATTTCATATCTTTCAGCTTTTTATAAAGCTTATTTAGTCCTGATATACCATGATAATCTCCTTTCAAATCCACACCTAAGAAGTGAACATTTGAAGGAACTTCTTTAAAAATTGGATATAAAGCCGAACGGCTCAATACCGTAATTTCATGTTGAGGGTATTGAGTCGCCAATGAATGCACAATAGGTGCAATCATTGCAACGTCTCCAATAGCCGAAAATCGTATAATTAATATACGTGCCATATGTTAGTTTGATTATTTCTTTGCGTAAAGAACAGGATTCAAAGCAGGGTCATTATACATTTTCATTTGTTTGTAAACTTTCATGTATTTTTTTCCAGCTTCGATATCTTCAATAAGCTGATCAATTGCTGTGCAAAGATCTGTTCGTTGTTCTAGCAAAACGTTTAGTTTAGTTTGACACTGATCGTGGTGTTCTTTTGAAACATCAGTTCTATTAACTTCTTCTTGCATGTGGTAGATTTTCAATGTAAGGATTGACAATCTATCAATAGCCCATGCAGGACTTTCTGTATTAATTGTAGCCTCTGCTACCTTTTTAACAGATTTATATTTATCCAAAAAATAGCTATCAATAAGTTCAACTAGGTCTGTACGATCTTGGTTAGACTTATCAATTCTTCTTTTCAGCTTCAAAGCTTCAACTGGATCAATATTCGGATCACGAATAATATCTTCAAAATGCCATTGTACAGCATCTATCCAATTCTTCAAATATAAATAATACTCAATGGTTTTCAGTTCATAAGTGTTATTTATGCTTGCGTCAACGCTATCTGTTATGTGATAATCTGTAGTTGCTTTTAAAAAGATCTCATTACAAAGATTAGTAAATTTCATAATTCAATTTTTGATTTAGTGATTAAATATAAAGTTAATACATCACTATCCACGCAATTACATTCAATTTCTTCGATAGTAATATCAGGATTAGTTTGGCAAAAATAGACAATTCTTTATTCTAAGCCAACTTTAACCTATACAAATAGAAAAAGCTCCTTTATTAAAAAGGAGCTTTTCAAATTCTTCGCCTAAACGATAATATGAAATATTATCTTCTAAGTCCAAGAGCTTTAATGATTTCACGGTATCTTTCGATATCGTTGTCTTTAAGGTAATTAAGTAAACCACGACGTTTACCTACTAATCCTGTTAAAGCTCTCTCTGTACTATAATCTTTTCTGTTGAGCTTCATGTGCTCAGTTAGGTGAGAAATACGGTATGAGAACAATGCTATCTGGGCCTCAGCTGAGCCAGTATCAGAGTTAGACTTTCCGTACTTCGCAAAGATTTCTTGCTTTTTAGCTACGTCTAAATACATAATTTTTTAGCTTTTTATAAATTATTATTCAAGGGTGCAAAGATATAGATTCTATTTTAATATACCATAATGATTATCAGAAATATTCAATCTTTTATCATTATCTAATCGAAATTTAGTAACTTTGCCCTCAAATAATAGGTATTATATGCAAAACATTAGAAATATTGCAATCATTGCCCATGTCGATCATGGTAAAACCACCCTTGTAGACCGTATGCTTTCTGCTGGTCAATTGTTTAGAGACAACCAAGATGGTGGTGAGTTAATTTTGGATAACAATGACATTGAAAGAGAAAGAGGTATTACTATCCTTTCGAAAAACGTATCAATCAATTACAAAGGTACAAAAATCAATATTATTGATACTCCTGGGCACAGTGACTTCGGTGGAGAAGTGGAACGTGTTCTAAATATGGCAGACGGATGTATCCTTCTTGTAGATGCGTTCGAAGGTCCAATGCCTCAAACTAGATTTGTGCTTCAAAAAGCACTTCAAATTGGGCTAAAACCAATCGTTGTCGTTAATAAGGTAGACAAACAAAACTGTCGTCCTGACGAAGTTTACGAAATGGTATTCGACTTAATGTTCAACCTAGATGCTACAGAAGAACAATTAAATTTCCCAGTTCTATATGGTTCTGCGAAAAACAATTGGATGAGCACAGATTGGAAAAAACAAACCGACAGTATCTTCCCTCTTCTAGACTCTATTGTTAGCAATATTCCTGCTCCAGAAATTCTTGAAGGTACTCCTCAAATGTTGATTACGTCTTTAGACTACTCAGCATACACTGGCCGTATTGCAATAGGACGTGTACACAGAGGTACTTTAAAAGAAGGTATGCCTATTACACTTGCTAAACGTGATGGTTCTATAGTTAAATCTAAGATTAAGGAGCTTCATGTTTTCGAAGGACTTGGTCGTATCAAAACAACAGAAGTATCTTCTGGAGATATTTGTGCGATTGTAGGTATTGATGGTTTTGATATTGGTGACTCTGTATGTGATGCAGAAAACCCAGAACCACTACCAAGAATCACAATTGACGAACCTACAATGAGTATGTTATTCTCAATTAACGATTCTCCTTTCTTTGGTCAAGATGGTAAATTTGTTACATCTAGACACATCCAAGAGAGATTAGACAAAGAATTAGACAAAAACCTTGCTCTTCGTGTTGCTAGAAGTGACGAAGATGGCAAATGGATTGTTTCTGGACGTGGTGTACTTCACCTTTCTGTTCTTATTGAAACAATGCGTCGTGAAGGTTACGAGCTTCAAGTAGGTCAACCACAAGTTATTTTCAAAGAAATTGATGGTCATAAAAACGAACCTATTGAAGAACTAACAATCAACGTTCCTGAAGTTTATGCAAGTAAAATGATCGACCTTGTTACTCGTCGTAAAGGTGAAATGACCTTTATGGAGAATACAGGCGACCGTATCAACTTACAATTCAACATTCCTTCAAGAGGTATCATTGGTCTTCGTACTAACGTACTTACAGCGTCTGCTGGTGAAGCTATCATGGCACACAGATTCCAAGAATACCAACCATACAAAGGAACAATTGAACGTAGAAATAATGGTTCAATGATTGCAATGGAAGCGGGTACTGCTTTTGCTTATGCAATTGATAAACTACAAGATAGAGGTAAGTTCTTTATCTTCCCTCAAGACGATGTATATGCTGGTCAAGTTGTTGGTGAGCATATCCATGAAAAAGACTTGGTTATCAATGTAACTAAATCTAAAAAACTAACAAATATGCGTGCTTCAGGTTCTGATGACAAAGCTGCTCTTACTCCTCCAATCCAATTTTCTCTTGAAGAAGCTTTGGAATACATCAAGGAAGATGAGTTCGTGGAAGTTACTCCTAACCACATGAGAATGCGTAAAGTTGTTCTTGATGAAAATGCTAGAAAGAGATTAAACAAAAACTAATTCGTTAGTTTATACCATATTTAAAAAGAGTTATTCCTCTCGGAATAACTCTTTTTTTATTGCACAAATATAGGATCAAAGCCTATGCCCTATGAAGAGGGAGTTGTCTTACTAAGAGAACTCTGTTCTCTTTGAAAGAGGACACACCTTCCTTTGTAAGAAAGAGATTCAACTCCACAAGCCACTAATACAAACCTGTAAATATGGCTATAGAAAAATCTAAATTTTACAATAAATTAGATTTGGAAAAAAACTTATGGTAGGCCCAAACTACAATTAGATAGATAATAAGAGCAGATAACAAACCTCCAAATACATCAATAACGTAATGAGCTTGAATATAAACCGTAGCTCCACAAAGCAAAATATAGAAGGGTAAAAGACCTAACATTAACTTTTTATTCAATCGATAGGATAAGAATAATAAAATAGTAGATATACCTACATGAGAACTAGGAAATGCAGCAGTAGGCCGTTCACCAGCCTCTTGAGAAGACTTCACTAAATTGTAAAACAGCCCATCTTCATATCCAGGACCAGCAAGCAACTCTGGCAATTCGTAAAAGTGATGTCCTAAAGCAGGGAAAACACCGTCCATAGCACTCTCCCAACCTATTGCAGGAAAGTAGAATTGAGGTCCAGCAACAGGTATGAAGATATATAAAAAGTAATACAAGAAAAAAGAACCTACAATAATGAAAGCAACACGATCAAACTCTTTGAATCGCACAAAGAAATAAGCGATTGTTACAACCGCAATCATAGGGTAATAACTAAAATATCCTAGATGAAGAGCTTCACTCAACCAAGCCATAGGATATGTTTCACTAAAAAGAATAGCAGGCTGAAAGCCAAAAATCGATTGCTCGAAAGAGGCAAAGAGGTGGTCTAAGTTAACAAACAAACGATTAAATTCGTAGGTATCTGGATACCAATAGGACAACAAACCCATCTGAAAGGCAATACGCAGAAAAACCAACAACTTAGATGGATA
Organism: Bacteroides sp.; assembly: GCA_030151635.1. Lineage (GTDB taxonomy): Bacteria > Bacteroidota > Bacteroidia > Bacteroidales > Bacteroidaceae > Bacteroides_E. The sequence goes on along the minus strand of JASLDF010000088.1, from coordinate 44,651 downwards.
TTTTCGACTAATAAATACCAATAGTAAAGTGATAGCAACAATCAATAATCGCCCCAGCAACATTTCTAAAGGGTGATCCATATCTCCGTAAAGGGAGAGAATCAAAATAGATGTCAATAAAGTATAGAGGAAAGATATTTTCTCAACGGCTAAGAATCCTTCTTTCAAAGGTGTTTTTTTGACCAAGTCTAAATCCATTTTTCGCTTTTATACCAGCGTGCAGCCTCTTTTACCCCCGCTTCCAATTTATATTTAGGCTTATATCCTAGTTCTTCAATGGTAGGGGTAATGTCACACTGCCAATTACGCTGCTTCATTATTTTATATTTATCAGAATTTAAAGTGCTACTTTTCTTAGATATAGAAGCAAAAAATTCAGCGAGCAAAGATATTACTTTTAAAACAAACAGCGGACTTTTTATATGAAGAACAAACTTTTTACCAAGTTCTCTTTGTATTAAATCAGAAAAAGTACGACTACTATATACTTCACCATCAGTTAAAAAATAAGCTCGTTGTTTTACATTTTTATCTATGGCTAAGAATATAGCCTCGGCTAAATCTTTAACATAAACAAAGGTCAAATCCTGTTTTCTATACCCAACAGAAAAATCTACCGAACCTTTAATCGATTTAAACATTAAGAAGTAATCGGCTTCACGAGGTCCATAAACACCTGTAGGTCGAAATATAACGTAAGGAAAATCAATTTTGCTTTCTAGATATTGTTCAGATTTAAGCTTACTCATTCCATAGGCCGTATTCGGCTGACGGTCATCTAATTCAGAAATTGGTTGATAGGTATCTTCATGAATCGGTCCAAATACACTCAAAGTACTGATGTATAGAAATTGAGTAGGAATCATATCTAAATCAAGTAAAGTATCCACAAAAAGTTTGGTTTGGAGGAAATTTACATCTATAAAATCGGACTTATTAACGCATTTTGTAACACCTGCGCAATGAACGATATAATCGAACGTACCATGACTCGATTTAAAATTAGAAAGCTGACTTCGAAAACTTACTTCATCAGAAAAATCTAATTCAAAGAACTGAATTCCAGGTTTAGATAAATACTTCTTACTGCTAGATTTTCTCACTCCCGCATACGTATCGAATCCCCTATCTACAGCCAATTCTGTTATAAAGCTACCTATAAAACCGCTAGCTCCTGTAATCAATATTTTTTTATTCATGACACCGCTTCTAAAAAAATTCCAATTTGTGTTTGAACACCATATTTGCGACGCAACTTGCGTTCAATTTGTAAAGATATACTTGTAGCTTCTACAAGTTGTAGTTTTCCATCTAACTTTAACCTAAAGTCAATGGCATAATAATTTCCAATTCTCCTCGTTTTCAAATCAGAAATCGCAATCACACCATCAATAGATTTAGCAATTAGAATAATTTCAGATTCTACATCACTTGGAAGTGAACGTTCTAACAACTCATCAATTCCAATCTTAAGCATTCCTAAAGCTTCTTTTATTATAAGAACACTTACTAGAACAGCTGCAATTGGATCTAAGATACTCCAAGTTGAACCTAAAATAACAGCTCCACCCACTCCAATAGCTGTACCTACCGAAGAGAGTGCGTCACTTCGATGATGCCAAGCATTAGACTTCATTACTTGCGAATCTAATTCTTTACCTACACGATAAGTATACCGAAATAGAATTTCTTTAGATACTATTGAAACTACAGCGGCTATTAATGCCAAAACACTTGGGGCTGGAAGTACAACTCCATGCTGAACGACCTCATAAATTGAATGAGCCCCACTCCATAAGATTCCAATTCCAACAGCCAATAGAAACAACCCAATAATTACAGAAGCCAAGGTTTCATACTTCCCATGTCCGTAATCGTGATTTTCATCACGAGGTTTACTTGAGACCTTCACAAAGGCTAAAACTATAAAATCGGTAACAAAATCGGAAAGCGAATGAATTGCATCGGCAATCATTGCAGAACTATGCCCAAAAATTCCCGCAAAGAACTTAAAAAGCATCAGTAAAAGATTTACCAAACTCCCTTGAAGTGTAACCTTAAATATTTTTTTTTCACGTGCGTTTCCACTCATAATAATCAAGTATTTCATGCCCTGTCTTTGCCAATCACTCTATGAGAGAGAGAACAACCAAGAATTTTCAGAACAAGTTGAAAATGTAAAAATAAGATTAAAATACTAGCTACTCAATTTATTCTACTTTAAAAGAAAATATCTATGGTAGAATAAGGATTATATTTGCTTATTTTGTTATATTAAATAAATGCCTCATTTATTAAACAGAATCACTTATGGCTAAAAAAGTAAAAATAAGAACCAAGCAAAAGAAAAGGATGACCAAAAAGGAACTCTCAAACCTTTTGGAAAGTCTCTTTGATCGTAAAACGAAAGAGAAAATCACCTTTAAAAATATATGTTCCGAACTTAGACTGACAACACATCCTGCAAAAATGTTATGTAAAGACATTCTTGAAGACATGGTTGAAGATGGCTATTTAGCGGAATTTGGTACCATGAAGTACGGCCTTAATCAAAGAGGTACAGAAATGGTGGGAATCTTCCGCCGTAAAAGCAATGGCAAGAACTCATTCGTCCCCGAAGATGGTGGCGAACCTGTTCTAATTGCCGAAAGAAACTCGGCCCATGCCATGAACAACGACAAAGTTCGCATTGCATTCTATGCAAAACGAAAGAATCGTGAAGCAGAAGGAGAAGTGATTGAGGTTTTAGAAAGATCTCAGAATACAGTTGTAGGAGTTTTACAAATTTCTGCAAATTATGCATTCCTTGTTACTGAATCTAAAACCCTAGCCAACGACATTTTTATTCCACAAGATAAACTCAAAGGGGGTAAGAATGGCGATAAAGCTATTGTACAAATAAATGAATGGCCTGATAAAGCGAAAAACCCAATCGGTGAGGTAATTGATGTATTGGGTAAAGCTGGAGATAATAATGCAGAGATGCACGCAATTCTTGCTGAATTTGGATTGCCGTACGTATATCCAGAGGAAGTTGAACAAGCTGCAGAACTTATTCCTGCTGAAATTACGGAAGCCGATATAAAAGAGAGAGAGGACTTTAGAAAAGTTACTACTTTTACGATTGACCCTCGCGATGCAAAAGATTTTGATGACGCATTATCAATTCAACAGCTTCCTAATGGAAACTGGGAAGTTGGTGTGCACATTGCCGATGTTACCCACTATGTAAAAGAAGGCGATATTATTGACCAAGAAGCACAAAGCAGAGCAACATCTGTTTATCTAGTTGATAGAACCATTCCAATGCTTCCAGAAAGATTATGTAACTTCATTTGTTCTCTTCGTCCAAACGAAGAGAAGCTAGCTTTCTCTGCTATTTTTGAAATGACTGAAGCTGGGGAAGTTAAGAACTCTAGAATAAGACATACCGTTATTAATTCGGATAGAAGATTTACCTACGAAGAAGCTCAAGAAATGATTGAGGGAAAAGAGGGTGAATACAAAGACGAAGTATTAATGCTCAACAAACTAGCACAATTACTTCGTGCACAACGCTTTGACAACGGAGCACTAGACTTTGATCGTGTAGAAGTTAAATTTGAAATTGACAAAACAGGTAAACCTATTAGTGTATTCTTCAAAGAATCGAAAGAAGCAAACAAACTAATCGAAGAATTCATGTTGTTGGCTAACCGTACGGTTGCTGAAAAAGTTGGTAAGGTGGATAAAGGTAGAACTGCAAAGACTCTTCCATATCGTATTCATGACCTTCCTGACAGTGATAAACTTGATCAATTGGCTCAATTTGTTGCTCGATTTGGTTACAAAATTAAAACCTCAGGCTCAAGCAAAAGTGTAGCGAAGTCGTTAAATCAATTATTGACAGACGTACACGGCAAAAAAGAGGCTAATTTAATTGAAACTGTTTCAATTCGCTCAATGCAAAAAGCTAGATACTCTGTATTCAATGTTGGTCACTATGGCCTTGCGTTCGACTATTACACACACTTCACATCGCCTATTCGTCGTTACCCAGACATGATGGTTCATCGACTAATTACAAGTTACCTAGATGGTGGCAATAGTGTATCGCAAGATAAATATGAAGGTATTTGCGAACATTGTTCTTCAATGGAGCTTGTTGCTTCAAATGCAGAACGTGCCTCAATCAAATACAAACAAGTTGAATTCATGGCCGATAAAATTGGACACGAATTTGAAGGTGTTATTTCTGGTGTCACTGAATGGGGTATTTACGTAGAAATCAATGAAAACAAATGTGAAGGAATGATTCCAATGCGTGAGCTGGATGATGACTATTACGAATTCGATGAAAAGAACTACCGTGTAATTGGTCGTAGAACTCATAAAATATATGCACTTGGTGACCCAGTGCTTATTAAAGTAACCCGTGCTAATCTAGACAAGAAACAACTTGACTTTGCATTGGTACAAGATTAATATAATTTCCTAATTTGTAACACAAACAAACGTGAAAACTGTAGAAATAGACAATAAAGAGATGATTGAAGAAATCATCAAAGCATGTAAAATTTGCTTCTTGGGCATGATTGACCTTGAAGGCGATCCTTATGTATTGCCTATGAACTTTGCATACCACGAAGGTGTCGTGTATCTACATTCGGCACCAGATGGTGGGTTAATGGATATCATCAAAAAAAACAGCAAAGTCTGCATCACTTTTAACGACGGAGAAGAGTTGGTTCACCAACACCCCAACGTAGCTTGTAGCTACAGAATGCGTTCTAGAAGTGTGGTGTGTAAAGGTGCGGTATCTTTCATTGAAGATATGGAAGAGAAGCGCGAAATATTAAATCTTATGATGGTTCACTACATTGGTAAAGAATTTAAGTATTCCGACCCTGCTGTTAAGAATGTAAAAATATGGGCAGTGCCAATCGACAAGGTTACAGCTAAAGAATTTGCTGCACCACACGATAGACCCAATCCGGTTGTACGTGGTAAATAAAAATTAAAAACGAGGACATAGTAATCATGTCCTCGTTTTTTTTATTCTATTGAGAAAAGCCCTTACAAAGGGTAGCTTTCAAATGCATATAAATCTGTAGTTAAATATCTTTCACCCGTATCAGGCAAAAGCACTACAATATTTTTTCCCTTATTTTCGGGACGCATAGCTAATTTCATAGCCCCTGCCACAGCTGCACCAGAAGAAATACCCACAAGAAGTCCTTCAACTTGAGCTAATTTTCTTGATGTTTTGATGGCATCATCATTTTCTATCTGAATGACTTCATCAATCACTTCAGGATGATATGTTTTAGGAATAAACCCAGCACCAATACCTTGTATTCTATGTGGTCCAGATTTACCACCAGATAAAACTGGAGAACTTGCAGGCTCAACAGCAACAATCTTCACATTGGGATTATGACTCTTCAAAGCCATACCTACTCCACTTACCGTGCCTCCTGTACCAACACCAGCTACAAAAATATCGACTTTTCCATCCGTATCTTTCCAAATTTCTTCCCCTGTAGTCAATTTATGTACAGCACAGTTAGCCTGATTGTTAAATTGTTCTAAGATTACAGAATTTGGAGTATCCTTTTGAAGCTCTTCAGCTTTATTAATTGCACCAGTCATGCCTAAAGCACCTGGAGTTAAAATAAGTTTAGCCCCTAAAGCTTTCAATAAGTTTCTACGTTCTACACTCATCGAGTCAGGCATAGTTAATACTAATTTATATCCTTTTACACTCGATACAAAAGCTAAGCCAACACCAGTGTTACCACTTGTAGGTTCTATAATAGTTCCGCCCGGTTTGAGCGTGCCTTTACGTTCAGCATCCTCGACCATAGCAAGAGCTATTCTATCCTTCACACTTCCTGCAGGATTAAAATACTCAACCTTAGCAATTAACTTAGCTGCTAATCCTTCTTTTTCGCCGAATAATTCCAACTCCAATAACGGAGTAGAACCGATCAAATCGGTGAGTCTCTTTGCTATTTTTCCCATATTATTATGTGTTAAAAATTCTCTAAGCAAGAAATATAGAAAAAAAATAGCGCAATCTCCTAATCTATTGATTCTTTTTATCTTTTTTTTCTGCTTGAATATAGCTACATTTGTAGCCAATAATAACTTCGTTACAAGCTAATCGAAATGAACGAATTAGATCATACACATATCTTAACGAAAGCCACCGAGGAATTGGCCAAAGGTGAGTCTTACCAGGAACTTTTTCATCAGCAACGTGATGGTGAACTTCTTCCGTCGTTAAAAGACTTAGATACAATCATCGAGCTTGCTCGTGCAACTCTATTTCCAGGCTACTTCGGAAACTCATGTATTAACAGTCAAACCCTTCAGTACCATATCGGTGTTAATGTTGAAAAGCTTTTCAACCTCCTAAAAAAACAAATATTAGCTGGTCTATGCTTTATGAAATGCAAAAAAGATACAGATTGCATGGAAAAAGTAAGATATGAAGCTGCAAATATTGCAGCACAATTTATCAGTAAACTACCAGAACTTCGTCATACACTTGCAACAGATGTTAAGGCTGCCTATGAAGGCGATCCTGCTGCACAGAGTGTATCTGAAGTTATCAGTTGCTACCCAGCTATCCGAGCAATTAGCAACTATAGAATAGCACATCAATTACTAAAGCTAAACGTCCCTTTAATTCCTAGAATTATAACAGAAAGGGCACATAGCGAAACTGGCATTGACATTCATCCGGGGGCTCAAATTGGAAGTTATTTTACTATTGACCACGGTACGGGAGTAGTTATTGGTGCCACTGCAATATTGGGAAGCCATGTAAAACTTTATCAAGGAGTTACATTAGGTGCTAAAAGCTTTCCTCTTGATGAGAATGGACAACCTATTAAAGGAATTAACAGACACCCTATAATTGAAGACAACGTAATAATCTACTCAAATGCAACTGTATTAGGTAGAATAAGAATTGGCGAAGGCTCAGTTATTGGTGCTAACATATGGATTACAGATGATGTTCCACCGGGAACGAAACTGTTCCAAAGAAGAGAAAAATAAAAAAAACATATTAATACATTACATTTAATGAGTAAACAATTCGCAATGATCGCTAAAACATTCCAGGGATTGGAAGAGGTATTAGCAGAAGAACTAATTGCACTAGGCGCAAATGATATTGAAATAGGACGCAGAATGGTATCGTTCTCGGGCGATAAAGAAATGATGTACAGAGCAAATTTTTGCCTTCGTACTGCCATTCGCATTCTTAAACCAATAAAGCAATTTGTTGCGAAAAATGCTGATGAGGTTTATGACCAAATCAAAGCAATTGAATGGGACGAAATTTTAAACCCAGACAAAACATTTGCGATTGATTCTGTAGTGTTTAGTAATGAGTTTAGACACTCTAAATTCGTAGCATACCGTGTAAAAGACGCAATTGTCGACTACTTTAAAGAAAACTGTGGTAAACGTCCTTCAGTACGTATTAATCGCCCTGATGTTCTTCTTAATATCCATATTGCAGAAACAAAGTGTACTCTTTCATTAGACTCATCTGGTGAATCACTTCACCGTAGGGGTTACCGTCAAGAAGCTGTAGAAGCTCCTTTGAATGAAGTATTAGCTGCAGGTATCATCCTTAAAACAGGATGGAAAGGCGAATGTGACTTAATAGATCCTATGTGTGGTTCTGGTACTATTCCAATTGAAGCAGCACTTATTGCACGCAACATTGCTCCTGGTATATTCAGAAAAGAATTTGCTTTCGAGAAATGGGTAGATTATGATGACGAAATGTACAATCGCATTTACAACGACGATAGTCAAGAACGTGAGTTTGAACATCATATTTTTGGTTATGATAATAGCCCAAGTGCAATCGATATTGCAACTTACAATGTAAAGGCTGCTGGTGTATCAAAAGATACTATCATCAAGTTACAGCCTATTCAACAACTAGAACAGCCTAAAAATAAAGCAATCATGATTACTAACCCACCTTATGGTGAACGTATTTCTACTGAAAACTTATTAGGTCTATACGAAGTTATTGGAGAAAGATTGAAACATGCATTTGCTGGATATGAAGCTTGGATTTTATCATATAGAAAAGAATGTTTTGATAAAATTGGTCTAAGACAAAGCGAACGTATTCCTTTATACAATGGTGCACTTGAATGTGAACTACGTAAATATGACATCTTTGATGGTAAAATGAAGGAATTCAAAACGGATCGTAAAGCTGCATTTTCTCCTAGAACAAGCAAGCCTGTAGTAGCTAGAACAAGTAAGCCTGTTTTTAAAAAGAAAGATGAAAACGAAGTAAATGAATAGTCGTTACGACTCTTAATTTAGCATATTAATCAAAATCAATTATGAAAAAACTATTAGGCTTGTTGCTTGGATTAATTTGTATTAATTCAATTGCCACAGCTCAGAATCAAGATTTAAAATTACCAACACTAGACGAGTTAATCCCTGGTGGAGACAATTACATTTATACAGAGAGCATTTATGGTCTTTCATGGTGGGGAGATATGTGTATTGAACCTGGATATTCAGAGTTGACAACCATACACCCAACAACAGGAGAACGTACAGTATATGCAAAGCTAGAAGATGTAAATCAAATTTTAGAAGAAGCAAAACTTCCTAAATTGAGTAATTTTTATCAAGTTTCTATGCCGTGGCCCAACGAACAAAGTCTTTTATTTATTCATAAGGGAACCTATATTAAAATCGATTTAGAGAAGCGCAAAGCTAATTTGTTACATAAAATTGGCGAAAGCGCTTCTAATATCGATTATAGTGTAATGGGTAATTCAATAGCTTATACTATTGAAAACAACCTATACGTTAACAATAAACAAATTACCAACAATGCTGAAGGCATTGTGGCAGGACAAACGGTGCATAGAAGTGAATTTGGCATCCGTAAAGGTACATTTTGGAGTCAAAGTGGTAAAAACTTAGCGTTCTATAAAATGGACGAAACCATGATACCAGATTATCCACTTGTGGACATTACGACTCGTATTGCAACTTTAAATCCTGTCAAGTACCCTATGGCGGGAATGGAAAGCCATAAAGTATATGTAGGAATCTACTCGATAGAAAATAACAAAACTATTTTCCTGCAAGCTGGCGACCCTACTAATCGATATTTCACAAATATTTCTTGGTCACCAGATGAACAAAGCATTTATTTATTTGAAGTAAATCGTGACCAAAACGAAGCTAAGCTATGCGAATATGATGCTAAAACAGGTGCTTTGGTTCAAATCTTAAACGAAGAGAGTTACGATAAGTACGTTGAGCCACAAAGCCCAATTCAGTTTATTCCTTGGAATAGCAAACAATATATACTTCAAAGTGAAAAAGATGGATTCAACCATCTATATCTAGTTAACACAGACAAAAAGAAACAAACTCAATTAACTAAAGGTAATTGGTTAGTTAATTCAATTATCGGCTTCAACGAGAAAACTAGAGAGGTTATTATTACTGGAACCTATTACTCGCCCCTACAAAAAAACATTTTAGCTGTTTCCCTGAAAAATGGCAAAATCCGTCCTCTTGACAACAAAGAAGGGGTACACTATCCTATCATAAGTACTTCAAATAAGTATATAATTGATAGATATAGCTCTAAAAGCACGCCTAACGCGATTAACATCGTTAATATCAACAACAACAAAAGTAAAAACATTTTTACAGCTCCCGATCCACACAAGGATTATGTGATGCCAGAAATTACTGTAGGCACAATTAAGGCTGCCGATGGTCTTACAGACCTGTATTACAGAGTCGTTCAAGCCAAAAATATTGATAAAACCCAAAAACATCCCGCTGTAATCTATGTGTATGGAGGACCACACGCTCAAATGATTGACAATTCTTGGAATAATGGCGTTAGAGGTTGGGACATCTATATGGCTAACAAAGGATACGTTGTTTTTACACTTGACAATAGAGGCAGCGATAATCGTGGAAGAGAATTTGAAAATGCTACATTTAGACAGCTAGGCATTATCGAAGGTGAAGACCAGGTAGAGGGTACTAAATATTTAAGCAGCCTAGGTTATGTAGATATGGATCGAATTGGTGTGCATGGTTGGAGCTTTGGTGGTCATATGTCTACAGCTTTATTATTGAGATATCCGTCTATATTTAAAGTGGGCGTTGCTGGAGGACCAGTGATTGACTGGAAACTGTACGAAATTATGTATGGTGAACGTTACATGGATACCCCGCAAGACAACCCCGAAGGATATGAAAAAACGAACTTGTGCAACCTAGCAGGGCAGTTACAAGGCAAATTACTCATGATTCACGATGGACACGATTCAACTTGTGTGCCACAACATACTTTCTCTTTCATGAAGGCTTGTATTAAAGCCCGAACATATCCTGATTTATTCATATATCCAGGACATGAGCATAATGTAAGAGGGAGAGATAGAGTGCATTTGCATGAGAAAATAACAAGATACTTCGACGATAATCTATAATTTATTCACTGATTAACAAATCAACATGAAACTATTATTACTTGGATCTGGCGGTAGAGAACATGCATTAGCTTGGAAAATAGCACAAAGCAAACGTATTAACCAATTGTTTATAGCCCCAGGCAATCCGGGTACTGAACAAGTTGGAACCAATGTGGCATTAGACATTAAAGACTTCAATGCCATTAAGAAATTCTGTCTTAAAGAAGAAGTTACAATGATAGTTGTGGGACCAGAAGACCCACTTGTTGCAGGAATTTATGACTTCTTCCAAAATGACACGCAAACCAAACACATCACTGTAATTGGTCCTTCTTTAGAGGGTGCACGAATGGAGGGCAGCAAAGAGTTTGCTAAAGAGTTTATGTTTAGACATGGTATACCTACGGCTAAATATAAAAGCATAAATAAAGACAACCTAGCTGAAGGTCTACAATTTTTAGAGAGCTTAAAGGCTCCTTATGTGTTAAAAGCGGATGGTTTATGTGCTGGAAAAGGAGTCTTGATTTTATCGGACTTAGAAGAAGCTAAAAGGGAGTTGAATGAGATGCTATCTGGACGCTTTGGAAATGCAAGTACTACCGTTGTTATTGAAGAGTTTTTAAAAGGAATAGAGTGCTCGGTATTTGTATTATCTGATGGAGTTAATTACAAGATTCTACCTGTAGCTAAAGATTACAAACGTATAGGAGATGGTGATACTGGTTTAAATACCGGAGGTATGGGAAGCATTACCCCAGTCCATTTTGCAGATGAGGCTTTCATGCAAAAGATTGAGGATCGCATAATCATCCCAACCGTACGAGGACTTAAAGAAGATAATATTACCTATAAGGGATTTATATTTATAGGAATTATCAATGTTCAAAACGAACCTTTAGTCATAGAATACAATGTTAGAATGGGCGACCCAGAAACAGAAAGTGTAATGCTACGCCTAAAAAGTGACATCGTGGATCTTTTTGAAGGTGTTGCTAGTTCTAATTTAAATGAAAGAGAACTAGAGATAGATGAACGTTTTGCAACTTGCTTAATGCTGGTTAGTGGTGGCTACCCTGAAGCTTACAAAAAAGGATATACAGTTTCAATACCATCAAATTTACCAAAAGATGTTCATGTCTTTCACGCAGGAACAAAGCAAGATAAAGAAAAAATCGGAACCAATGGTGGCCGAGTAATTGCTATTTCCGCATATGGAGACTCAAAAGATGATGCACTAAAAAAATGCTATCACATGGCTGAAGAAATACATTTTACTGATAAATACTATCGTACTGATATAGGATTCGATTTATAAAATGGCGAAAATTAATTTACAACAAAGGTATATTAAGGGAAGATTTAATCTTCCCATTGTTACCCTAATATGCTTGCTAACTTGGATTGGGGCTCATTATCTTGGAGCCCACACAGACCCCGAAGCGTTAGTTAACACAGCAAATTGGGGATATAGTGAATATCCATTAGACCTACCTATCTGGCTCAACCAGATAATAGCCTTCGCTGGATATGGTATCTTAGCATACTTATTGATAATCTTAAACAATACGTTTAGCATTATCAATTTACGTGCTACGGTACAATCAACTACCTTTTTGATATTGATTGCTACGATACCCCAAATTCATTATATTTATCCGGGATTGGCTTCTACAATTCTGATACTCGCAGCATCGCATTTCTTTTTTCAAACCTACAAAGTCTACGACTCTTCAGAGCTTTATTATTACATTGGTTTCTTCTGGGGGCTATCATTTTTAATTCTCCCCAAAACAATATTCTTGTTTCCACTTTTCTTGTTGGCAGCCATTCCTTTCAGTAGTGTAAACATACGTACCTTCTTCTCGGCACTGCTTGGTATTATTACCCCTATTTGGATTATGTTCTGTTACTGCTATTTAACAGACTCTATGTATTTATTCTACATTCCATTTACTGATTTATTTTCTTGGGGTAATCTCGAGGCATACAAAAGCCTTGATGGGAATAATTTAATCACTTTTGTATTCGCTTTAACATTAGTAATTTTATCAATAACCTATCTGTTACTTTCACAGCCAAGAATGAAGATTAAGACGTATTATATACTGAATTACTTCTTTGTACTATCTATAGGACTGATTGTAATTATGATATTTAACCCTATCCATTTTTATCAATACATTCCTTTATGTATAGCTGGAGTTAGTTTTATTTTTAGCAATGTTTTAGTTACATATCAAAATAAAATGAGTAATATTATATTCATGATTACATTGGGTATTTTATTAATGATTTTAGCTACAAACATATGGATGCCTTTATACAATTCTTAATTGATTGGGGGTATTTAGGAATGTTTCTATCGGCCTTTTTAGCAGGTAGTATTGTTCCATTTAGCTCTGAGGCAGTGCTTGCAGCTTTAGTCATACCATCAACTGGATTAAATCCTTGGCTATGCCTAATCGCAGCAACGGTTGGAAACACGTTAGGTAGCCTAACCTGCTATGCAATTGGAAGGATGGGGAAAATTGATTGGCTCACAAAATACTTTCGCATGGATCCCAAGAAAATAAGGAGTATGCGCATCTACCTATACAACCGAAGTGCCTATATGGCGTTCTTCGCATTTGTACCCGTTGTAGGTAGCCTTATCATTGTAGCTTTGGGATTTCTTCGAAGCAACATTTGGAGCGTAACCATAAGTATGATACTGGGCAAAATTCTAAGATACGTTGTAGTTATACTTATTGCTCTAGGGCTTTTTAATTATTTTTAAATGGACAAAATACTCAAAGAAAAGACTGAAGATGGTAGTAATACCCTTTATGTTCCAAGATTGGATGAACACTATCATTCAACGAAAGGTGCAGTAACTGAATCAAGACATATATTCATTAAAGAAGGATTACTACACACCCAACTTAACAATATCAAAGTTTTAGAAATAGGATTCGGTACAGGTCTTAATGCATACGAAACCTTATTGAAGAGTACTGAAAACGACATTCAAGTCGATTTCCATTCATTGGAGTTATTCCCTCTTAAATGGGATGATGTAAAAGACCTTGAGTATAGTTCCTCTAAAGAATATAAAGACCTTATTACATCAAATTGGAATACAACCAATCAAATTACATCGAACTTCAAGTTAACTAAGTATCATGTTGATTTTACTGAGCTAGATGTTGAGACCTTTGAAAGCAATTTTGATGTAATCTATTTTGATGCATTCGCTCCTGAAAAACAGCCAGAAATGTGGAGTCAACAACTTTTCAACAAACTTTATGTTCTTCTAAAGGATAAAGGTATCCTAACTACTTACTGTGCAAAAGGTGTAGTACGTAGAATGCTACAAGAGAGTGGTTTTACTGTGGAACGAATACCTGGTCCTCCGGGAGGCAAAAGAGAAATATTAAGAGCTAATAAATAAGAAAAAATAAGATGATGAAATTCATTAAGTCAAATATACTTCTTCTAGCGATTATTGCTTTATTCTCATGCAATAGTCAGCCTAAGAGTGATAAAGAAACGATTATGGTTACAATTGAACCACTACGATACTTCACTGAAAGCATCGTGGGTAATCAGTTTCAAGTAATAAGTATGGTGCCAAAAGGAAGTAGCCCTGAAACATATGATCCAACACCACAACAATTAATTGAACTTTCTAAAAGTAAGTTGTATTTAAAAATAGGTTATATTGGATTCGAGCTTTCATGGATGGATAAGATACAAAGCAATGCACCTCATTTAAATATCATTGACACATCGATCGGCATAAACTATATTCATGGCAAAGGACATAATCATGGCGACCACTATCACGAAGGCGGTATCGAACCTCACGTATGGAACTCGACTGAAAATGCGAAGATTATAGCACAAAACATCTTACAAGCAGTGATTCGCTTAGATAGTGAGAACAAAGACTTATACGAAAGCAATTACAAGAATTTAATAGGGCTTATTGAAGATACAAATACTGCAGTACAGTCAATTTTGACTAGAGATGGTGTAGCTAAAGGATTTATGATTTACCACCCAGCTCTAAGCTATTTTGCACGTGATTACGGGCTACAACAAATTAGCATTGAAGAAGATGGAAAGGAACCAACCCCTGCACACTTGAAAATGCTTATCAAAAAATCAAAAGAATTAAATATCCACACCATCTTCATTCAACCTGAGTTTGATAAAAAGAATGCTGAAGTGATAGCTAAAGAAACCAAAAGTAAGGTGATTGGAATTAATCCTTTGGCTTACGATTGGAGCGAAGAGCTTATTAAGACTGCTAAGGCATTGGTTAATATACCCGATTTAAAATGAAAAAACCCATTCTCGAAATAAAGAATTTAACCGCTTCGTATGGAAGTTTAAAAGCTTTGGACAAAGTAAACTTGACAGTCTATGAGAATGACTATTTAGGAGTAATAGGCCCTAACGGAGGTGGTAAAACAACATTGATAAAATGTGTGTTAGGGCTCAAAGAGTATGAGTCCGGTGAGATTATTTATTACATAGATGGCAAGCCTCAACCGAATATAACCATTGGGTACCTTCCTCAATACACTGTTATAGATAAGAAGTTTCCTATCTCTGTATTAGAAGTCATACTTTCTGGGCTTAGTTGCCAAAAGAATTTACTCTATAAATATAGTGCGAGTGATAAAGAAAAAGCTTTGCACATCATTCATAAAATGGGCTTGATCGGTCTTGAAAAACGACCCATTGGCGAACTGAGCGGAGGACAATTACAACGTGCAATCTTAGGTAGAAGTTTAATATCAGAACCTAAAATTTTAATATTAGATGAGCCGAGTACCTACATTGACAAGAAATTTGAAGCTGAATTATACCAACTTCTTAAAGAGATACAAAAGGATTGTGCTATAGTTTTAGTTAGTCACGATATTGTTACCACACTTAGACAAGCAAACTGTATTGCAGCAATAAACAAACAACTATCGTACTCTCCTACTACCGAAATAGAGGCTTCTTGGTTAGAAGAAAAGTTTGAGTGTCCAATAGAGTTGTTAGGTTTTGGCCATCTGTAAACAGATTAAACGCTCAGAACATTATACTTCACTGATTAGCTTTGTTTTGCATATATAGAGTCGGTCTAAATACAAATTACTATATTTGTATCCTTATATTTTAAAAATACAGAATCACTTAGGATGAAACAGTTTACTAGAATTAATAACATTACAGGCTTTATAGTATTCCTTATTGCAGCAGTTGTATACGGACTTACAATTGAGCCTACAGCTAGTTTTTGGGATTGTCCCGAATTTATATTATCTGCATTTAAGCTTGAAGTCGGTCATCCCCCAGGTGCCCCTTTCTTTATGTTAACAGGTAACTTTTTTAGCCAATTTGTAAGTGACCCATCACAAGTAGCATGGGTAATCAATTTAATGAGTGGCTTAATGAGTGCTGCGTGTATTATGTTCTTGTTCTGGACCATAACCTATTTAGTTAAAAAGATAGTCCAAGACAGTAATAAGCAATTGACTAATACACAAATCGTGTCTATTATAGGTAGTGGATTAGTAGGAGCTTTTGTATATATGTTTAGTGACACCTTCTGGTTTAGTGCTGTAGAAGGCGAAGTGTATGCTTATTCATCTCTATTTACCGCTGTTGTATTTTGGTTGATCTTAAAGTGGGACGACTCTGAAGATACCCCTAAAGCAGATAGATGGCTTATATTAATAGCCTATTTAACAGGTCTTAGTATCGGTGTCCACCTTCTAAATCTATTGTGTATTCCTGCTATTGTAATGGTCTATTACTTCAAAAAGAAACCAGAAGCAAAGCTAAAAGACTCCTTCCTTGTTTTAATGTTTTCATTTGTTCTAGTCGCTGCTGTTTTATATGGTATCGTCCCTGGAGTGATTAAAGTAGGAGGTGTATTCGACTTGTTTTTTGTGAATACGTTAGGGTACTCATTCAATAGTGGAGTATTATTCTATATGCTTGTACTTACATTAGTGCTTGTTTGGGGCTTGTTTGAGACTCACCGTGGTAATCTAAATAAACGCACAATCGTAGCCTTCCTTTCTACCATTGCATTGGTTGGATTACCATTCATCGGAAGTGGTTATACAAGTTTAATACTAGGCATTCTTATTTTAATTGCATTTGGATATCTTATCAATAGATATAAAAAATACTTTTCACTGCGTGTTCTAAATACAACAATACTTTGTATCACATTCATCATGGTGGGTTATTCTTCTTATACACTAATCGTAATACGATCTGTAGCTAACACACCAATGGATCAGAACTCTCCCGAAGATATCTTCACCTTAGGTAGTTACTTGGGACGTGAACAATATGGAACAAGACCTCTTATCTATGGTCAAGCCTTCTCTTCGTATCCTGAAATAGACAATAAAGGGCAATTTGTTAAAGCTGGTAAAGTCACCACTTATGTTCCTGCTGTCAAAATTAGCGATGATGAAAAAGACAAGTATGTTAAAGTAGAACAAGAAACAGAATATAAATTTGCTCAAAACATGCTATTCCCTAGAATGTATAGCAGTAGACACAAACAGTTCTACGAGCAATGGGTAAATATTACTGGAAACCAGGTTATCTATAACATCAATGGCAATGCTGTGCCAATCACTATGCCAACTCAAGTTGAAAACATGACCTTTATGCTCAAATATCAGTTTGGTTATATGTATTGGCGATATTTCTTCTGGAACTTTATTGGTCGTCAAAACGACTTACAAGGACAAGGAGATTTAGAAAAAGGTAACTGGATTACTGGCATCCCATTTGTAGACAATATGGCGTATGGGGATCAAAGCAAATTACCAGAGGAACTTAAAAACAATAAAGGTCGTAATGTTTATTATGCTCTTCCTTTTATACTTGGTATCCTAGGGATTATATGGCAAATGTCTAACGGACGAAAAGGACGCAAACAAGCATTTGTGGTCTTCCTACTTTTCTTTATGACTGGATTGGCTATTATATTCTATCTAAACCAAACACCAATGCAAGTTCGTGAACGTGACTATGCTTACGCAGGCTCGTTCTATGCTTTTGCTATTTGGATTGGTATGGGCGTGATTGGTCTTATTCATTTAATACGAGATTGGACACAAAAGGAATCTCTTAAAATGGCCATTGGAGTAGTCGTCCTTACCCTAATTGTACCTATACAGATGGGTTGCGAAAACTGGGACGACCATGATAGATCTAAACGCTACCTAGCTAGAGATATTGGGCAGAACTACTTCAATAGTATCCAGACACAAGGGAATCCTATTATCTTTAATAACGGAGACAATGATACCTTCCCATTATGGTACAACCAAGAAGTGGAATCTTGTCGTCTAGATGCACGCACTTGTAACTTTAGTTACTTGAACACAGATTGGTACATTGACCAAATGAAACGTCAAGCCTACAGTGGACCAGGATTGCCAATTACCTGGAATAGGGAATTTTATGGAGGTGACCGTAACAATGCAATACGTATAGATATCCGTAAGAAAGTAGAGGTTGAAACTAAATATAAATTAGCTCTAAAAGCCAAAGAAGAAGGTAATCTAGACCAATGGGAGCGATTTGTAAATGAATACGGAGAGGATCCATTTACAGTACAAAATGTACTTAAAAAGTGGGTTCAAACTAACGACCCTAATAAACAAGTGATTCCTACAGACGAACTAAAGATTAAGGTTGATAAAGAAGCTGTTAAGCGCTCGGGCATGTACATTCCAGAAGGTTATGAAGATAGAATTCCAGACTATATGTACATCTCGCTTAAAGGAAGAGATCACCTTACAAAAGGTAACTTAATGCTACTTGAGATTTTAGCCAATGCAAATTGGGAAAGACCGGTATATGTAGCGATCTCTGTAGGTAGTGACGAATACTTGAATATGGATAAATACTTAATTCAAGAAGGCCTAGCTTATCGATTTACTCCTTTCAATATGGAGAAAATACAAAAAGAGAAACTAGCGGCTATCTATGAAGGTATTGATACAAATAGTATTCCTTATCAAATTCCACTTGATAAAGATAAAATGTATAATAATCTAATGACTAAGTTCCAATTTGGAGGAATGGATTCTGAAGGTATTTACATTGACGAAAATGCGATGCGAATGTGTTTAACACACAGAAGAACTTTTGTTCAGCTAGCAAGCCAATACATCGAGAATAATCAAATGGACAAAGCGGAAGAAGTGCTCAGATACTGTGATGAGAAAATCCCTCACAGCAATGTTCCACATGATTTCCAAAGTTACTCTCATATAATGATGGAGTCTTATTACGTATTGGGACTAGATGAAGAAGCAAATGAAATAGCTAAAATATTAGGAAATAAAAGTTTAGCCTATTTAGATTGGACATTATCACTTGATGATTCCAAATTCGTATCTACCCTTCAAATACTTCAATACAATTTGAGCCTACTTCGTAATGTTACAGCGACAATTCATCGCTATAATCTTGATCTAAGTAAAGAATATGAGGTTAATTTAGAGAAATACAACAAAATTCTAAACAAACGTATAGAAGTTATCAAAAGAGGTTATTAATTTAGCCCCATAAAATTTACTCAAGTAGTGTATCATTCACTACTTGAGTTTTTATTACATAGCGAATGTTAATAGAACAACCACCTAAATTTTTCAGGGCTCTTTACCCTAGTGCTATTTTTAGAATGAACCCTAAAGAGCACTCCATTTATCTGACTTTTGATGATGGACCTATTCCTGAAGTTACTCCTTGGGTGCTAGATCTATTAGACAAGTACAAAGTAAAGGCTACTTTCTTTATGGTTGGAGACAACATTCGGAAACACCCAGATATCTTCAAAATGGTAGTAGAGAGAGGACATAAGATTGGTAACCACACATTTAATCACATTCGAGGATTTGAACACCTAGCAAAGTCATACTTAGACAACACGAAAAAGGCACAAGAATTAATCGGTGAAACTGATTTATTTCGTCCACCGCACGGACACATGCGAGTAATGCAGTACCTACTTCTTAAAAAGAGATTTAAAATTATTATGTGGGATGTAGTAACTCGCGATTATAGTAAAAAACTTAGTGGACCACAGGTGTTGGCTAACGTGATGCGATTCACTCGTAACGGTTCTATAATTACTTTTCACGACTCGCTAAAATCCTGGAACAACGGCAACTTACAATATGCTTTACCCAAAGCTATTGAGTTTTTAATTGAGGAAGGATATGAGTTTAAGCTACTCTAAGACTGAACTAACTCTAAAAATCAAAGAAATTGCTTTTCAACTTGGTTTTAGTGCTTGTGGAATTGCTCCATCAGGCAAAATAGATTCAAGTGATCAAGAGTTCTTCACGCATTGGATTAATAATAATCACAATGCAGATATGGCGTATCTTGAAAATTATAGAGAAAAACGATTTGACACTCAATTATTAGTCCCCAACTCTAGAAGCGTCATATCTGTAGCACTCAACTATTTCCCCAAAAATCAACTACCAAATGATAAATACCAAATTGCATGGTATGCATACGGTCAAGATTATCATGAAGTTCTAAAAGCTAAACTCGAGTTATTTTATAGAGAAATTAATAAAATAACAACTACTGAAGGACGCTACTTCTGTGATACAGCCCCCGTTCTTGAACGTTATTGGGCATGGAAAGCTGGATTAGGTTGGATTGGTAAAAACACTCAATTAATTATCCCCAAAGCTGGTAGCACATTCTTCTTAGGAGAGTTAATTATTGATCTAGAATTAGATTATGACGCACCTCAACGTTCACGCTGTGGCTCATGTACTCGATGTCTACAAGCATGCCCAACCAAAGCTCTTATAGCACCCAAGACACTAGATGCCAACCGCTGTATATCATATCTAACCATAGAGAATAGAGGAGATATTCCTACAGAATTTATTCCAAACTTAGGGGACAAAATATATGGTTGCGATGAATGCCTAAAGGCCTGCCCCTGGACAAAATTTGCTCAACCCACATCAGTAGAGGAATTTACAATGAAGGAAGAACTATTTGGAATGAGAAAGGAAGATTGGAAAGAGTTGACTACCGAAAAGTATCAACGAATCTTCCAAAAATCTGCTGCAAAGAGAGCTAAAATAACAGGCATCATTCGCAATGTCCAGGCTGCCTCCAAAAACGATTAATTATTTACTTTCATATACCGATAACCAAATCGGCAGTAAATACACTTTCGTTTATCGCAATACTCCTTTTGTAATTGAATCAAGGCCTGACTATCAGCAGCATTATTTACTACAACACCAGCTTTATCCCATAATCTTGTAATGTAATTATTCTCTGGTTTTAACATTGCCAATAAGCTAAATACACGTTCCATTAAAAGCTCATCGCCTTGATGCTTAGCATACGCATAAAGAAAGGGAACTACCGTATTAATAATAATCAAATCCTTGGTCTTTTTTGTCATTTCCTTCGAAGAGCTCCCCACTTTTGATTCTTTACCAAAAGTAAAGTTCGTGTTCCAATACTCACTTGTTTTAAAATCAAGTAAAGCATAAATCTCATTAATAGTAGAAACTTGGGTAAGACAATCAACAAAGTTAGCTTGTCGATGATAGAAATCTGCTAACTGTGCAATTCTGGCATGAGGGAAACTACTAGGACGAACTTTAGAGAGCTTCCAAGGTAAGTCTAGACAATTCAGTTGAAATTTGGCTTTTAAATATTCAAACTCTGTAATTAAAGCATTGGCATATTTATCTTGTTCATTATAAACTAATAGGCCACTCAGACCAAAGAACAGAGACTCAAGTTGAAATAAATTATCACGGTGTTTATCTAAAGCTCTAAAAGGCAACCGTTTGGCCCAACGCTCAAAAGTATCTCCATTTAATCCAAATCCGAAGTTTCGCGCCAATGTAATAAAGAATATATCTTTCCACATATACTCCCTACCATCAAATAGTTCAATGATGCGATTGTATTTTAATTCTAAACGCTCTACTTGAAGTGTCGAAAGCCATGAGCTTATCTCCATTTTATTCAAAGTAGAAATGATAGAAAAACATTGAGGTTGATACTCAGCTCGTTTCAATTCACCATATCGTTTTACTATTTCAGGAGATACAGGCAAGACGAGCTGCGGTATAGTCTCTCCATTAGTACGCTGAACAGACTTGTCAATTTCTCCTACGACATGCAAAATTGTAGAATCATAACTTTTATCAATATCATGATGGTGCCTATACCAATCTGAGGATTGAAGATGAATCTCTACGTTACCCACCCAAACGGTGTCGCCTATTTTAATTTTCGCATTAAAAAAATCGGGACCAGCGTCTCGATTTAGTAATCCTGTATCTATCACCTCGATTAATTCTTCTTTATCGGATTTTAGTGAAGTCATAGGAAACAATCTGTATTTCCAAATGTAATGTAATAGTTCTTCCATAAGTAACTAGGTTAAGCAATGAGTATCAAATATAATCAAAAATATTATCTTTGTAAGGTTCTATAAAATCACATTTAAGAATAAACTAACTGTAAAACATGAAAGTAGCATTAATAGGATACGGAAAGATGGGAAAAGAAGTTGAAAAGATTGCCCTACAAAGAGGACATGAAATCGTTTCTATCATCGACCACAATAATCAAGAAGACTTTAATTCAGAAGCATTCAAATCTGCTGATGTAGCAATTGAATTCACTAATCCTGAAGCAGCATACAACAATTACATTAAAACATTTAACGCTAACGTTAAAATAGTTTCGGGAAGTACGGGTTGGATGGACCAGCACGGAGAAGAGATTAAGAACCTGTGTAAAGAAGGTGATAAAACTCTATTCTGGTCTTCGAACTTTAGCCTTGGCGTAGCAATTTTCTCGGCTGTCAACAAGTATTTAGCAAAAATCATGAATGATTTCCCTGCATACGATGTTGAAATGAGTGAAACACATCACATTCACAAACTAGACGCCCCGAGTGGTACAGCAATTACACTAGCCGAAGGTATACTTGCCAATATGAAACGAAAAGGCGAATGGGTTAACTCTCCTAGCCAAGATGAACACGACTTGTATATTCACTCAATTCGTGAAGGCGAGGTGCCAGGTATTCACGCAATAAAATACACATCGGAAGCCGATTCTATAACCATTACACACGATGCTAAAAACAGATCTGGATTTGCACTTGGTGCGGTTATAGCAGCGGAGTTTACACACAAGAATAATGGTTTCTTAGGAATGTCCGATTTATTCACATTCCTAAAATAAGAACAAAAATGATGAACCTTACTAAAAAACAAATTATCAAAGGATCGATAATCATTGGCCTTTACTTACTATTCCTGATTTGGGCAAAAAGCTGGTTAGGACTAATTGTAGTTCCAGTCATTTTCGATATCTACTTCACCAAGAAAATTCCTTGGGGATTTTGGAAGAAGATGAAACCCTCATTGGTACGCACTTTGTTTAGCTGGTTAGACGCCATTGTTTTTGCATTAATTGCAGTAACATTGGTTAATATCTTCATCTTCCAGAATTACCAAATACCAACATCTTCTCTTGAGAAGTCGTTATTGGTAGGTGATCATTTGTATGTAAGCAAGTTGAGTTTTGGACCTAGAATTCCAAACACCCCCCTCGCTGTGCCATTTGCACACAATACAATCTTCGACCCTCAAACAAAATCGTATTTAGATACTCCTCATTGGGACTATAAACGAATTAATGGATTTGGGTCAGTGGAACGAAATGACATTGTAGTTTTCAACTACCCTTCTGGAGACACAGTAGCCGACCTAGCCTCTAATATGGACTTCTACAAGCTTGTTTATGAAATCGGTTTTAATGTCAATAAAGACATTCCAAACGTCGATGAAATGAGTAAGCTTAATCAATTGAAATACTTTGGTAAAATATACAATAGTGGTAAAAAAACATTAGAATCTCTACCACAATATTACGGTAACATCATTACTAGACCCGTAGACAGAAGAGATAACTACGTGAAAAGATGCCTAGGTATTCCTGGAGATACACTGCAAATTGTCGATAGTAAAGTTTATATTAATGGCACCTTAAATCCTGATGCTCCTGATGTACAGTTTAATTATTTTGTACAAACAACAGGTCCTGCCATTCCTGAAAAAGTATTTAAGGAATTAGGCATTAGCAAAGACGATAGCAGAAGCATTATCCGCAGAGACGTTTTTGTTGAAAATAAAATGATGGGGAATAAAAATATCTTTACTCAACAAGGAGTTACCAATGAAGAACTCACAGCAATCATTGATAAGTACTCTAACACACAACAATTTGCCGTGTACATAACCAACAAACGTCTTACAGACTACTTGACTGATAAAGGCTTTGATGATGAAGGCTTCACGGGTAAAGGAAAGTTTGTTTATCAAATGCCTCTAACCAAAGACATGGCTCAAAAATTAATCGCTAATAAAGCACTAATTAACCATATCGAGCAAGAACCTGACGTACATTTAACAACCGATTCTGACTATAGCTCTCTATTGATTTATCCACTTAATGGAAATACCCACTGGGATAAAAATAACTACGGCCCTATTTGGATACCAAAGCAAGGAGCATCTATAGAATTGACTCTAGATAACTATGCAATTTACGAAAGATGTATACGTGCCTATGAAGGTAATAAATT
Source organism: Bacteroides sp. (assembly GCA_030151635.1). Lineage (GTDB taxonomy): Bacteria > Bacteroidota > Bacteroidia > Bacteroidales > Bacteroidaceae > Bacteroides_E. The sequence goes on along the minus strand of JASLDF010000088.1, from coordinate 20,495 downwards.
GGAGATTAAAGAGGGACTAATCTACATTAACGACAAACAAACCTCAAGTTATACATTCAAAATGGATTACTACTGGATGATGGGAGATAACCGTGACAATTCCTTAGACTCAAGATATTGGGGATTTGTTCCTATGGACCATATTGTTGGTAAACCTCTATTTGTTTGGCTATCTTTAGAGAATGACAACGATTGGTTTGGTGGTAAGATTCGCTGGAACCGTTTCTTTAAATGGGTGAGATAACTCTATAAAATATGAAGAGAATTAAAAAATGGAGCCTTATAATTATTGGGGTATTGTTAGTTATAGCAATACTTCGATACTTTATTTGTTCCATTTTTTTGATTCCCTCAAATGGTATGGCAAATGCCTTAATTAAAGGAGATAGAGTATTGGTCTCTAAATCTAGTTACGGATGGAATATTCCATTAGTCAGAGGCAAGATTTTCGCTAATATTCCCAATAAAAGAGATATTGTTTTCTTTGAAAACCCTCTAGCCACACCAACCAAACTTCTATCTACAGAAACTTATGTTGGTGAAGTAACTGCATTGCCTGGAGATTCACTGGTATTAAACGATGCTTTTACCATCCACAACCTTCAAATTAAAAATCCTGAAACAAAGTCATTGTATTTGATAGCTAAATCTAATGTAGATGAGATAGACTCTATTTCTGTCATTTTCAATATACAAGGAACAACAATTAAAGAAGACTCTACCCATATTTTCCGAACCTACAATAACTACGAGGCATACCTTATTAGCGATATAGACTCCGAGTTAATGCTAAAGATGGCTGATCAAGAAGACGCTACTCAAAAGAGTACCATTGTAATTCCTAGTAAAAATGAAATAACTACCATTACTCCATGGAATATTTCTTTAGTATACAATGCTATCCTGCTACACGAGAACGAATCTAATTTAGAGTTTAAAGAAGGACAAATTAGAATTAATGGTAAACCCATTACTAGTTATCAATTTAAGCAAAACTACTATTGGATAACCGTATACGATTCAAATTTAATGGCTGATTCAAGTCGGTATGGACTGGTACCCGAAAATAACCTCATAGGAAAAGCAAGTTTAATAGTCTACTCCAAAGACACCGGAACACCATTTTATAAAGGCTATAAATCGGACCGTCTATTCAAAAAAATACGTTGAGCAACAAATAATAACATGAATTCAAATCATACAGCATTTCTTTCGACCGCTTATTTAGGTCCTATTCAGTATTATCAAAATCTTATCGGGCACAAACAGGTAGTTATTGAGCAATACGATCACTACATCAAACAAACATATCGTAACCGATGCAATATCATTGGTCCTGAAGGTATTCAAAGTTTAATTGTACCCATTGTAAAACCCAGTCGTGACAAACAATGTATGAAAGACATTCTTATTTCAGACCACGACAATTGGCAACACTTGCACTGGCAGGCAATAAAATCTTCCTACAAGAACTCACCCTACTACGACTACTTTGAAGAAGAGTTTATCAAGTTCTATACCCACACGCCTAAATATCTTTTAGACTTCAATATGGGGCTACAAGAAACGGTTTGCGAACTAATAAATATTAAACCCAATGTCCGCCTAAGTAGTGAATACAAGACAGAATTTTTAGAAAATGAAATTGATTTGCGTGAGGCAATTCACCCCAAAAAAGAACTTACAGCAGAAGAGCAAGGATTACTATCTAAACGGTACTATCAAGTATTTGAGCAGAAACATCAATTCGCTCCTAACCTTAGTATCTTAGATTTGATGTTCAATATGGGACCTGAAAGTATTTTCTTTCTGGATAAATCTTATTTGTAAATTAAAGAGAATAGTTTTTGCTCATCAAACACTTCATTAGCAACTTCTAGTAACTCTGTAGAAGAGATAGACATGAAACGTTTGGCTATCTCTTCAAAGGAATCGCATCTGTTCTGATGTAGGAATGTTCGTGCAATACCTAAAGATAAGCTCTCACTATTATCAGAAGAAACCCCCATTTGACCAATCAGCTGCTTCTTTACTGTACCTAATTTTAAAGGAGTCAAACGTTCCTCTCTTAATCTAGATAACTCTTTATGTACTAAGCTTAAACTCTTATCTAAATCATCGGAATCTACACCGTAATAAATCGTAAAGATACCAGCATCAGTATAGGAAGTTACACTAGAATCTACACCATATACCAACCCCCTTTTCTCTCTCAAAGAGATATTAAGACGACTGTTCATACCTGGACCTCCCAATATATTATTCAATAAGAAAAGAATATCTCGCTTTCTATCAAAATACCCAAATGCTCTCCCACCCAACATAACATGAGTTTGATGTGTATCTTTCTCAACAACAATATGTTTAGGTGGAAGGTACAATGCTGGTGCTCTTTGAATAGTAACTTCACCACTAGGGATAGGTGCCATAAATTTTTCTAGCGTTGATAAAACTCGGTTAGAGGTCAACTTTCCACGAACAAAGAAAACCATATTACTAGGCTTATAATATCTTGAAACGAAGCGAGCAACATCTTCAGATGTATATTGCCTTAGCTTTTCAGGATCACCCAAAATATCTCTACCCAAGGCATGCTTGTCAAAAACTAAGGCTTCAAAATCATCGTATATTAATTCTGAAGGAGAGTCTTTATAAGAAGCAATCTCATCAATAACCACTTCAATCTCCTTCTCTAATTCTTCTTGTGGAAAGGTTGAATTATAAACAATATCAACTAAAAGTTCTACTGCTCGAGAGAAGTATTCATTCATAAATGCCGAATAGACTACAGTTTCCTCCTTAGTAGTATAAGCATTCAAGTCTCCACCTACATTCTCCATTCTATTTAAAATGTGCCAAGCCTTACGATGAGTTGTACCCTTAAAAATGAGATGCTCAACCAAATGAGCCATCCCCGACTCTGTGCTAGCTTCATCTCTAGTACCAGTATTAATTGCAAATCCACAGTAAGTTACTGGTGAATTTGTCTGTTCATGGATAATTCGCAGGCCACAATCTAACGTACAGCTGAAATAACTCATAATAAATAGCTAATAATTAAGTGTAAGTACAAAAGTAGAGAAAAGATATGGTCGTTAATAGAAAATTATGGATATTTGTAATAAATCAGAGTTTTCATAATATGAAGAATATTGGAGTCTTTTGCTCATCATCTAACGAGATTGATGATATCTATGTTGATTCAGTATCAACAATTGGAAAATGGTTGGGAGAAAACAAAAAGACACTTATCTACGGAGGTGTAGATAGAGGCCTTATGGAAGTTATCGCTAAACAAACTCATAAACATGGCGGAAAAGTCATCGGTTTAGTTCCCGACATTATCAAAGATTGCAAAAGCCAATATGCTGATGAAATAATCATTACTAAAGACTTAAGCGAAAGAAAAGACCGCTTCTTAGAGCTATCAGATATAGTTGTAGCTCTTCCTGGCGGTATAGGTACACTAGATGAAATTTTTCACACCTTAGCTTGTGCAACATTAGACTACAATCCTCCCCGTGTTATTCTATATAACATTAATGGATTCTATTCTAATCTATTAACCTGCCTTGCCGAATTCAAAAAGCATGGCTTTATCAAAAAACCACTTTCCGAACTATTTACCATAGCCAATACGGAGAGTGAGTTAAAGTCACTATTAAAATAATTATTATAGTACGATACAATGATCGAAGCAATTCAAGAACTATTAAAAAAAGAGGCTGAAGCTGTCCTTAACATTCCTGTTACGGATCAATATGAGAAAGCCGTAAACCTGATTTGTGAACAAGTTCATGTCAAAAAAGGCAAGTTAGTTACCTCTGGAATGGGTAAAGCAGGACAAATAGCAATGAATATTGCCACAACTTTCTGCTCTACAGGAACACCTGCAGTATTCCTACACCCAAGTGAAGCTCAACACGGTGATTTGGGAATTCTTCAAGAAGATGATATTCTATTGATGATTTCTAATTCGGGAAAGACTCGTGAAATTGTGGAATTAACTCAATTAGCACATCACCTTAACCCTAACCTAAAGTACATTGTAATAACAGCCGCTCCCGATAGCCCGTTGGCTCAAGAAGCAAATATCACACTGTGTACAGGCAACCCCAAAGAGGTTTGTATTTTAGGGATGACACCTACAACTTCTACAACAGCAATGACCGTAATCGGTGATATTCTGGTAGTTGAGACAATGAAGAAAACCAATTTTTCTGCTCAAGAATACTCTAAAAGACACCATGGTGGCTACTTAGGAGAAAAATCAAGAAAACTTTGCGATAAATAATTTCGCTGTAAAATATTTAGAAAAGGCTTTTGTGATACAAAAGCCTTTTTCATAAATAAAAGAAGAACAATACTTTAAATAGCTTTAATTTTAAAGCTAAATGTCTTAAAAATCGCTATTCTTTGAGTATTAAGTTCCAAAGAAGCAGATATAATGAAATCTTAGCTTTATATTTGCATTACTTATCACTTCTAGTTTTTATGCACATTAAAGATTTATCGTACTTTATAATATTAATTACTTTTTTATCTTCTTGCTCTAAACCATCTCCTATGGTCTCAATAGGTTGTGAAGAAAACAAGGTGGGTAACAACATAATTAAGTGGGAAGTAACGCCAAGAATATCAGAAGGAACTGTTAAAGTCTATGCTTCGGAAGATCCGTATACATTTACTAATGACATGCCTGTGGGTATTGCTGATATTAATGATCAATATATCTTGATTATTAATAATGATCCAACCATCCGTAAGTTTTACAAAATCGTTTTCAATAAAGACATGGAGGCTGTTATTACCAGCCGTAATCTAAATATTGGCAACGTAAACAACTTTCGAGATTTAGGTGGATATCGCGTCTTCTCAACGGATAAAGGTGGTAAATGGGGTCAAATATTTAGAACGGGAAGTCTTGAGAACATTGACAAATGTGGCGCATTAAGATTGAGAAATCTTGGAGTCAAGACGATTATTAATCTAGATCCTACCCCAGAAAAGAATCAGTTTTTAAATTCAAATTTCAACATTGTTAATATTCCAATCAAATCAAGCAATTTTGATAATGATTTTAGGAATGTATGTAATCAAAAGTACAACACTTCGTACATAAATACAAAGCTGAAGGGTGTTTACAAGCACTTAATTAGAGATTACAAGACTGAGTACAAACAAATTTTTAATTTATTACTAGACGAACAAAATTATCCTATCGTATTTGAGTGTGCAACGGGTAAAGAACAAACAGGGATCGTTTCCTTTTTAATTTTAACATCTTTAGGTGTTGATGTACAGACTGCAAGGTTAGATTATCTTAGAACAAACCAATTCATTGATATTTCTGAAGCTTCTCGATATGCATCAAATTTACCTACAAGCGCTCAAGAAGCTTTGACTGCTTTAATGTTAGCTCAAGAAGACTACATTGACGCAGCAATCAATGAGATGAAATCAAATTATGGGTCTATAGAGGGTTATCTTACGAAAGAGATAGGACTTTCTAAGAATGATATTGAAAAACTAAGATTGATGCTACTGGAAAAGTAGTTGATAATCAACACGAAAAAAGACTCCGTAATTATTCTTACACTAAAAGAAATAACAATTAATGAAAAATTTTGAAGAGCTTGGCGTTTCGTCAGAGATACAGAAAGCTATTTACGAAATGGGCTACGAAAATCCGATGCCCGTACAAGAAGCAGTAATACCGTATCTATTAGGCGAAAATAATGATGTCGTTGCACTTGCTCAAACAGGAACTGGAAAAACTGCAGCTTTTGGACTGCCAATCTTACAACAAGTTGATGTCCAAGACAGAGTTCCACAATCTCTAATTCTTTGCCCTACACGTGAGTTATGTCTACAAATTTCGAGTGATTTAACAAATTATTCTAAATATATTGATGGTCTTAAGATTGTTCCCGTTTATGGTGGTTCATCTATCGACAGTCAAATCAGAACACTTAAAAGAGGTGTTCACGTTATCGTTGCAACTCCAGGCCGTCTTATTGACCTTATGGAGCGTAAAACAGTTTCATTAGCTACTGTAAAAAACGTAGTTATGGATGAGGCTGATGAGATGCTTAACATGGGATTCACTGAAAGTATTAACCGTATTTTAGCTGATATTCCTAAAGACCGTAACACACTTCTTTTCTCTGCGACTATGAGTCCAGAAATATCTAGAATTTCTAAGAAATATCTAAATAACGCAAAAGAAATTACTATCGGCCGTAAAAACGAGAGTACTAACAATGTTAAACATATCGTTTACAAAGTACATGCTAAAGATAAATATGCTGCACTTAAACGTATTGTTGACTTCAACCCTCAAATTTATGGTATCGTATTCTGCCGTACTAGAAGAGAAACGCAAGAAATTGCAGACAAGCTAGTACAAGATGGTTACAGCGCAGATTCTCTACACGGAGAATTATCACAACAACAACGTGATGTTGTAATGCAAAAATTCAGATTGAAGAATATTCAACTGCTAATTGCTACTGATGTTGCCGCTCGTGGACTAGACGTAGATGACTTAACACACGTTATCAACTACGGTCTTCCAGACGACTCTGAAAGTTACACTCATAGAAGTGGACGTACAGGTAGAGCGGGTAAAACAGGTATTTCAATTGCAATTATCAACCTTAGAGAACAAGGTAAGATGAGAGAAATTGAAAGAATCATTGGCAAAAAAATGATTGCTGAAGATCTTCCTACTGCTCACGCAATTTGTGAACAACAATTAATCAAGGTAATTGATGAAATTGAAAAAGTTAAAGTAAATGATGAAGAAATCAAAGATTTCCTTCCTGAAGTTTACCGTAAACTAGATTGGATTAGCAAAGAGGACCTTATTAAAAGAATGGTATCACTTGAATTCAATAGCTTCCTAGACTACTATAGAGGTAAAGAAGACATTGAAACTGCTTCTGGAAGAGATAGAGATGGTGGCAGAGGAGATAGAAACGACAGAGGTCGTGGCGAAAGAGGTGATAGAGGCGAAAGAGGTGATAGAAGAAGTAAAGGCTCAAGCCCTAGAGGTGCTGAAGCTGGATACAATCGTCTATTCATCAACCTTGGTAAAACCGACGAACTATACCCTGCTGAATTAATCGAACTTCTTAACAAAAACATTCAAAAACGTGTTGATGTTGGTCGTATCGACTTAATGAAAAACTTCTCTTTCTTCGAAGTTAAAGAAGAAGATACAAGCGATGTTCTTAAAGGTCTTAACAGTGCAGACTTCAAAGGTAGAAACGTTTCTGTAGAAATTGCTGGTGATAAAGAAAACATCAGCAGAAGAAACGAAAGAAGCGATCGTAGCAAAGGTAAATATGGTGGAGATAGACCATATGGCCGTAGCAAAGATCGTGGAGAAAGAAGCGAAAGAAGAAGTAGCGAAAGTCGTGATGAAGGTTGGGCAAGAAGAAAACGTAAAAGATAATTTTACAATCTAACATAATTTAAAGGGGTTAAAGTATATACTTTAACCCCTTTTTTATGCCCTTATATGAAGGGCTAAATAGGGCTTTTGCTTCTTAGTAAGGAGAGCGAGTCTTCTTACTAAGACAACACAGTCTTCTTTCAAAGAGAACTCAATCTTCTCAAGTAGAAGTGAAGTCCTCTACATCGACTTCAAACAATAGAGCTAAATGCTACAATTAATTATAGTAAGTTATCGAAATACTATTATCTAAATAGCTTTCCAATACTCCCATTATCAAGTAGTATGCGTTAAATTCTACCCATTCAAATAAAATAACATAACTTTGTATCCTAAACTACAAACAAATGAATAAAGATACACTCGTTGGATTCACGTATGGAGTCACATCATCGGCTACATTTGGTTTAATACCTCTATTCACATTACCTGTAATGGCTGTTGGACTATCCTCTACATCGATTATTCTATATCGATTTATTTTTGCTTGTGCAATACTTGCATTAATACTGCTTGTAACACGTACACCAATGAAATTAAAGAAGCACGAACTACCCAAAATTATCCTCTTGGCTATTTTATACGATATCTCTTCGCTCTTTTTATTCTGGGGCTATAAGGAGATATCCAGCGGTGTAGCTACTGCTATTCACTTTATGTATCCGGTATTCACCACAGTAATTATGATGATGCTTTTCAAGGAAAGAAAATCAACGTGGAGAATCCTAGCTATTATCATCGCAATATTGGGTGTTACACTGCTGTCTGTAAACTTTTCAGGAGAAAACAAACTATCCGTGTCTGGGATTATAATCGTGCTTATATCAGCTTTAGGATACGGTTCTTACTTGGTTGCAGTAAACAAACTAAACTTAATGATGAATGGTTTAAAACTGACTTTTTATGTGTTCTTTCTTGGAGGTTTATTTGTATTCATAGGAATTAGTGTGTTCTCTGAAATACAAGCCATACCCACCGTAGAAGCCGGCATATCATTACTTTTACTGGCGTTTATCCCTACTATACTTTCAAATCTGGCACTGATACAAGCAATTAAGCGTATCGGTTCTACGATTACCTCAGTTCTAGGAGCAATGGAACCGCTCACAGCTATTATTGTAGGTATTCTTTTTTTTCATGAAGAATTTAATCAACAGATAGCTGCTGGAATTACGTTAATATTGGGAGCTGTCATGATGATTATCTTAAAAAAAGAAAAACCTCTAACACCATCTATCAAAGTAAAGTCGGAGTAGGAACTGACTCAGGTACATATAAGACAAAAGGCTCACTTTATAAAAAGTGAGCCTTTTCTTTATTGTCAAAAAGATATTATTCCATGACAATCAATTTTAAATTATCACGTTTAAGACGTGCCTTAAGCCATTTTAAAATTAAGCCCTCTTCTTCTTTATCAAGAGCGTCTTTAACCTTAACAATTACCCAAGTTATATTCGACATACTACCTGTAGCTACACTAATCTCGTTTGATTGACTAATAGAGATAGATTTAACTTTAGGGTAAATAATAGAGATTTCTCCTGACAAACCTGTTAGATCATCATAACTACGGTAGCCATTTAAAATAAGCTGTAGACTATCAATCTTACTTTGTTGAAAAGCAATCTTACTGGTACTCTCTTTGTAGAAATCCTCAAGCACCATTGCTTTTAAAGAAGATACATCCGGCGTTGCATTACTCATATTTTGAACAACATTCAATTTAACACCATGAAGATTATACTTATCCATTTTTGCACGGACCAAATCTAGAGATGCTTCTGGAACTTCATTTCCATATAAAACAACACTAATTTCTTTCTCTCCACTAGCATTTTCATATTCAATAGAGCGAGTCAAGATATTTGTATTTTCAAATGCTAATTCCTCTGTAATAAATCGATTGGCCGCACCTTTAAACACAGTTTCCTTAATAATTCCAACAGTTAGATAAATGGCTGGAACCATAGTCAAAACTACAATTAGAATGATGTATTTTCTCACTTTTAGCTCCTTTGCTTTATCTACAAACTCTTTCATGCGGAAATGCATGACACGAACGCCTAGAAAAGTAGCAACAGCTATAAACACTGTATTAATAAAGTAAAGATAGAAAGCACCCAAGAAAAAGCCAAAGTTACCTGTGGCCAACCCATAACCAGCTGTACATAATGGAGGCATCAAAGCTGTTGCAATTGCCACACCAGGAATTACGTTCCCTTTTTCTTTCGTTGACAAGGCTACAACACCTGCAAGACCACCAAATAATGCGATGAATACATCGTAGATGTTAGGAGATGTTCTAGCTAACAACTCCGACTGAGCTTCTGATAAGGGTGAAAGAAAGAAGAATATGGTTGATGTAACCACACTAAAGAGGGTCGCAATAAGGTAACTCTTAACAGACTTTTTCATCAGTTCAAAGTCATTAATTCCTACGGCCAAACCAATCCCCATGATAGGACCCATTAGGGGAGAAATAAGCATGGCACCAATAATTACAGCTGTAGAGTTTACATTTAACCCTAATGAAGCCATAAAAGTGGCAAAAATCAAAATCCAAAGGTTCGCACCTTTAAATAACACTCCTTTGCGAATAGACTCTACCGTAAGTTGTTCATTATCTTTATCTTTATGTAGGTCTAAATACTCCTTCAAAAATGTTCGAATAGCGAACACGTTTCGTTGATTATTCTCCATAGTTAAATTGATTATTTTAAAAATTTATTCAGTAAGGGGATTTTACGCAAAGGCAAATCCAGTTTAATAATTACGCACAAATATATAAAAATCAGTATAGTTCTATATATCATTCTTAAAAGAATATGCTCAATCTCTATATACATACCTAGACCATATAAGATAGCAGCAAGTCCAACGTAAATACCAATTCGCTTCAAATCATATTTGATAGGATTTTTAGTCTGCCCCACAATATAAGAAAGAACCATGATGATAAAATAGCCTATAAAGCCAGCCCAAGCACAAGCCATATAGCCATAAATTGGAATAAAATATAAATTAATTCCAACAATAATCACACAGCCTATAATAGAAAACAAAGCACCCCAGATGGTCTTTCCTATTAGCTTATACCAATAAGCAAGATTAAAGTAAACACCTATAAATATTTCTGTAAGCATGACAATAGGTACTACTTCTAACCCACTCCAGTAATCCGGTTTAATAATGAATTTTATGATATCAAGATAAAACACTACCCCTAAGAAACCCAATATAGTAAAGATGATAAAGAACTTCATGACTTCAGCATAAATACTTTTACCCTTCTGTCCATCTTTATTCTTAGCAAAAACAAAAGGCTCATAAGCATATCGAAAAGCTTGAGTACACATAGCCATTATCATAGCTATTTTTGTCGCTGCACCATAAATACCCAACTGAACAGTCCCTTCTTTAGTATCTGGATATACTTTAGGGAAGATAATTTTATCAAAAGATTGACTCATTACACCTGCTACACCCAAAATTAATACAGGAAATGAATAAGAAAATATCTCTTTAAACAATTGCCAGTCGAATACATACTTGAGTCGTTTTAACTCAGGAATAAAGAAAAACATCTGAAGAGACGTAGCCAACAAATTTGCCAAAAAGACATATCCTTCCAAGTCTTTATAACTATACCAGCTCATTAAATCTGGGAATATCACTTGAAGTTTTGGTGCCCAAACCAATAAAAAGACATTAAAAATAATATTAGCCAAGACAAAGAAAAGTCGCAAACTTGCAAATTTAATTGCTTTTCCTCTGAACCTAAGGTTTGCAAAAAGGATACTCATAAAAGCATCTAGAGCAACAACGACCAACATCATATTCAAATGACTTGGATGCTCTTGATAGCCAAGCCACGTAGAAACAGCTTGACTATTATACAAAGCCAATCCTACGAAAATTGCAGAAGAGATTCCCAATGCAATAAGTATCGTTGAAAAAACACGGTCGGCTACTTCCTTATGCTTGTTTGCAAAGTAGAAGAATCCAGTTTCCATACCATAAGTAAGCACAACTAATAGCAAAGCAATAATGGCATACATATTTGTAACTACCCCATAGCTTCCTGATTGTGCTGGCATAACTGCAACATATAACGGCACGAGTAAATAATTTATGAAACGACCAACAATACTGCTGGCTCCATAAATCATAATATCACTTACTAGACTCTTGTATCCTTTTTTTGATTCTTGATCAGAACTCTTATCTTTCATATTCTTTTATTCATCAAACAAGTTAAGATTTGAAGTCTGATTAAAATCTCTACCTAGGTGTTTGTAGGCTAATGCGGTTACTTCTCGTCCTCTGGGTGTACGTTTAATAAAGCCTTCTTTAATTAAGAAAGGTTCATAAACCTCTTCAATCGTTCCAGCATCTTCTCCAAGGGCGGTCGCAATAGTAGTTATTCCAACAGGGCCGCCATTAAACTTATCAATTATAGTGCATAGAATTTTATTGTCAATATCGTCAAGACCATACTTGTCAATATTCAATGCTTCTAAAGAATACTTTGCAATACCAACATCAATCGTCCCATCACCCTTAACTTGAGCAAAGTCACGTACTCTTCTCAACAAAGCATTGGCAATACGAGGAGTACCTCTACTACGAGAAGAAATTTCATCGGCAGCACTATCGTTACATGGCACATCTAATATGCGAGATGAACGTTTTATAATTTTAGATAATATAGTGTCATCATAATACTCCAAGTGCAAATTGATTCCAAAACGGGCACGTAGTGGAGCCGTTAACAGTCCACTTCGTGTTGTGGCACCGACTAATGTAAAAGGGTTCAAATCGAGTTGAATACTTCGAGCCGATGGACCTTTATCAATGACAATATCAATTCTATAATCCTCCATAGCAGAGTACAAGTACTCTTCAACCACTGGAGATAGACGGTGAATTTCATCAATAAATAAAACATCATTAGGCTCTAAACTAGTTAGCACACCCGCTAAATCACCGGGTTTGTCAAGCACAGGTCCTGAAGTTACTTTAAAACCGACGTTCAATTCATTAGCTATAATATTTGAAAGGGTTGTCTTCCCTAATCCCGGAGGTCCATGAAGTAAAACATGGTCCAACGCCTCCCCTCGCAGACGAGCAGCTTTTACGAAAATTGTTAAATTCTCTACCACTTTATCCTGACCACTAAAGTCGGAAAAAGAGAGCGGACGTAACGCATTTTCAAAATCTCGTTCTACAGGATTTATATGGTTATCACGAATATCAAAATTATCTTCCATCATTACATTTTAATAGACTACAAAGTTATAAAAGATTACACAGTTTGTTCTTGTTTTATTTAAAAACCTAACCACACCAATAAGTACAAATAATATAGCTTTTTCGTCCAATTTATTCGGGTTAAAATCTTAAATCTCACCTTACAAAGGGCATTAAATTCAAAATAAGTTAAAACAGTACCTATATAAGGAAAGATATTCCTAAATTTGCATGAAAACAAAGCAATAGGTAAACTTTTCTAAATGCTGTTTTCAATTAAAATTGCATCGCTATGAGTATTACTTATTTTACAGAAGGCGTAGATATGCCTCTTTTAAAAGAACAACTTATTCAATCATGGATTGAAAAAGTTGCCGCTAAATACAATCGTAAAGTTGGTGAAATTTCATATATATTTTGTTCAGACGAAAAGATACTTGAAGTTAACCGACAATATCTTCAACACGACTACTACACAGACATCATAACTTTTGATTATTGCAAAGGCAAAATCATTTCGGGCGATTTATTTGTAAGCCTTGACACGGTTAAAACAAATGCCGAATCGTATGCAAATTCGTATAACGAAGAATTGCACCGCACTATTATTCACGGAATCCTTCACCTATGTGGTATTAACGATAAAGGTCCAGGAGAGAGAGAAATTATGGAGCAAGCCGAGAATGAAGCTTTGGCTATTTATAAAGAGTTAGATATTGATTTCCAAAATTAATTTTTTCCTTTTATTAAAAAATGCTTAGGCACTTTTGCTGGCTTAGTGTTTTTCAAAACAAACTTTCTAGATGAATTTTAAATATGATGTTATAGTAATTGGTGCTGGTCATGCTGGCTGTGAAGCTGCTGTTGCTGCTGCACGAATGGGATCAAAGACATGCCTTATTACTATGGATATGAATAAGGTTGCACAAATGAGTTGCAACCCTGCAATTGGTGGTATTGCTAAAGGACAAATTGTCCGTGAAATTGATGCGCTTGGTGGCGAAATGGGTTTAATTACTGATAAAACAGCAATCCAATTTCGTATCCTTAATCGCTCAAAGGGCCCTGCTATGTGGAGTCCTAGAGCTCAGTGCGACCGAAATAAGTTTATATGGGAATGGAGAGAAGTCCTTGACCATACAGACAATCTACATATTTGGCAAGATAGCGTCAAAGAATTACTTGTGAAGAATGGTGAGGTAGTAGGCTTAACAACACTTTGGGATGCTCACTTCACAGCAAAAACTGTAATTGTTACTGCAGGTACATTCCTAAACGGATTGATGCACGTGGGTAAAATCACGCAACCTGGAGGACGTATGGCCGAACCTGCAACTTACCACCTAACAGAATCAATCGCAAGCTTTGGCATTCGTCACGACAGAATGAAAACAGGAACGCCTGTTCGTATTGATGCCAGAAGTGTACATTTGGATGAAATGGATATCCAAGATGGAGAATCTGATTTCCACAAGTTTTCATTCTTAAACACACCATATAATAAGCTAAAAGCTCTTCCATGTTGGACATGCTATACCAATGAAGAGTCTCACGATATTCTAAGAAAAGGACTAATTGACTCTCCGCTTTATAACGGACAAATTCAAAGTATAGGTCCTCGTTACTGCCCTAGTGTTGAAACCAAAATTGTAAACTTTCCAGATAAGGAACGACATCAATTATTCCTAGAGCCAGAAGGAGAAGATACAAATGAAATGTACTTAAATGGTTTTTCATCATCTCTTCCTATGGACATTCAACTAAAAGCTCTGAGACAAATCCCTGCTTTTAGAGATGTAGCTGTGTATAGACCAGGTTATGCTATTGAGTACGACTTCTTCGACCCAACTCAATTAAAACACACGCTCGAGTCTAAAATTGTAAAGAATCTATTCTTTGCTGGACAAGTAAATGGTACTACCGGGTATGAGGAAGCTGCAGGTCAAGGCCTGATTGCCGGTATGAATGCCCATATCAATTGCCATGGTGGCAACGAGTTTGTACTTGGACGAGACGAAGCATACATCGGTGTTCTTATCGACGACTTAGTTACTAAAGGCGTTGACGAGCCTTACCGTATGTTTACTTCAAGAGCAGAATATAGAATCCTATTAAGAATGGACGATGCTGATATTCGTTTAACTCAAAAAGGATATGACCTTGGACTTGCCACAAAAGAGCGTCATGATTTATTGAAAACGAAACAGGAGTCTATCCAACGTTTAGTTGAATTTTCATCGACCTACTCTATTAAGCAAGACTCCATCAATAGTGCTCTTGAAACCTTAGGAACTACTCCACTTAAACATGGATGTAAACTGATTGATTTAATCAATAGACCGCAATTAAGCATCAATAGCTTGGAAGAACATATTCCTGCATTGAAAGAAGAATTGGGTAAACTAACAGACAGAAGAGAAGAGATTATTGAAGCGGCAGAGATCCTAATTAAATACAGCGGATACATTCAACGAGAACGTGAAATTGCCGAGAAGACAAAACGTTTGGAGAATATAAAAATCCGAGGTAAATTTGACTATAAACAAATGCAATCGCTATCATTCGAAGCACGCGAGAAGCTATCAAAAATAGACCCAGAGAATATAGCACAGGCAAGTAGAATCCCAGGTGTATCCCCTAGTGACATTAATGTGTTGCTGGTTATGGTAAGAAAATAACATGTTCCACGTGTAACATTAAATAAAATACGAAATGACAAAAGAAGATTTAGTTAAAGAGATTCGCACGATTCCAAACTTCCCTGAAGAAGGGATTTTGTTCTACGACATCACTACACTATTCAAAAATCCAGAAGCTTTAAAAAAGCTTGGCGACATGCTATATGATATGTACAAGGATAAAGGAATAACAAAAGTGGTTGGCATCGAATCTCGAGGTTTTCTAATGGGACCAATCCTAGCAACTAGATTAGGTGCTGGATTTGTAACCATTCGCAAACCAGGAAAGCTACCAGCAGAAACAATTGAAGAAAGCTACGCAAAAGAGTATGGTAAAGATACCATCCAAATGCACAAAGATGCTTTAAATGAAAATGACGTGGTCTTGCTTCACGACGATCTATTAGCTACTGGGGGTACAATGGAAGCTGCTGTTAAACTAGCAGAACAACTAAACCCTAAAAAGATTATGGTCAACTTCATTATTGAGCTAAATAAACTAAACGGAAAAAAAGTCTTCCCTAAAGAATTAGAAGTAGACTCCGTTTTATCATTATAAAACAGCTTTAAATATATAACAAACGCCACTTGAAATCTAGTGGCGTTTGTTATATATTTACATTCGTAAAACTAAAGATTGTTACACGTGGAACATAGCAAAGAACAACATACAGAAGAGGTAAAAGCAGACTACAAAGAAAGACTAAAGATAATTGTAGCCAGCCTACCCGAGTCCCCTGGTATCTATCAATACTATGGAGAAGAGAATACGATTATTTATGTTGGGAAAGCTAAGAACTTAAAAAGAAGGGTATCATCCTATTTCAACAAAGACCAAAAAAGCAACAAAACCAAGGTCCTTGTAAAGCGAATAAGGAATCTAAAGTACATTGTAGTAAACACAGAACAAGATGCACTATTGCTAGAAAACAATCTAATAAAACAGCATCAGCCTAGATACAATGTGCTATTAAAAGACGATAAAACATATCCATCAATTTGCGTACAAAACGAATACTTCCCAAGAATATTCAAAACGAGAAAGATCATCAAAAATGGGTCAACCTACTTTGGGCCATACACCCATTTGCCCGCAATGTATACACTGCTCGGTCTTGTTAAAAAACTATACCCAATACGAACCTGCAGTCTTAACCTCAGCCCTGAGAAAATAAACGAAGGCAAGTACAAAGTGTGCTTAGAGTATCATATAAAAAACTGCTCGGGTCCTTGCATGGGATATCAAACGGAAGAGGAATATAAGAACAATATATCCGAAATAAAAGAGATTCTAAAAGGCAATACTCGAGAAATAGTACAGAGCCTAAAACAGAAAATGACAGACGCTGCGGAAGAGTTGGAATTCGAAAAAGCACAGTCATACAAAGATAAAATAGACCTACTAGAAGGATATACTAGCAAGTCAGAAATTGTAAGTAATACAATCAATAACATTGATGTATTCTCAATCGTTTCTGATGAGGAAAGATCTGCATACATTAACTTCCTACACATTGTAAATGGAGGTATAAATCAAGCCTATACTTTTGAATACAGAAAGAAGCTAGACGAAACAAACGCAGACTTACTAGCGATGGGTATCATCGAAATGAGAGAGCGATTTGGTAGTAAAGCAAAGGAAATAGTCATTGCAGAACCTATAGATATAGAATTAGAAGACATCACAATTACAATACCACAGCGAGGCGACAAAAAGAAGTTGCTCGACCTGTCTAGACTAAATGTACTTCAATACAAAGCTGATCGTTTAAAACAAGCAGAAAAACTAAATCCTGCACAAAGACAAATAAGGGTTCTGAAAGAGATTCAAGACAAATTGAAACTATCAAAACTTCCAATGCATATTGAGAGTTTTGACAACTCAAACATACAGGGCTCAGATCCTGTAGCTGCTTGTATAGTATTCAAAAATGGAAAACCTTCAAAGTCGGATTACAGAAAATACAATATAAAAACAGTAGTTGGCCCTGATGATTATGCATCCATGTTCGAAGTCGTGAGTAGAAGATACGGAAAGCTTAAACACGAAGAAGCTCCCCTACCCGACTTGATAATTACAGATGGTGGAAAAGGTCAAATGGAAATTGTAAGAAAAGCGCTAGAACAACTAGAACTAGATATACCAATTGCGGGCTTAGCAAAGGATAATAAACACAGAACTTCCGAACTGCTATATGGGTTCCCAGCTCAAACGATTGGAATGGAAATAAATGGAAGTTTATTCAAACTTATGGAACAAATACAAGATGAAGTTCATAGATTTGCTATAAAATTTCACAGAGAAAAAAGAAGTAAAGGACAGGTCAAATCCGAACTAGATGGCATTCCTGGAGTAGGTCCTAAGACAAAGGAGTTACTTCTCAAGAAATTCAAAAGTATCAAGCGTATGAAAGAAGCTACGGAACAAGAATTTCAAGATATGCTAGGTTCTAAAAAAGGAAGTGATATCTGGACTATATTAACGAACAATAAACAAGATATAGAATGAGAGTGGTTATTCAACGTGCAAGCAGAGCTTCCGTTACAATAGAACAGAAACTAAAAAGCAAAATCGACAAAGGGCTAATGATACTCGTCGGATTTGAGAACGAAGATAATCAAGAAGACATAGAGTGGTTAAGCACAAAAATTTGTAACTTAAGAATTTTTGACGATGAGCAAGGAGTAATGAATAAATCAATCTTGGAGGTGAATGGCGACATTCTATTGATTAGTCAATTCACGCTTCATGCACATACTAAAAAAGGGAATAGACCTTCCTACATACATGCTGCAAAACCAGACATCGCAATTCCGCTTTACAAAGCCTTTATAGAGACTTTAGAAGGAAAGCTAAGCAAAGATATCGGAACAGGAGAGTTTGGCGCAGACATGCTGGTAGAGCTGATTAATGATGGCCCAGTAACAATCTGTATGGATACCAAAAACAAAGAGTAAAATGACAATAGAAGAAGCACAAAAGAAAGTTGATGAGTGGATTAAATCGGTGGGGGTTCGATATTTCAACGAACTAACCAATATGACCATCTTAACAGAAGAGGTAGGTGAATTAGCTCGTGTCATGGCTCGAAAATATGGAGAGCAGTCATTTAAGAATGGAGAGAAAGACAACGTAAAAGAAGAGCTCGCAGATGTACTGTGGGTACTGATATGTCTTGCTAACCAAACAGGAGTAGATCTTACGGAGGCACTACAAGAGAGTTTCGACAAGAAAACAAATAGAGACAGTAAACGACATAAAGAAAATTCTAAATTAAAATAATATGGCAGATAACAAACCAACAAAGTATGAGGAAGCACTAAGTAAGTATAACACAAACTTAGATGACAACCAAGTGAAGAGTGAAGTTGCTAAAATTCTTGCAGAGAAAGTAGCAGTAAACAATACTCCAGCTGTAAAAAAACTTCTTTTAAACTGTATAGACCTTACTACCCTACTTACTACGGATAGCCCTGAAAGAGTTTTAAAGTTTACTGAGAATGTAAACAAATTCGAAGAGCAATATGCAGAATTTGGTAGTGTAGCTGCTATATGTGTTTACCCTAATTTCGCCAATATTGTAAGTAATACACTTGAGGTAGAAAACGTAAACATAGCTTGTGTATCTGGAGGGTTCCCATCATCACAAACATTTATTGAAGTGAAAATAGCCGAAACTTCAATGGCTTTAATGGATGGTGCTACAGAAATAGATATCGTAATTAATGTTGGACAATTCTTAAGTGGCGATTACGAAACAATGTGCGAAGAAATTCAAGAATTAAAAGATGTATGTAAAGAACATCATATGAAAGTTATTCTTGAAACAGGAGCCCTTAAAACAGCAGAAAACATTAAGA
Organism: Bacteroides sp.; assembly: GCA_030151635.1. Taxonomy (GTDB): domain Bacteria; phylum Bacteroidota; class Bacteroidia; order Bacteroidales; family Bacteroidaceae; genus Bacteroides_E. The sequence goes on along the minus strand of JASLDF010000088.1, from coordinate 1,247 downwards.
AAGCATCGATCCTTTCAATGTATTCTGGAGCAGACTTTATTAAAACATCGACAGGGAAACTAGAACCATCAGCTACACCAGAAGCTGCATACGTAATGTGTCAAGCTATTAAAGAATACTACGACTTAACTGGGCGTAAGGTTGGATTCAAACCTGCAGGTGGTGTATCAACAGTACAAGATGCGTTAAACTACTACACAATCGTTAAAGAAGTATTGGGTGAAGAGTGGTTAAATAACAAGTTATTTAGATTAGGAACAAGTAGATTAACTAATCTATTACTATCTGAATTAGTAGGTAAAGAGATTAAATTCTTCTAAACTAAAAGAGGTACAATAAAAAAAGGCAGTTTTAAAACTGCCTTTTTTTATTATAATTTTCTTTCCACTATATAGTCTAAATAAGAAATAAGTGAATGTTTAATCTGTTCATCAGATAAATCCTTAATAAGATTATAGGCCTTATTCCTATACTCAACCATAACGGATTCGGCATACTCAATGCCTCCAAGCTTTTTAACTGTTTCTATAAAAGAGTGAATATCATCCAAGGAAGCATCCCCCCTCTTTATATCTAAAGCTTGTTGTTTTAAATTGTCATCGGCTTTATTATTTAAAACATATAGTGATGGTAAAGTCAGCTTACCTTCGAGCATATCATTACCAGTTGGCTTACCAACATCGTTCGAGAAGTAATCAAAAATATCATCTTTAATCTGAAAACAGATACCTAAATATTCACCAAAAAGAGTAGCATCTTTTACATCTTCTTCAGATGCACCTACTGAAAGAGCTGCAATCTTAGCAGAAGCTGAAAATAAAGCAGCTGTCTTTTTATTAATGACTTGGAAGTATGTATCTTCTGAAAAGTAATCGTTCGATATATTGTCTAATTGAAGTATTTCACCATCTGAAAGCTTTTGACCGAGCCTAGCAACAACTTGAATAATATCATAGTTAGCTGTAAGACCAACCTCAACTAAAGATGTCGCTAGAAGAAAATCACCAACTAAAACAGAAACTTTATTATCAAAGAGAGCATTAATAGATTTTTGACCACGACGTTTATCACTTTCATCAACGACATCGTCATGAACCAAGCTAGCAGTATGCAGTAATTCTAATGAAACAGCAGCATGGTATGTTTGATCTTGGATCTGACCATAAAGCTTCGCAATAAGCAAAACTAACATCGGACGCATCATCTTCCCAGTTCTCTTTTTAATATGTTCAAGCGCAAGATTAAGC
>JASLDF010000051.1 GCA_030151635.1 Bacteroides sp. | reverse complement strand
CGGTATTCTGGATTTGTACATGCACCAGAAACATAAGCCGATGGGAGTTGACGGTTGAATAAATGAAAAGGGTAGGGTAATAGCTGCATAACTGTTGCCATCGCCCCATCCTCAGAAAGACCAATTGTATTGTAGTCTGTGTATCTTTTTCTGAAGTACAATTCTGTAAAGTTTTCACTATCGTTGAAACACATGTTCCAAAGTGCTTTGGCTTGTTCTTTCCTTCTCATATTCTATAACTTACCAGTTAAGTGGATCAACAGGACCTTCATTAATTAAGTTTACAACACTTTTCTTTAATAAGATTGTTGGGTTGTAAGACATCTTTGCTTTTCTTAAACCGGGAATCCCTAAGTCTTCTTCTCGATTAATATAAGTGTATTGTTCGGGAATGTGTTTGGCAAACTCTTGGTTAATCATGGTGTATGCACCTTCAATTGTTGTGTCGGCTTTCTCGACATGAGTACCAAAGGTATCTGCATTGATAGGCATCCCGAATGTAAAGGCTACTATTTTGCCATCAACTCGTAAGAGTCCACCATAAAGTCCAATCTCATTAAAATTATTTAGGGCATAAGTTAATGCTCTACGTTCATTACCTGTACCTTGAAACTCATGGCAATCATTTACTTTACACCATTCTTCTTCAAGTTTTAGACACTCTGAAATATTATCAGTAGTAATTTCTGCATACTCGTAGTTAGGGTATAGCCTTTTAAACTTATTAATGTGGTTGCGCTTTGATTGAAGTTTTTTGCCTTTTAGTGTAGCTAAATCTTCTCTTAAGTAAACGTAATCGGCATAATCGTTACTGGTCACGAAAGCAAATTTATTAGGAAGAATTTCTTCTAAATCGGCCTTCATATTTTGACAGACACCCAACATTCTAAAAGGTTTACCTTCTTTGTTGGCATCTTGTATAAGTTCTATTACACCTTGTTTTAGATTACCTTCACCAACTGGCATCATGTAGGCTAAATCACCATTAGCCCAAAATTTGAAAAATAAGAAACCGTCTTTTACGGCATATTGTGTATTGTATAGAAAGCGCCAGCTGCATAAGTTTGAAAATGACAAGTCGCAGTTACGTCTTGAACTCTTCATTGTTATACTTGTAATGGCTTCTCTATCTGATAGTTCTATATCTTTAAATTGTATCATAAAATTGTATCGAATCTTTAGATTACCAAATATAACAAGAAAGAGGTTGAATTGTTATAGAATATGCATCATTTTTAGAATTATTGGAGTAAGTATGGCGGTAAGAATGCCGTTTAGTGTTAATCCTAAACTTGCATAGGCTCCATATTTTTTACTGATGTCCATAGCTGTTGATGTTCCGACCGCATGGGCAGCAGTTCCAATAGATAAACCTTGAGCAATTGGACTGCTAACTTTCATCATTTGTAATGTTTTAAACCCAATGATGGCGCCTAAAAGACCTACACAGACTACTACTGCAGCTGTTAGAGATGGAATACCACCAATTGATTTGGTAACTTCCATTGCAATAGGTGTGGTTACTGATTTAGGGGCTAGTGAAAGAATAACTTCTTGACTTGCTCCAAATAGTTTTGCCAATCCAACTACAGTGACAACTCCGACAATACTACCAGCTAATTGCGACATAAGGATAGGCACAAACTGCTTTTTTATGGTCTCTAGCTGTAGATATAGAGGTACACCTAAAGCTACAACTGCGGGTTTAAGCCAGAATTCGATTAATTGACCTCCTTTATTGTAGGTTTCATAGTCGATGTTGAATATCTTTAAAAATATAATTAAAAGAGCGATTGTTACCATAATTGGATTAAGTAACATGATGCCTGTTTTCTTTTGTAACAATTTTGCATAGAAGAAAAGGGCGAAGGTAATCGCAAGAAGGAAATATTCGTTATTTAAGTAGCTCATTTTATCTTTCTAATTAATTGGTGAACCCAGCCGGTAACAACGAGTACAAGGATTGTACTGATTAATGTGGCCAAAAGAATTGGCCATAATTCCGCTTGGATAATATCCAGATAGCACATCAGTGCAACGCCTGGAGGAATAAAGAAGAATCCTAAATTAGCTACTAGAAAGTCGGACATACCTTGAATCCAATGTAGTTTGATCCAGCCTAACTTCAAAAATAGTGTAAGAAATAGCATGCCAATGATGCTTGAGGGAAGCTTAACCCCTGATAGATAAACTACTAGTTCACCTAAAGCTAAACAGCCAAATAATATGGCACATTGCCTTATCATAAAATACCTTTTTAAAAACTTTTGCAAAGGTATGGAAAATGAATGCTGAGTGTTCTTATTTTATTACTTTTTATCTAATAAATTGATATATGACAAGGTAAACACCGTGAATTTGAACTCTTAATCTTGGCTCTGTAACAAAATAACTGCTATATGACATCTTTCTTTAAAATAAGATTAATTTGTAATGTTGGTATAGCAATATTGTCTATTTTTGTAGAACCTAAAAATAAAAAATTAACAAAAAGATAAAGTCATGAGTTTGATTAAAGAAATCGTAGACCGTGCGAAAGCGTCAAAGCAACGCATTGTTTTACCTGAAGGTACAGAAGAAAGAACATTGAAAGCAGCAAATCAATTAGTAACTGATGGTGTTGCTGAATTAACTCTATTGGGAGACCCTAAAGAAATTGAAGCTTTAGCTAAAAAGTGGGGGCTTGGTAATATTTACAAAGCAACTATTCTTGATCCTAAAGATGCTCCTAAGAAGGAAGAATATGCAAAATTACTGTGTGAACTTCGTAAAAAGAAAGGTATGACGATTGAGCAAGCTCGTGAATTAGTGCTTGACCCATTGTATTTTGGCTGTTTAATGATTAAAAGTGGTGATGCCGATGGTCAATTAGCTGGCGCTAGAAATACAACAGGTAATGTATTGCGTCCTGCTCTTCAAATTATTAAAACTTCACCAGGTATCACTTGTGTGTCTGGAGCTATGATGCTATTGACTCAAACTCCTAATTACGGTCAAAATGGTTTGATTTTT
>JASLDF010000236.1 GCA_030151635.1 Bacteroides sp. | reverse complement strand
TATTAATCACGACTGGCTAATCAACGAGAATGATTTAACATCGTATACAAACTACACAGGATTAAGATTAGGCGATGCCGACTTTGAAGGATATATAAGCAAAGGTGATATCAACCAAAATAATCTTATTGACGCCTATGACATTTCAGTATTGGCTACACAAATTCGTGGAGGTATTAAAAGTAAGAAATCGACAGAGGTAGGAAGTTCAATAAAAATCACCCCCAATAAACAGATTTTTAAAGCGGGAGAAGTTATGGAAATTAAAGTTACAGCTAAAAACTTTAAAAATATCAATGCATTAAGTTTCTCTATGCCTTATGATCAAAAGACTTTATCTTTCGAAAAGTTAGACCAAATTAAAATGAAGAACATGGATAACTTAACCAATGATAGGCTTCATAGTTTTGGACTTAAAGCACTTTATCCAACATTTGTTAATGTAGGAGAACAAGAGCAGCTAAATGGCAGTGATACACTCTTTACAATTAAATTCAAAGTCAACCAAGACTATAAATTCAATTTAAAAGCTGAAGATATATTCTTGGTAAATAGAAATTTAGACTTTATAGCACAATAACTACACGCAAACTCCTAGCTCTATTTTGGCATAAAGCTATTAATTATGGCTAGGAGTTTAATATTATAAGTAATAGAACTCCTGTTTATAAACCTAACTACCCAAATAATCTACAAATTGTCTATAGTGAATAGTTAAACAATTATATGCCATATAGCATATAAGTAATTAAAAATAACAGTTTTTTTGGTGGGTATCCAAATAATCCATTATTTTTGCAGGACAATTAGTACTAATAACTTTTAAAAATTTAAGAAAATGGCTTACGTAATTAATGATGACTGTATTGCTTGTGGCACTTGTATTGACGAATGTCCAGTAGAAGCAATTTCTGAAGGTGATATCTATTCAATCGATGCAGATATCTGCACAGATTGTGGAACTTGCGCAGATGTTTGTCCTTCTGAAGCAATTCACCCAGCTGAATAATCATAAACAGCAATAAAATAAAAGCCGGTCAAATTTTGACCGGCTTTTATTTTTTATTTTAAGTGAAGGTTATGACCCATTCTCTTCTGTTTTGTTTCTAAGTATTTTTTATTGTACTTGTTTGGAACAACTTCAATACCTACATTTTCTGTAATCTTAAGACCATATGATTCTAATCCTATTCGTTTAACCGGATTGTTTGTCATTAGTTTGATGTTACTTACTCCAACAGCTCTTAAGATCTGAGCACCTACGCCATAATCTCTTTCATCTGCTTTAAAACCCAAGTGAACATTCGCATCAACTGTATCTAAACCTTCTTCTTGAAGTTTATAAGCAGCAATCTTATTCATAAGACCGATACCTCTACCCTCTTGATTCATATAGACTACAACACCTTTGCCTTCTTTCTCAATCATCTCCATTGCTTTGTGCAATTGTTCTCCACACTCACAACGGCAAGATCCAAATATATCACCAGTTACACAAGAAGAGTGTACACGAACTAAAATTGGTTCATTTTCTTCCCAAGTACCTTTAATAAGGGCAACGTGCTCTGCTCCATTAGAAATTTGACGGAAAGGAATTAATCTAAAGTGACCATGCTCTGTTGGCATATCCACTTCTACACCTTTTTCAACCAATGCTTCACGTTCTAAACGGTATTTAATCAAATCTGCAATAGATACTATCTTCATGTTGAACTCTTTTGCAACCTCTACTAATTGAGGTAGACGAGCCATAGTACCATCTTCATTGATAATTTCAATAAGTGCACCTACAGGTTTCATACCAGCCAACTTACATAAGTCGACAGTAGCTTCTGTATGACCAGCACGACGTAACACGCCTTTAGAGCGAGCTCTTAAAGGGTTAATATGACCTGGACGAGCTAAAGCTGAAGGTTTTGTATTAGGATCCGCTAAAGCTAAAATAGTAGCCGCACGATCGCTCATAGAAACACCTGTTGTACAACCTTCAATCAAATCGACAGTAATTGTAAATGGCGTTTCATATATAGATGTATTTGCAGATGCTTGCATTCCTAACTCTAGTTCTGCACAACGCTCTTCAGACATTGGCACACACAATACCCCTCTACCATAGCGAAGCATAAAGTTAACCTTTTCAGGTGTAATCATCTCAGCAGCAATAATGAAATCACCTTCATTTTCTCGGTCTTCATCATCAACTACAATAACAAACTCTCCCTTACGGATGTCTTCAATTGCTTCTTCAATCGTATTCAATTTAAACTCTTCCATATATATAATATTTTTACACTTTATATTCTTTCATCTCTAAAACGCTCTAAAGATGCTATTTCTTTTTCTAGAACAACTTTTAGTTGTTTATTAACATTCAACACCAATTGTAAATCTTTCAGTAGACGTATACGGAAAATCCAGATTCGCACATTAAAGAAAATACCAATTGGAAATAATACACCTATAATTTTATCTACTAACTCATTTTTAAAAGGCTTCACATGGGCCCTTAAAGGTATTATTGGATATTGATTAATTACTCTCAACACATCAAAAGAATCACTATTAGTTAGAATTTCGATGTTATGCTCTTGCAAAGTTAGAATTTCCTCTAGATTATCTGTTCTAGATTCAGTAAACCACAATTTAAAGTAATTAGGTAGTCTGCTCAACTTGTGCTCTTTGATATAAATTGAAGTCATATCAGTTAACTTCTCAACTTCTAATAATATAGACGGATACTCTGGACGATGCAACACGACCTCTTTTCTAGGATAATGACGTTTGGGACGAATCCCCAATATCTTTTTAATCCACCCAATATATAAATCACTATTCATGATTACAGAGTCTTTGTTTGACTTGTAGGTTAAAAACACCCCCACTGGAGCCAAAACGAAAGAGCTTAACCACATGCCCAACCAAACAGGCCATGAATCATCACGAGCCAACTTAGTTCCTGTTGTGTTAATGATATAATAAATGATAAAGATAAATACCGATATCACAACAGGCATTCCTAATCCTCCTTTTCGGATAATACCCCCCAAAGGTGCACCTACAAAGAAAAATATTAAGCACGACAATGATAACGTCATTTTCTCTGTTAAAGATATCTTGTGCTTACGAATCTCCAAATCATTATTTTTAATCTCATATTCTCTAAAACTCCATTCATTATATAGCGTTTCCACGTCACGTCGAGCTGTATTAACAACTGTTTGTTGCGTCTTTAGTGAAGCGATATTAAATAAACTATCCACATTGTAAGTCGTATTCAAGTCTGTGGCAATTTTTAGAGAATCCGAACTTGACGGTTTATCTAGAATTACATTAAATGAGCGATCCTTAGCATATGTATAATTCACAATACCAATACTATCGGTCACATGAGATATAGAATCAATAGAATGACGAAGCGTGTTCATATCTTTACTTACCGCTTGCCCTCCCATGATACTAGCATCAGCCATATTGAAATTCGAATCAAAATCAATTAAGATGTCTTTCGTCTTAAAAGTTTCTCTACGATACGGGACATTATCGTTATTTCCCGTTTGGGACTTAAGATTTTCAAAAAGCTCTCCCGAATATAAATATAGATATAACGACTGCTTATCATCGGTTAAAGAAAGTCTACCCGAGTCTGAAACTAATATTCTCGCATTGTCAAAACCATCAGAGAACTCGTAGATTTTCACTCCATATAACATTCCTGTTTCTCTATTTTTCTTCTCAACATAAATGTTGTAGCCATCAATTTCATCATAAAAAGCACCCTCTGGAATATCTAGCTCTGGGGTTTTCTGACGAATGGAGATAAGTAGCGTATAGAATTTAGAAGTAATTTGAGGCGATATTTTATCTTGGAAGTAGAAAGAAAATGCAGAGAGCATCATTACCAAGACAATCAGAGACCTCATTATTTTGAAGAGTGAGATACCAGCTGCCTTCATTGCTAATAATTCGAAGCGTTCACCAAAGTTTCCAAAGGTAATCAGGGAGGCCAGTAAAATAGCTAGAGGCAATGAGATAGGAATCAGGTTAAGAGACGAGTAGAGGAAGAACTGCCCCAGCACACTCATATCCAAACCTTTCCCTACTAAATCATCCACAAATCTCCATAAAAACTGCATCATAAAAATGAACAGGCAGATGAAGAATGTAGCGACAAAAAGTAGCCCAAAGCTCTTAAGAATAAATTTATCTAATTTTTTTAATTTCAGCATCATTGCATTTATTGTATCCATTAGGAAATTACAGATACAAAATTAAGATAAAAAAAATAGCTTGAAAAGATAATTGATTATATGTTAATTAAAAACCCTTGATTCTTCTTAAAGTTTCTATCTGACTATTCCAAACATCCTCACTATCCTCTATTTCATCGGCATCAGCAAAGTCTTTTACTTCTAGGATATAATCGTTTGTAAGCTCACTAATACTCATTTTCAACTCAAAATATTCACGAGTATTCGGATTGTCGAGCCACTTAAAGCGTATATTATTATATGCACGAATTGCAGATATACTTGCTTGACGTTCTTCAGATTTACCCCATTTAAAAGTTACCAATTTGTCCTTCGATTCAACCTTGTCGGCAAACCAATCTTCCAAGCCTACTGGAGTACTGATTGCATCCCATAAAATATCTTTAGATGTGACATTTAGGACGTATTCTAAGTGTAGTTTTATTCTTGCCATAGTATTAGTTTGTGATTTCGATACCAATATAAGCACTTTTTAAGGAATTAACCTAACTCTAAAAAACTTATATTTAAGTAATATAAAAACGCACAGCTATACATCAGATAATCAA
>JASLDF010000218.1 GCA_030151635.1 Bacteroides sp. | reverse complement strand
AACGGCTAATGCCTTAGCTGCTCTGTGCCAGATTCCATTAACACACCGTGACTTGGCTTCATCATTGGCATTTGTTTCGGGACACTCACTTTATGGTGTAGAGATTCCAAAGGTAGATACACTAGTGCTATACATGGCGGGTACAAAAATCAAGTCTATTGCTTCGGAGTTGATTGAACAGGGATGGGACTGCCGGACTCCAGTTGCTTTGGTACACAATGTATCGCTACCCAGTCAACAAGCCTTCTACTATACCCTTGAAACTATTATGCAGGAAGAACGCCCCTTCCCAACCCCTATCATCATTTTAGTAGGACAAGTCGTTGCATTGAAAGAAAAATCGGCCAAAGATATCTGTAATGAACCTCGAGTTTTGGTTACAGGATTGGACGCCACCCCTTATCGTCATTTAGGAAAGGTTATCCATACCCCACTCATTGAAATTCAACCTCTTCAAAATTATTCAGAGCTACACGCCCAATTTAACAACTTAGCCGACTATCAATATTTGCTTTTTACAAGTAGAAATACGGTACGTTATTTTATGGAGCAACTACTGCTTTCGGGACGAGATGCTCGGTGCTTGGCTCATCTACAAATTGTATCAATCGGAAAAACAACGAGCAAGGCACTAAATGAATGGGGGCTGCTACCCAATCATCAAGCTAAAACTGCAGACTCTCATGGAGTAATTGACCTATTTGCCCAATTAAATATTACGGGAAAGGTACTTGTACCACGTTCGGACTTGGCATTGGAACTCATTCCGACTGGATTACGTAAACTAGGAATTACGGTTGAAACTGTAGTGGCCTACGCCAATGTCATGCCTGAAATTCCTCACCGTGTCGACCAAAACCAAGTGGATATCTTGGTATTATCTTCACCATCTTGTGTGAAGAACTACATCGAATTATACGGAGTACTGCCAACAGAGAAACAAATTATTGTACGAGGAATTACCACTTTTAATTATTTAGAAGAAATCGGTTTTCCAACCGAACAAGTTACCTCGTGGGAAACACTCCAACAGAAAAACACCAAATTATAAAACAACATTCTTCAATTAATCAAATGGTCTCTCTTTGTCGTTTCTAAGAGAGACCTTTTTGGGGGCCTACATTTAAGTTTAACTTACATTCTTCTGTCGGCTTCCCCAAGTTAGAACCACTTATAATTCCAATTTTTCAATATAGTTATTAGTTGTGATTCTTTTGGAACTAGTCCCAAAAGAATCACAACTAGCGTATTTTTTAGGGGACAAATTACCTAATGCCTGATGTGGTCGATGATTGTTGTAATCATCCATCCATATTCTTGTTTGCTGTCTAACTTCCTCTAAGGTTTCAAATATATATCGATTTAGAACACCTCTACGGTAACTACCATTAAAGCGCTCGATTAGTGCATTTTGAGTGGATTACCTGGCTCTATATATTTAAAAACTATTTGTTGCATTTCACTCCATGTTGAAGCTATTTTAGCTATAAACTCAGGACCATTATCCATACGTATTTTTTGTGGTTTACCCCTTCTGTTAATCAGATGATTTAATACCCATATTATGCGGTTACTCGTGGCGAATAGTCGATCTCTATATGTAAAACCTCCCTATTATAATCGTCTATTACATTAAAAGCTCAAAAACGTCTTTTATTATCCAAAACATCTGTCACAAAATCAATACTCCACGTGTGATTAAGTTCACTGGGTATCTCTAGTGGCTCCTTTATGCGAGTGGGTAATCGTTTTTTACCTTTCTACGCAATGGAAGCCCCAAAGCTACATAAATCCTATGTACACGTTTATGATTCCACTCTTTACCTTCACTTCTTAAACGGTTATAAGCTTTCCAAAATCCTTCTTCTGGATGTTTTTGGGTTTTATTTTGAAGAGCTTGTTCTATGTGACCATCATCTTTTACCAAATGCTTATGATAATAAACACTTTTGCTTAAGCGTAATACTCGACACGCCCTGTTGATGCCGTAGCGGATAAACTCCTTTGCTATACTTCGCTTTTGACAAGGCTTTAAAGCTTTTTTTCGATAATTTCTTTAGCTAGTTCATAGTCTAGCGATAGGTTAGCATACATCTGTTTGAGACGTACATTTTCTTCCTCAAGCTCTTTGATACGTTTAAGCTCTTTACAATTCATGCCGACGTATTTTGAACGCCATTTATAAAAAGTTGAGCTACTAACACCATGCTCACGGATAATCTCTTCAACACTCTTACCAAGATCAAACTCTTTTAAAATCTTAGCGATCTGCGTGGGACTAAATTTACTCTTTTTCCATTTTTAAACAGTTCTATTTTGGGGGAAGCTTACATAGCAGCTATTACTATTGGCTGAGAGGATCTAAAAGTCCGCAAATAGAACGATCCAAGGAGTTGAAAGAAAAGATTCAAACAGCTTATTTTAAAGCCAAATGGCGCTACGGCAGTCCACGCATCCAAGCAGAACTCTGTAGAACTGGTACAGCGGTGTCCAGACCAACAGTGCCTAAATATATGAAGTAGATGGGCTTAAGAAGTAAATTGGCTCGCAAGTTCAGGGTGACCGCAGATTCCAATCACAAAGAACCTGTCGCTGATAACCTATTAAATCGAGACTTTTGTTCTTTTTCACCCTTAAAAAAATGTGTTTCTGATATCACCTACATTCCAACAAAAAACGGTTTTTTGTATCTGACGATTGTTATGGACTTGTTTAATCGTGATATTATAGCTTGGAATCTGAGTGCCAATATGAC